>CAYUHN010000169.1:0-6233 GCA_964444495.1 uncultured Roseibacillus sp. | reverse complement strand
ATTCCGGATGAATCCAGCGCTGAAGCTTAGAGGGCTCCACGGAGAATCATTACTCGTCCACGGCGAGTAGATCGCCGCAATGCTCACATCACCGAGGCCACTAATATTGACGTCGGGTTGGTTACGCTCGCTTCGAGTAGCATTGGTAAATGGAATACGTGCCGTGAAGAGCCAGTTTTCATCCATTCGATAGGAACCGGAGAGAGAAAATTGATGAAACTCGGTAGTCACTTGATCCGGGTTCCCGATATGAGAATCGCCTCGGAAAATGTCATCGTTTTTTCGATGGCGGTAGTCAAAAGCAAAGCTGAAAGTGGATCGATCTACGATAGAATCACCGCCAACTGGCGGTGCAGTGAGTTTTCATCCGTCTCATCCAAAGGCGGAGAGCGGAAGGAGAGGAATAAAGGCGAGAAGTAATTTTTTTTTCATAATTTCTTCAACGATTGTGTGGTGCCATGTGGAAATCAGAGCACGTGACGGTACCGAAAATACACGTGTCAGTCTGCGGAATGCGCAGAGAGGGAAGAGTCCAAAGAGGAGGGACTCGATTCATTTCAGGTAGCAGGTAGTCAAAGATGTGAAACAAGCTTGGTATTCAGAGAACCAAGAGTTCAGGGCATCAAACCCACTAAGGAACAATCAAAGAAGAAAGCTTTCAAAGAGAAGCCAAAGAAGAGGGGGAGGTGATTCGTTTGCTGGGGGAGCATTTTGCGGAGGGCGCAGAGTGGGGAAATGCGCAACGAGATGCTCGGGGTCAGGCTGGATTAACTCAGAAGAATAGTCAGAACCGATCTGAAATGCGCTTTCGAATTCGTGAAACGAAGTCAGCTTTTCACAAGGACAGTTGGGGCAGTCGGATGGTTCGGGTTCGGATTCGTCAGGAGGACGCGGGGCGGAACAACAGCTAGGGACTACTTTCGAAGTCACCTCTTCTGAAGTGGTTGAATGGAACACCTTCTTGAGCGTGCAGCAACATCCCGGATTGGCCATGAGGATGGCCAAAAGGATTGAGAAGCTCTGCCGAAGGAGATTCATTGAGCGGAACGGAATACTTAAAATGACCACTTTATTCCAGCAGAATTTGAGTCGAGATGCTGGGCTTTGTGGGTTGTTTCAATAACGAGACAGATTTGTGGCGTTCTACTCTCGATGACAAGCTGAAGTTACTTGAGAGCCTTCGAGTGAAGTAAGGCCCTTGCCGGCTAATTATAATAACGGGGGCGGGCTAAAGACCCGCGTTCCGTCCGTTACTGGATGGAGTTCAATATAGTGCTATTTCGGGCTGACTCGAATAGCTCTCGTTTGGCTTTGGTTAGCTCTGTGCGAGGGGCTCGTCGACTGCTGATTCGTGTTTGGCTTCTTCTTGTTCCATCGTGTAACGGTCCTTTGGAATGACTCGGAGTAGACGTGTCAAGGTTCCTTCCCAATCGGAAAGGAGTTCTTTCGCGAGGGGAGAACCTGTTAGTTCTTGATGGCGTTCGATCAGCTCTTTTGCTTCCGCGATGTCAGCATCACGAGCGATCGGGAGAGCGACAACCATTTCTTCATTGAGGCGAGATTGAAATTGACCATCGATGTCGTAGACATAAGCGGCTCCGCCTGACATTCCTGCGCCGAAGTTTTTTCCGGTAAGGCCTAGAACGACCGCGCGGCCATTGGTCATGTATTCGCAGCCATGGTCGCCAACTCCTTCGCAGACTGCAGTGGCTCCTGAGTTTCGCACGCAGAAGCGTTCACCTGCTTGGCCGTTGGCAAAGAGTTCTCCTCCAGTTGCTCCGTAGAGAAGGGTGTTGCCCACGATGGAGTTCTTGGAAGGCTGGAAGTCTTTCGATATCTCACTGGACGGTCGGACAATGATGGTTCCGCCTGACATTCCTTTTCCAACGTAATCGTTTCCTTCTCCTACGAGAGTGAGTCTGATGCCATTGCTGAGGAAGGTTCCAAACGATTGGCCGGCAGAGCCCTCGAAAGTAAGAGAAATCGATTCTGGGGGAAGTCCTTCCAATTTGTGAGCTTCTGCTACTCGTCCGGAAAGGCGAGTTCCGATATTGCGGTCGGTATTGACGACTGGATAAGTTTTGGCAAACGGGGCCATGTCCATCAACTTGGCGGTCGGATTCTCGTCCTCGCTCGATTGGGTGTGAGTGCGTAGATCTTCAAGGATTTTGAGATCAAGCGCTGGTTTTTGGATGCCGTTGTTACGCTCGTGAGTTCGATAGCGTGAGTATCCTTCTGGTGGAATGGCTTCCTTGAGGATGAGAGAGAGGTCGAGGGTGGCGGCCTTGGCGTGGTCAGGCACTTCTCGTTGCTGCAGATAGTGAGTCTTGCCGATGAGGTCGTTGATGGATTTGATGCCGAGAGAGGCCATGATTTCTCTCGCTTCTTCCGCGACGCCCATCATGAAGGTGACGACGTGATCAGGGTTGCCCTTAAACTTGGCCCGCCACTTAGGAGCGGTGGTTGCGACTCCGACAGGGCAGTTGTTAAGGTGGCACTTGCGCACATAGACACAACCCATCGCGATCATTGCGATGGTGCCAAAGTTGAATTGCTCGGCTCCGAGCATCGCTCCAATGATGACATCGCGTCCGCTGCGGAAGCCTCCATCGGTGCGAAGGACAACTCGATCCCGTAGATTGTTGAGGACGAGGGTTTGTTGGGTTTCCGCTACTCCGAGCTCCCAGGGTAAGCCCGCATGTTTGGTTGAGGAGAGAGGGGAAGCCGCTGTTCCGCCGTCGTGTCCAGAAACGAGGATGTTGTCTGCAGAAGCTTTTGCGACTCCGGCAGCGATGGTTCCTACTCCAGCTTCAGCTACGAGCTTAACCGTAATTCTGGCCTTGGGGTTGACTTCCTTGAGGTCGTGAATGAGTTGAGCGAGGTCCTCAATACTGTAAATATCGTGGTGAGGAGGAGGAGAGATGAGTTGAACGCCGGGTTGGGTGTTTCGCAGTTTTGCAATGAGACCGTTAACTTTATGACCAGGAAGTTGACCGCCTTCACCAGGCTTGGCTCCTTGAGCCATTTTGATTTCGATTTCGTCACAGTTGACGAGGTAATAGGCGCTCACTCCAAAGCGGCCGGAAGCAACCTGCTTAATGGCGGAGCGGGCTAGATCTTGGTTGGGGTAGGGAGTGAAGCGTTGTGGATCTTCTCCTCCTTCACCGGAATCCGATTTTCCGCCGAGACGATTCATTGCGATCGCTAGCGTCTCATGGGCTTCGGGAGAGAGTGCTCCCAAAGACATGGCTGCAGTGGTGAAGCGTTTGACAATATTACTGGCGGGCTCAACCTCGTCGACAGAAATGGGTTTGATACCTTCTGATTTGAACTCGAGGAGATCTTTGATGGTGATGGGGTGGTTGCGAAGTTGGGCTTCCACATACCCTTCATAGTCTTCCTTGTTATTCGTTTTTACGAAGGTGTGAAGGTTGCTAATGACCTCGGTAGACAGGGCATGAGATTCTCCTGATTTCCGAAAGCGATTGTAACCAGGGTCGCCAAGGTCGAGAGCTTCGCTCGGGTTTTCTTCGTAGGCGGTGCGATGACGAATGAGAGATTCCTCCGCGATTTCTTGAAAACCGACTCCACCGATTCGGCTTACGGTGCCGGTGAAGCACTTATTGATGACATCTGAACCAATTCCGAGGGCTTCGAAAATTTGCGCGCCTTGGTAAGAGTTGAGTACTGAAATACCCATCTTCGACATGATCTTAAGAAGACCTTTTTCAAGAGCCTTGCGGTAGTTTGCCATGGCCACTTCAGGAGTGAGTTCGGCAGGGAACTGGTGCTTGCTTGCGAGCTTTTCGTCTCGCAAGACCTGACGCGCGGTCGCGTAGCCAAGATAAGGGCAAACTGCAGTGGCGCCGTAGCCGAAGAGGCAGGCGATTTGGTGAGTGTCACGTGCTTCTCCGGTTTCGATTACAAGAGAGGTGCGCAGGCGCTTACCAGTTTGAGTGAGGTGATGGTGAACAGCACCGGTAGCCATCAAAGAAGGGATAGGAGCTTGTTCACTATTGATGTTGCGGTCCGAAAGGATGAGGATTTCGACGCCATCTTCTACTGCGGCTTCAGCAGTCTTGCAGAGTTGATCGAGTGCGGTCTCGAGGCCTTTGGCTCCGTCTTTCGCATTAAAGGTTGTTTCGAGAACTGCGTTTTTGAAGCCATGAACTGAACGTTCTTTGATGAATTCGACTTCCTGTTCGAATAGGATAGCTGACTCGAGGTGAAGGATTCTTCCGTGTTCTTGAGTTTCGTTAAGAATGTTTCGCTCCCGTCCCAATCCGGCGGCAAGGGTCATGACGGCCCATTCTCGAATGGGGTCGATGGGTGGATTGGTGACCTGAGCAAAGAGTTGTTTGAAGTAGGTGAAGAGAAGACGTGGATAACGTGAAAGGGGAGCAAGAGGGATGTCGTCTCCCATGGAGAAGACGGCTTCTTGGGATCCTTTGATCATGGGAGGAAAGACCATGTCGAGGTCTTCCGCAGTGACGCCATGAGTGACTTGGAGTTGGGAGAGTGCGACGGGCTCGAATTCACAGGTAGGCGAGTGTGGGTTGGGGGAGACAAATTTGCGAAGAGGGACTCGGCTTTCATCGACCCATTTGCCGTAGTTCTGTTGTCCAGCGAGTTTCGTTTTGATTTCTTTGTCGAAAAGCAACTCTCCCGTTTCAGTATTAGCGGACATCATTTGTCCCGGACCTAAGCGGCCACGACGAGCGATTTGTTCCTCAGGAATGGGGGAGGTGCCAGATTCTGAACCGATGATGAGAAGATTGTCTTTGCTCAGGGTGTAGCGAGAGGGGCGAAGTCCATTCCGGTCAAGGGAAGCGCAGACTTTCTTTCCATCGGTGAAGACCAGTCCAGCAGGACCATCCCAAGGTTCGGCAAAAGAGCGATGGTAGTGGAAGAAGTCTCTTACTTCCTCACTCAATTCCTGATCATGACGAAAGGCTGGAGGAACGAGCATACACATTGCGTGTTCTGGGCTCCGTCCAGAGAGAATGAGGATTTCGAGAGCGTGGTCGAGGGAAGCCGAATCTGATTCGGAGGAAGACATCACCCCTTTGAGGAGGTCGAGGTCGTCGCCCCAAATATCGCTTTGGAAGAATTCTTCCCGTGAGAACCACCAATTGCGATTGCCTCGCACGGTGTTGATTTCTCCATTGTGGCACATCATACGGAAGGGTTGTCCGAGTGGCCAAGCAGGGAAGGTATTGGTGGAGAAGCGTTGGTGGTAGAGTGCCAATGCGACCTGAAAGTCAGGATTCTGAAGGTCCTGGTAAAAGGCCTTGAGAGTGGCAGGCATCGCGAGGCCCTTGTAGGACATCAGACGACAAGAGAGAGAAGGGATGTAGAAGTTGGCAGTCTCGGCGAAGGTTTTTTCTAATTCACGACGGATGAGATAAAGCTGTCGGTCGTAGTGCTCGGAGTCCCAGTCGGCAGGAGCTTTGAGAAGCAAATGCTGAATATCGGGTTGGCTTTTTGCTCCCAATTCGCCGAGTTCTTCAGAATTTACGGGAACTTCTCGCCAGCCAAGAACTTCGATCTTTCTCTTTTCGGCCAATTCAACCGCCTTGGAGCGAATACTTTCGTTCGCGGAAGCGTCTTCGCGAGGAAGAAAGAAGACACCAACTCCTAGTTGTGAGATTTTTTCAACTTTGTGCCCTAAGCGCTTCAATTCTTTTTCGAAGAGAAGCTTGGGGATTTGGGTGAGAATTCCCGATCCATCACCAGTTTTTCCATCGGCATCGATTGCTCCTCGATGAGTCATGTTACAGACAGAGTCGATAGCCCGGTCAATGATCTCGTAAGAACAGATACCATCGAGGTGAGCAATTGCCCCCATTCCACAATTATCCTTTTCGTGCTGAAAAGAATGCAGGAATTCGCTGGTGTCCGGAGTAAAATCGGGATGATAAGGCGATGAGGTCGTCATAATGGGATTTTGATGATGAGAAATTCGACTTTTCTCGAGCAAAGCTCAACCCCTCTACTGGAAGGGCTGTGCAAAATAGGGGAGCAAGGGACAGATGCCAAGAACTTCGTGGAGGACTTTTACCAACTTTTTTCATTGTTTTCGGCAATGCGATTTCTGCGTTGGAGGTCAAAAGTCTTCCGAAAAAGCCAAAAATCGAGGTAAGTAGGGATGGATTTGCCCTTTTTAGCGAGTTTGAGAAAGAATAATGCTTAGGAAAATACTTCGAAAGCAATGCTCTGGAACACTATTCAAC
>CAYUHN010000168.1:0-6301 GCA_964444495.1 uncultured Roseibacillus sp. | reverse complement strand
TGGCAGGCCATCTCGAAAAAACCCTGAGAAGCGATAGTCATTTAGTCAGCGCACCTAAAAAGAAGACTCATCTCTCAAGGCGTCCTTTTAGGGCGCCTTTTCGTACAATCATCTTACAAACAAACCTCTTTGTGAACTTTGTATCCTTCGCAGTAGAAAGCGACAAAAACCAAAGGCCAAGCTCTGATTCCCGCTCAAACTCAGCTTACCCTATTCATCTTCCGAAGTTTCATCTTCTTCGAACTCTTCGCTCATCTCAGTAACCTCATCTTCGTCGAGTGCATCACTTGCACTCTTTGCGGCTGAAGAAGACTTCCGGTTGAAAATCAGTGCAAAGAGAATCGCGAAGACAACAATCAAAGCCAGATTGATTACCAAGCTGGTGGTATTGATCGCGTTCTTGTCAGTGAGACTTGCATTCAAGGTGAGCGCTCCAGATTCCTGAACTTGCAAAGACCTACGGAAGACAAACTTCTCTCCTTCCGTCGGAACAGTAAAGGTAATGCTCTGCGGAACCGACTCGCTCGCACTGTGATGACGAACCATAATCGGTGCAATGCGACGAAGGAAGCTATTCACTTCTACACTATTCCCTTTCAAGTTATCCTGCACCGCCTCGGGACGGAAATTCGTTTCTCCCTGAAGAATAAGATTCCCTCCTGCGGCTTGCTCCAATTGCTCATCTCTCTGACCCGCAAAATCATTCCAGGAGTTTCCTAAATAGACCCGCTGGCGATTTGTCGACATCCCCACAATGACCTGATCAATCTGGGACTGCTGGAGCTTAACCCGCGCATCTTCGTTCGCCGCAGCATCCAGAGTCGGATTACCCGCGTTGTTTCGGTAGAGTTCCAAGGCGGCATCCCGCTTACCATCTTGCATGAACTGCTCCGCCATTTGAGTCACACTCAAGGCCTTCTCTTTCTGGCTCTTAGACTCAGCCGCGAGCGACTTATCGTAGTCGGCTTTCTTAAATGAGGTCCAACCACCGCTTTCTTCCAAATCAAGATCACCCTTAAATCGCCCTAACTGATAACCTTCTGGAGCAAAGACCTCCCATTCGATATTTTCGAGAGGCGCAGAGAGCTCGGGTAAAACAAGGTCGAGATTTTCAGTTGCCTGTCCCTCCTCAGCCCGATTCGTCAAGTAGTTCAACTCAACATTTGCCGAGTTTTGGTCTCCTAGGGGAAGCACATAGAAAAGGTAATCTTTTCCATCCCTCACCACATCGATAAAGCGATCGTTGATGAGAACATTCAGTAAACTCGCACTCTCTGGCAAAGTCACTCTCAGAGTGCTTCGCTGATTAACGTTTAAAGTTAACACCGCACGAGTGAGAATCCCTCCCTGTTGAGAAATCACGGAAGTGAAAACTCCTTTTGTGACCCTCAAGTTCAAAGTCTCCGCGAGAGCATGGCGCGTCACGTTGACATCAATCTCCCCCTCGCTCACTCTCATCACCATCGCCGGAACCCCTTCCAAGCTATGAGCTCGTAGCTCGCCTGGCACCGCGCTCCAATCCAATCGTTGCCATCCTTGCGGAAGAGTATCCGTAGTGACCTCTAGATGCGTGCTCGCACGCAAAGCGAGATAGCTCCTTGTCTGGCGGAAACCAGGAAATGAGACAAGCGAGAGTCCTTCGCCTTGCTCAGAACGTTCTCCAGTGCGTTCCCACTCGAGACGTAACTGATTCTTCCCAATCACCCGTCGCTTGAACTTAATCTCCCAGAGTCCCTCTTGCCCTTCTACTGGAGCAAGACCATTCACCACTTCCCCACTCGCGCGTAAGGTGCGAGCCTCAGCATCAGATAGAGGTGGCAACTTCACTAGGATAGAACGAACCGAAGAATGCTCAACCAAGAGATCCAAATTCACGGCAGTCTTTGTCTGCCCCTCCCGCAATGTCACCTCCTGTAGATTCTGCCCCGTTAACCAAGGCTCCAAGGCCTCTAGAGCTAAACTCAAATTCCAATCCTTTTGAAGCAATCGGAAAGCGAGCCCTCCGTTCTCACTAAAGTTCGACTTCTTACCACTATCGATCTCGGAAACATTCTGGCGAGAGACTGTTCGCAAACGTAACCCCTGCTCCGCACTTACGGTTAAGAGACCACTCTGTCGAGACGCCTCCTCCATGAGAAAGCGAGGAACCTCAAAGAGACTCTCTTCGTCCTCAGGCTGATCGCTCGCAAAGAGCGCACCCAATTTGGACAACACCAAATCAAGCTTACGGCTTCCGATAAATTTCTCAGCAAAATGGATAGTCACCAAAGGACGCCCTTCCACCTCGGCCTCGTCCCAATGACTCATTCCCTGACAGCTCAGGGATTCCACCTCATATCCCTCTGGCACCGCAAAACTAAGCGAAAAGACCCCTGCTCGAGTCACCGCCACTTGCGCCCCTACTTTTAGTAGGGTTCGCTCGCTGCCAAGAGAAAGGACCTGCTCACTTTCGAGACGAACTTCAGGCTTCATCGTTGTAACCTCTAGCTCTAGAGAAGCTTCCTCTTCTCCATAGCGATAGACTCGTTCAATCGGACCATCTCGTCCCTCGGGGAGGAACGTTGGCTTCCAATCACCCGCATTGAGCAGGAGAAGGCCTTCCGCCGAAGCTTCTTCCGCTTGTGCAGTTCCCCGCGAAAGAATAGCAAGAATCCCACCATCTTGCTCACTATCAACAACGCGAACTGGAGAAAGCGCTAACGTGAGCGGTAATTGCCCGAAACTTCCCCGCGTCATCACCATTAGGCTAAAGTCTTTGTATTGTGGCTCCAGTAGCTCAACGACTACTTGCTGCTCACTCGCCAAATAGCGCCACTCCGCAACCTCAACTCCATCCACCGAACGGACCACCAAGCCGGCGGGCAAACTTAAGGTCACTTCTCGCACAACCCCTTGAGTCGGCTCGATCACAACTCGATGCATACTCTCAACTAGAGTTCCAGGCCAATAGGCATTCTCTACTCGCGCTCGGAAGCGGGTCTCTTCGGCAAAGACGTCGCGACTTGCTGGCTGAATGGCAACCTGAATCTCTTTTCTGGCCATGAAGTTGAGAGTAACCTTTTTCCCACTATCAGCTTCTTTCTTACTCGCTGCTTGTGGACTCCACACCTGCCAATTGCCCTCCTGAAAAGAAACAGAAAGCGTGTTCACCGCTGCTTCCATTGTGGGTAATTTGATCATCGCATCCGTACGAGGAAGTTCGTAGCTAAAGGACGCAACGCGAGAATCTTCTCCTTCCGTCAAAACCACCCAATAACCATTCCCCGTTGTTTCGACCCGCATGCCTTCCCCTCCGAAGGAATGTAAAATAACCTCCTGGGTCAAAAGTCGAAAGCGATCTCCGACTTCTCCCTCTATCGTAACCTCAGCCTCAGCTTGCACCAAGTCCTCATCCACTTCCCAAGCCTGAGAGAGAGAATTCGCAGAAGTCAGCACTTTCGCCTCCGCAGCCGGAGCCCCTCCTAACAAGGTAAATGCAAAGAGAGAACCAATCAAAACACTCGTCGCTACGCCTGAATTCAACTGTTCCTTGCCTGAGCCACGCGCAACCCGGAAAAAGAGTCGAATACAAATAGCCGCGTATCCGGCCAAAATCATCAAAAACAGTAGGTAGCCCGCATCTCGCGAAATCAGACAACCGATTCCAAAAAGTAACACGCCAATAAAGACATGGCCCCCCTTCAAGCGCAGCGCTCCAATCGTAGCCCACAATGCACCGATACCTACCAAAAGCAAAGGCAACAGCCCTAGCCCGACAACCTGCTTTTCTCGACTGACGACATCAACCTCTACCACTTCTCCGGCAGAAATGACCGGAACGCTTACGTTCAAAGTCTTCGATCCTTCTTCTGGATTCTGCCAAGACACACTATTCCGAGGGAAAGCCAAAATAGTCAAAAGCGTAGCTAGAATGGTTAAAAGGAGCATCGCTCCTGGCAAGCGCTTGCCAAGGAGAACGACCAAAAACAGAAAAAGCCCACAACCAGCTCCCGCATAAAGAGTGCTTAAAGACAACCCCTGCGCTGCTCCTAGGAAATTGGTAAACTCATCAGTCCCCTTCTCTCTCAGAACAAGCTCCCGTCTCTCATCTCCTTCGATCAACCATTCCGTCATCAAAATCGGAGCCGCAACCGCTGGTAAATTCAGGTGGGGTTTGGCAGCTTCTGACTGAGAACCATAACGGACCTTCACCTCCACAACCTGATTCGCGTCCCCTTCGTTTCCAACAGGAATCAAGGTCTCGGCCCCGTCTTTTCGCACATTGGCCGTCTTTCCATCTACCGTCACTTCCCAAAGCCGAGCGTGATTCGGAAGGGTCATGCGCAAGACACGACCCTCGCGAGTCTTCACCTGATAGAAAACCTCCGTAACGATCTCCCCGTCTCGAGAAACCTTACTTTTCGCCTCCGCAAACTGAATCAATTGACCAGTCGTTTCACCTGCCGCAAACCAATCAACATTAATCTCTAACTCAAAAGGACGTTTCGTATATTGGAACGCGGCCACCGAAGGAGCGAAGGTCTGAATCTGATAATCAGCTGGAAGCTCTCGACTCTCAAGCTCGAGAAGTCCTCCGGTCGCCACTGTCACTTCCGACTTCACCTGCACCGGACTCACAATCTGAATATACCCACGCTCACTCTGCAAACCAAGCGGCTCGAAGCGGCCCGGACGAATCACTCCACCCGTAATGCCGATTTCCTCTTCGCAGGTAAGAAGCATCTGATGCAACCCCATCACCGGTTGTTGCAGAGTGACAATCACCTCATTATTTTCTTCCCGCCAAGTTCGCACTCCCTCACCCTCAACTGAAACATTAAGCGCGTCCTCAGGAAAACGAACTCGAAACTCATCGACTGGACTACCCGCAACGAAGTAAGTGATTAAAATCGAACCAAAAACGCGTCCATCCTTTAAAGAATAGCTGTGAAAGACCTCGGCCTCGATACTCTCCTCTAAAAGCTCCACCGCAAGAGAAGCTTCCCACTCAGCTTGACGAACCCGAAAAGCGAGTTGCAACCCCTCCACCGATTTCGGAAAAACCGATAAGGGCTTCTCAGCCACTCCGGTAACAGTTCCTACTGAAACACGGCTCCCTGGCGCTAACACGACACCAAGATCACCTAAAACAGTTTTCGCCCCTGGGTGCCCCAAACGAGGTAAACTCCATTCCCCAGCGGCAAGCTCCGCATTTTTCTCAAGTCGTAACTTAATCAACTGACGGCCTTGCACTCCTTGCGAAAAGACCACTCGCACTCGGCGCATTTCGCCATCAGCCTCCGGAGCGACAAAAGAATCTGCTACTTGACTGCCCGTAACCGAGACTACGGCATAATCCGAAGGCACCTCGATGCTCCACTCACGCAATTCCGATTCACGGATTTCAAGCTCTAGCTCGGATTCAATCACACTATCGGAAAGACCCAAGTGATAGAGACTCATCTCACGTATCGTCACTTCTGCTTCCCTAGGAGTCGCAAGAAGACGGCAAGTATACCCCGACGCAGGAAAACTATAGACCAAAGACTGGCCACTCTCCGCGACTGAATCAAGTTTCTGCAGAGCACTCCCAAAAACATCGGCCGCTTGCTGTATCAACCCCTCTCCCGAGAGAAGATTCAACTTCACGGAACCAGCGTTACGAAGACGAAGAAGACCATAATAGCTTGTGCTTTCCTTTGGAGTCACACCCAACACATCCAATTCACGAGGAAGCGAATCGAATGACAATTCACTCACCACCTTTAGAACGGTGAACTCATCCTGAGGTTGAGAAAAAGTCACTTTTATTCCTCCTTCTTCACGCTCCCAATTCATGACCCCATCACCTACCACTTCAAAAACTTCTCCCTCTCCAGAAACCTCGAGAAAGACTTCGCTCATCTCACCTTGCAAGATTTCAAGTGAAACCTGAGAGGTCTGGCGAACAACCCCCGCTTGTACCACCACATCGAGACGCCCCGTGCTTTGATAGACGAGGCTACTTTCTTCCTCTCCTTGAGATTCGAACCAACGAAATCCAACTCGACCACTCAGAGGAACGTAAGCCTGCCAATCTCCAGACTCCAGTTTCCTCGGCACTAAGCCAGCAGTCTCATCAAATGCCACTTCTTCCCAGCCTTCCAACAGAACAGGAACCGGACCGGTAGCGAACACTCGAAAACCCAAATCTGAGGACTTCGTCCCAGCTCGTACTTGCGCGTCAAAGTTTAACTCGAAACTCACCTTCCCAGCCTCTTCCGCTTCCAGAAAGTAAACTCCATTTTCCACAAAGAAGCGCGGAGCTCCGCTCTCTTGCGAG
>CAYUHN010000167.1:0-6380 GCA_964444495.1 uncultured Roseibacillus sp. | reverse complement strand
GCGCTGTTCTCAACGAGAGGATTTTCAAGCTGAACTTGGCGATATTCTTTTGAACTCTGATAAATCGGAGGTCGCTCGCCATCTCGCAGTCTTGTTTGAAGTCTGGCTGCAGGTGAATCCTGAAGACGCTCTTCGAGAGACCGCAAATGTTGAAAAGCTTCGCCATGATTTCTCTAAGGTTTCAGACGCCTTTTTCGTCTGGTCTCAAACTAATCCAGATGCGGCAGAGAAGTTACTAGAAGAATCATTGGATGGAAGGCAGTTGGATGCGACAAAGGATCCGGCCTTTGTTGATGGTATTGATTTGCCCATCTTTCTTCTCTCTACCGTTGTGGGACTTGGAACCCAGAATCCCGAAAAGGTTGGCGACCTTCTTGCGAAGGCAAAAGCGAGTTCCTTTCAAGAATCAGCTTTTTCGCTATTGATGCTGAATTGGGTTCCGGCTCAGCCTGATCTGGCCTTCGATTGGGCGCGCTCTGTGGAGAGCGATGAGACTCGTTCCATGCTATTGGAGCTCGTTGCCCAGAAGCTCGCTCATCGGGAGGACTTTGAGACGGATGTTGAGAGGTTGCAAAGCCTTGAGCAAAAAGCGGATCGGTTGATGGCCTTGCAAGCCTTTGTGGGGCAGTGGTCGCAACGGTTTGCGGAGGGAGCCTACGATTGGGTGCAATCTCTACCGGATAAGGAAAGTCAACTGCACTTGATGCCAGAAGTCATTACGCAACGATTGGTTTCCGGGGAAGAAGAAGTGACGGCTTGGATCGATGCACAGGAAGCAGGTCCGGAGATGGACTCCTCTCTGATTGCTTACTCAGTGGCTTTGGCGAATCTCAATCCAGAAGAAGCCATGAACCGGATTACTTCGGTGACTGATGCAGAACAACGAGATGCCACTTACTTCATCCTTGCGGATCGTTGGAGTCGGCGAGATGCGGTTTCTTTTCAGTCTTATCTGCAAGGCCTTGATGAGGTTCCTGAGATTTTGAATTCGTTTGTGGAGTCTAATTAGGCTCTTTGTTCATCGGAGGCTGATATAGGTCGATTCGTATAAGCCGATTTTGGCTGGCTGCGATGGAGGATGCCAATTTGACAGCGTCTTTGTCCGAAGAAGGCGATTAAATCCCGCTTTTCTGTATGAATTCTAAGTGGAGCCAGTCTTGTGATTTGACGTGAGGGGGTGGCTGCTCTCCACTTCCTCTATGCCAAGTGCGGAGGGTGAGCCCGAGAAATTGAGAGAAAAGAGTGAGAAGCCGAAGCGACGTTTCGCATTTCTGGGATTCTTCGGGTATTTGAAAAACTACCAGAAGATTTTTCTCCCTGCCCTCGTGGCGCTTTTTGTAACTGCTGGGCTCTCGCTAGCCTTTCCGTTTTTCTTAAGTCAGTTGATTGGAGGGGTGAACCTTGGGGAAGCTAGGGAGTTGGATGTAGCCAAAGTTCAGGCAGGGATTAATAAGACCGTGATTATCCTAGTCGCGATTTTAGCTCTGCAGGCGGTGATTTCGTATTTCCGGGTGAGGGGATTCATTTTGGCTGGTGAGAGTGCTCTGAATGATCTTCGACGTGAGGTTTTCGCGCATTTGGTCCGCCTTCCTATGGATTTTTTCGAGAAAAGCCGAGCAGGGGAGCTTTCGGGGCGGGTAACCGCTGATCTAGGAGTGGTGCGCGAAGGTCTCCTGACAACCCTTCCGCAGTTGATTCGACAGGTGGTGACCTTTGTGGGAGGAATGATCTTTATTTTTCTATTCTCCGCCAAGCTTGCTTTCTTCATGCTGGCGGTTCTCCCGGTAGTTGTGTTGGCGATTGCGTTCTTTGGCCGCAAAGTGCGTGGGCATTCAAAAGCGGCACAGGAAGCCCTTGCTGAGAGCGCAGTGGTTCTAGAGGAGAGCGCGCAAGGAATTGCGGATTTGAAGAGCTTTTGTAATGAGGGATATGAGGAGAGACGTCATGAGAAGTCCTTGAAGAATTATCTCGAAGTGGTGCTCAAAGGAGCACAAGCACGGGCTATTTTTCTGGCGTTTATCATTTTCGTTTTGTTTGGAACCATCTCTGTGGTGGCTTGGTTTGGAGCCGGGATGTTGGCAAAGAATGAGTTGTCGCAAGAGGCTTTCGTGGCCTTTGTCCTCTTTAGTATCTTTGTGGGAGCGTCCCTCGGAGCCTTTCCCGAGATTATCAGCAATGTGAATAAGGCAAATGGTGCCTATGAGCGTTTGCAAGAGCTCCTCGCGGAGTCGATTGAAGATTATCAAGGAGAGGAAGTCACTCGAGAGGAAGTTACTGGACGGGTTTTCGCCAAGGGAATCCGGTTTGCCTATCCATCTCGCCCCGAAGTCGAAGTTTTACGGGGAATTTCTTTTGAAGTCGCTAAGGGGCAGCGTGTCGCTTTCGTCGGACCTAGTGGGGGAGGGAAGTCGACGCTTTTTTCCCTTTTACAACGATTTCATGAAGTGGGTAGCGGCGAGTTGCTGCTGGACCAAAAAGCTTTGTCGGATTGGCCGTTGGAGGTCTCACGTTCAGCCATTGCGATGGTTCCTCAAGATGTCCATCTTTTCGGAGGAAGCATTTATGAAAATATCGCTTACGGATGCCCCAACGCGACTGAAGAGGAAGTTGAAGCGGCAGCCCGCGAGGCGAATGCTCACGAATTCATTTCAGCTATTCCTGAAGGCTATCAAGCGCTGGTTGGTCCTCGCGGAATGAAGCTAAGTGGCGGACAGCGACAGCGAATCGCTATCGCTCGAGCCATTCTTGCTGACCCCAAGATTCTTCTTTTGGATGAGGCTACGAGTGCCCTCGATTCCGAAAGCGAACGTTTGGTACAAGAGGCTCTTGAGCGCCTTATGGTTGGGCGTACGAGCCTGATCATTGCTCATCGCTTGGGAACCGTGCGGGGTTGTGATCAGATTCATGTGTTGAGTGGTGGAGAGGTGGTTGAAAGCGGAACTCACGAGGAGCTGATGGCGGCGCAGGGCACCTATCGTCTTCTTGCTGATACGCAAATGCTTTAGAGCTTGTTTTGGGATGAAGAGGAGGGCGATTGATATGTCTTTAATTAAATTTTCCTAACTATTTATTATTTCAAGTTATTGATAGTTAATAAATTGCTGTGAATTAGCTAAGGAATATTCATTGTGACTCTGCCTTGACAATAGGGCTGAATTCAAGCAATGCAGGCGGTGACGGAGTCTATGAAAGTAGTCTCCGCCTTTTTATTATGGAACTCATCGACGGTTTTTGGTTCTTCAGCTACGTTCTCGTACTGCTGGGTTTGAGTGCTTATAGTCTTCATCGACTAGCTATTATTTTTCTATATTTAAAGCATTCGAAACGGAAGCCCAAGCCGCTCTCAGAATTTGAAGAGCTCCCACCAGTTACCGTTCAGCTTCCGACTTTCAATGAAAGACATGTCGTGAAGCGACTTCTAAAGGCTGTTTCTAAAATGGACTATCCTCAGGATAAGCTCCAGATTCAGTTTCTTGATGATTCTACTGACGACACCACCGAAATTGCTCGAGCTGAGTGTGAGGCTTTGACAGCAGCAGGATTCGATGTGGAGTTCATCCACCGCACGGATCGAACAGGTTTTAAAGCAGGGGCTCTCGAGAATGGAATGAAAACTGCTACGGGTGATTTCATCTTCATCCTCGATGCTGATTTCGTTCCAAACCCTGATGTTTTGCAGAAAATGATTCACCACTTTACTGATGAAAAAGTGGGTCTCATTCAAACTCGCTGGGGTCATTTAAATCGGTCCTTTAATCTTCTTACTCGAGTGCAGGCCATGTTTCTTGATGGGCACCTTGAGCTGGAGCAAACCGCTCGCAACCGTAGTGGCCGATTTTTTACTTTCAATGGAACTGCGGGGATCTGGCGTAAGAGCTGCGTCGAAGACGCTGGAGGCTGGGAGCACGATACTCTCACCGAGGACATGGATTTGAGTTATCGCGCTCAGCTCAAGGGTTGGAAGTTTATCTTTTTAAATGATGTCGAGACTCCTGCCGAGCTTCCGGTTGATATGAATGGGTTCAAAAACCAGCAGCATCGCTGGACCAAGGGCTCGATTCAGGTCTGTAAGAAAGTTCTTCCTGCGATCTGGAAAAGTCGCTTCCCCCTTTACATCAAGTTAGAAGCCACCGCGCATTTGACGGCTAATTTTGCTTATCTGCTTCTGTTCTTGCTTCTATTTTTAATTTTCCCAAGTCAGAAGGTTCAGCCTGATTTCCCGAGCTGGGTGCAGCAACTCTTCTATATCCCTATTGCTTGTGGAAGTACTTCCATCCTGTTCTTCTACATCACATCTCAGAAAGCACTGCATCCGGGAAATTGGGTGAAGGAGCTCAAGTATCTACCTCTTCTCATTGCTTTGGGAATTGGGATGTCCATCAACAATGTGAAGGCGGTCTTCGAAGCTCTTCTCAATCGTAAGTCGGGCTTCGTGAGAACTCCCAAGTATGGTGACGCTGCACAGGCTGGCGTCAGTGAAGGAACGATTGCTAAAAGGACGGGTAGCTATAAAGCGAATAAATCAATCACACCTATCGTGGAACTTCTCTTTGGCCTTTTCTTCTTATTCGTAGAGATTGATGCGCTGGTGACAGGTAATTTAGTTTCCTTTATATTTTTGCTTCCTTTTCCAATTGGGTTCCTATACACTTCGCTGTCATCTTTGTTCGGGATTATCTCAGAAAATCGAATATTGCGTGATTCCAACCGTTCAGTAACTAATAAAATTTAACCTCCTTTGCCTAAGTGAAATTAGAAAAATTCCTTTTTAGAGCCCTAATTACCGGAAGCATGCTTCTGGCTGTCATTGGGATGTCAAGCTGTTCGAGCAGTAGCATTCCGACAGGTCATGATACTCGGAATGAAATGATTGTGAGTGTTCGCGATCAGAGCATGCTTCTTGTTCGAGATGGTAGACCTCAGAAGCTTTATCCTATCTCAACTTCAAAATTTGGACTGGGGAGTGCATCCGGCAGCAATCGCACTCCTTTAGGAAATCTTGAGATCGCGCAGAAAATTGGTGATGAAGCCCGCTCGGGTGCGGTGTTCAAAGGTCGTCGCCAGACAGGGGAGGTTCTTCGCCCCAATACGCCAGGTCGCGATCCAATCGTTTCTCGTATTATGTGGTTACGAGGTAAAGAGTCTTCAAATGCAAATACACATCGTCGCTTGATCTATATTCATGGGACTCCTGAGGAGCGAAATATCGGGCGTCCAGCAAGTTATGGCTGTATCCGTATGAAATCACGTGACGTCATCGACCTTTACAAGCGCGTAGGTGTTGGAGCAGATGTGCAGGTTATTCGCGGTTCACTTGATCGTACACCGGAAGGACGCACCTATTATGCTCGCCACGGTCGTCCGAGCCACTTGAAGCATCTCAGTTTGAAGTTCGATTGAAGACTTTCTTGACAATAGGGTCGCGGAGATTAGCTTCGCGACCCTTTTTTGTCCCCACCCTTTCAAAACAACTAAATCATGGCAAACAATCCATCAGCTCTTAAGCGTGTCCGTCAGAACGAAGTTCGCACTGTTCGCAATCGTGTTTTCAAGACCAAGGTAAAGAGCCTTCGTAAGAAAATCGACACTGCGGCGGAATCTGGCGACGAGAAGGCGATTGCTGAGGCACTTTCTACCTACTCTTCTGCTGTTGACCGTGCGACGAAGAAAAACATTTTTCACCGTAACAAGGCTGCAAATCTTAAGAGCAAAGCCGCCGCAGCCGTAAAGAAGGCTGTCGCGTAGGCTTTTTAGCTCTTCAAGGTCGCGCTGCTTTCATTTTGATGGAAGCCTATTTGCGACGGTCTTGTATTGGTGGGAGATTTCTATTTTTTGACAAAAGCTCTCTTCCTTGACGTTTATCTTAGGTGGCTAGCCCTTAAAAAGCCGCAGTCTTGTTTTTATGAGCCAAAAAATGGCGAGACAAGGTTTCCTCTTGGGATTAGAATATAAACGTTATGGCGACTTCATCACAACTCAGCTCCCGCGCTCGTAAAGCGCAAGAAATCGCAGATAACCCCAGTGGTTATCTTGTTTGTGAGGGCTGTGAATCGATCGTTGGAGAGGCAACTAATATTTGCCCCAATTGCCACAGTTATCGTTTTGACAGCTCTCCGGAGCGCATTATCAAACAGGCCCTTCTGTTGGGCGATCGCGAACAACAGTCAGTGACTGCTGAAGATTTGAAGTGAGACAATCACTTATCGCGAAAGAGCTTTTGCATCAAAGTTCTTTTATTGCCCGTCTGGGTTTTCACAGTGTTCTGTTTCAAGGCTGATTTAGAAATGTTCGTATATGGGGCTCGGTTTGAAAAAATGTCCTCCTAGTGACTTAATCGCCTGTTCACTGTGTGATCGTTTGCATGAGCGGATCGTCCTTCA
>CAYUHN010000166.1:0-6418 GCA_964444495.1 uncultured Roseibacillus sp. | reverse complement strand
TGGTATAGGGCTTTGCGAAAACTTGGGTGCAAGGGTTAGCTACCACTCGCAGATATTTTCGATATGAATTGCGGAGCCATCGCGAAGCCAGCTATCGAGTTGAGCCGGTTCTTTAAGTTGTTGGCCACGGAGGCGAGGGACAACAAAATAGCCGCAATCAGCTTCGGGAAGTGAGGTTAGGTCACCCCAGAGTTTTTCAAACTGCATTACGGGGTAGATATCTTCTTGTCCGTGTCCCCAGCGTTTTTTGACCTCTTTGAGAGTAACGTAGGTTGGAAGACGGTGGGCTAAGGCACGGAGTTGACGCTTGAGATGCTCGTCGTTTCCGGCGGCGAGTGCGGCGCGATCGAGGTCGGCGAGAGCAAGGAATTTATCGATGTCGATCCAAGTGGTCAGCGTGTTATAGTAACTGAGATCGAATTCGGCTTCTTCGTTCGGCATAGCCAGTCCTTCGACAAGGCGGGGGCGCCCGTTAACACGCGCCAAGCCGCCTCCTCGATCTTCGAGACGGCGGTTAATGACTTCAAAATTGAGGGCTTTACCCGATTCTAGGTGAGCTCCAAGAAGGGTAGGGTCTAGGTTGGCGCCCAGGGTGTCGATGTTGTGAAGCATAAGCGTGGTGAGCTGTGGCTGCTTCTTGAGCATGGTGCCGAGCGTCCCGTTGAGAATGAGATTACTCATTTCAAAGAAGTGCCCCACCGGGTGAAGGCATTGAAGGGGAAGGTTGTCCGTGTAGTCGCTTGCTTTGCCCTGTTGATGGGCCCAGTTGATGAGAGCGGAGCGAGAGGATTCACGAACTTTCTCTTGCTGTTCGTCGAGGCGTTGTTGAGCAAGTTTTTCCCAAGCAAAGCGGAGATCGTTTTCAGTAGGAATTAGGCGAAGTCCTACGGATTTGCCACGTGAGAGATAGAGAGGGCCATCATAGTGGTAATTTTTGGCAGCTTTGAGGTAGTCGCTGATGGGTTGATGGGTGAGGTAGGAGGTGGTAAAGACGTGAGGGATTTTTTGTTTTGCAAATTGGCCTACTCGACGGGATTTAGCGAGGTGGACTTCGAGGAAGGTGCGGAAGTTCCCTGCTAGAGGAGCGAAGGGATTGAGTGCCTTGCAGGTGCCAGCTCCTCCGGTCCAGCGGGAGCCCGCTCCGGCTGCGAGTGTGATGACACCAACTTCGCCATTGAGAAGCGCCTTGGCTCCTGTTTGCGCATGGCTTTTTCCGAGTGAGCTTAGGTGTTGGACGTCTTCTTCTTTGACATCTTCTATCGCCGTGGAGTGGGGCAGTCGGTTTTGGGGGAGGCCTAGGCGGCGGGAGAGGATGTCTTCTCGAATTGTTTCATGAAGTTCAGAATCAAAGCCGTTTTCCTCGAGAAGTTTGGCAAGTGAGCCGTCTTCTTCTTTCTGGAGACTAATTTCTTGAGGGACCAAGGTGTCGAAGAGATCTTGGATAGCGGTCTCAAAGCGTTCGTCTTTTTGTGAGGCGGTTCGGAAGTGCTGTAGGTCAGCTCGATCTTGCAGGCTTAAGGAGTTGCCATCTTGGTTGAGAAGTTGGGGAACTCGAATTTGATAGTAGCTAGGTGGGAGTTTTGCTGTGGCTTGTTTCTCATCAAGGTTGTCGGCGTGGCTTCCGTAGGGGTTGATTGCGAAATCATAAACTACTGGGTCCATGGCGAAGGGCAGGGCTTTTTCGAAGCGCTTCTTTTCAGATAACATGATTTCTTTAAGAGCTTCCTGTGCTTCTTCTTTGCGATGAGGAGCGAAGATGAAACCCATTCCGCCGCCGGACATGCCGCCTAGCATCCAAAAACCCCAAAAATCGTCGCCGAAGGTTTCGAAGACTCGGGCGATGAGAGTCTCTGTGTAGAGGTTGGTGGCCCAAGGAATGATGGTTTGCAAGGGGCCATAGAAGTTTCTTGTGGTGGCTTGGCCGAGGCCTTTCATGTCGCCATTTTTGAGCGCTTGTACAAGTTCGTCGAGAAGGCCGAGTGCTTCTTTACGAGCGCTCCATTCTTTACCGGAGCGGAGGAGATATTTTTCGCTAACCATTTCAAGAATGGGGCCGACATTTTGCGCCATCCCTCCATGGACGACCACGAGGGAGTCTTGTAGGGCTTGGCGTGCTTTGGTGGAGATGGTTCCTTCGTCGAAGACGGAGTGACGAGGCATGAGGCGGCCTCTAGAAATTCCATGTTCGGGGTCTTCGGGTTCTGCGGTCTGTCCTTCAATGAGTTTGATGCCGGGCCACACTCCGCCTGAGTCTTGCCAACCCCCTCCGGATCCTCCGAGCCATTCTCCTAGAATCGAGCGGGCGAGGACGAGGCGTCGTTCATTTTCTTGTAGAGGGCCCGTGAGCGCTTGAGTTTGCCCAGTGGTGCGCATGAGGACTCCGATTAAGGCAGCAAGAAGGTTGGTAGAGACAGCGAGGCGTGAACCTTTTGGGATATTATTAACCGACGAGATGAGCTCAATTCCGCGTCCAGGACCAACGAGTTTTTCAAGAAAGTGAGAGAGATGTTGGCCGCTACCTTCGGTGCCTGGAGGGATGACTCCGGAGGCAATGATAGCGGCCTTAAGGAGGCCGAGATAGTCTTTGGCAAAATCAAAAATTTCGCCAAGGTTATTAATAGTAGCGGTTGCTTTGAGGTCGACCGAAGTGAGGCGGATTACGGGTTCGTCGATGACTCGGCAATAGGCTTCGATTGGTGGAGCAGGTTCTTTGTCGCGGCCATGTAAGCCGAGGTTGACGGATACGTTGATAACTTTAGCGCCCTCGGGATAGTCCATCCCAAGAAAGAAGATGTCGGACCAAGCGCTGTGGGTGAGATCCATGCGAACTGGAGTGCGCTCGCGAATGATCGGATAGGAGCCTTCCTCGTTACGAGTACAGAGTATGGGGCGAAAACGGAGTGGGTAATCAGCGGGATGACCCATTCGGAACATCCATTGATTTCCTCGGACAGAGCGAACAGATTTGCGGACTTGGTCGGCAAGAGTTTGAAAGGCGAGTTGATGGTAAGCGCTGGCGAGAGCGGAAGAGAGGGCGTCGCCGGGACCATGTGTGGCTTGTTCTTGCAGGAATTCGTTAATGGCTTCGCGAAAGCGGCGTTCAAGGAGGTGTTGGTGGCCAGTGAAAGGAATCTGTCCGACGTTTTTTTGTTCTAGTAGAGGTGGTAGATGGAAGCGATGGAGTGCGTAGAGGAAGAAGAGCGCACGGACCCGATGGTAGAGATTGTCGCAGTTGCGTCGGAAGCTGTCGAGAGCTTCCGCTTCGGAGAGGAGGTCCTCAAGGGCGAGGTTTTTGCAGGCTTCGGTAAGAGCGGTATCGCGTTTGGTAGCCGAGGTGCTGGTGATGATATCGATGAGCATAGTAGCCAGTATTGGGTGTAAACGCAGATTACTTTCCTAGAAGCTCAATGATGGTGGCCATCACTTCGTCTCGGTGGGGACCGGCAAGAGAGAGGGCAAGTTGTGCTCTTAGTAAGCCATATCGTTCACCAAGGTTGTAGCGTTGTCCGTTAATCTCGAGCGCGAGGTAGTGACCGACACTAGCGAGATGGTTTAAGGTTTTGGTTAGGCCAGGTTTGGTATCAGGGTTCGCCTCTAGCTCATTGCTAAGGTGTTCGAGGGCTTTGGCAGGGAGAATGTGCATTCCGAAGAAGCAGAGGTAGTGGCCTGCACGTAGCCCAGGGACAATCAGTTCTTGCTCGGCGAGGGTGGGAGTGGGTTTTTCGATGATGCGAGAGACTTCGTAGATGTTCTCATTTCCGGGGCGGAGACTGGCTCCGATGGTTCCGTAGAGAGGAAGCTGAGACTCGTGAGTGGCTTGCACTCCCGAAATACAGGTATTTTCTTCCCGAGCGACTTCTAGGATTTGAGCGAGGCAACTTTTTTCGACGAGAGAATGAAAGAGGTGATCTCCAACGAGGAGAAGGAAAGCGTCTTCGCCAACAAAATTTTTCGAAAGCGAGACGGCGTGACCATAGCCGAGAGGTTTTTCTTGAACGAGAAAAGTAAGGTGATCGGCGTATTCGCCAGCAGCATTGCGAAATCGTTCTTCTTCTTGAGGGGGAATAATGATTGCGATACTGTCGATTCCGGCGGAAACGATTTCGGAAAGAAGAATTTCAAGGGCGGTACGGGTTTTGCCTTCGCTATCTACGAGGGTTTGTAGTGGGAGATGCTTATCGGCAGGATTGGCAGAGGTGATGACGGCTTTCTGGACGTTCATGAGGTCAATTTTTCTGATGCTAACGAGAAAATTCTCGAGAGCGAGTATCATGTGGTTCACCGTGTCTGTATGGCACGGGCTTGTTTGCTGTTTACCTGTGTTTTGTCTTTGCCTTACTCGACGAGATGAGAGTCGAGTACTGATTTTAAGATCGAAAGAGCTTCCTCGATTTCTTGTGGGCTGACTGTTAGAGGAGGGAGGAGTCGGACCACATTGGCTCCCGCAGGAGGGATGAGGAGGCCATTTTTTAATGCGGCGTGACAAATTTGGGCCGCCGGGGTTTGGCCCTTTGGTGGGGAAATTTTTTTGTCGTTGAGGACGATTCCGAGGAGAAGGCCTTTTCCCCGAAGGTTAGAAATGAGGGGGTGCTGCCAGCTTTCGATTTGTTCACGGATTTGTTGTTCTCGTTCGAGGGCTTGTGCAGGGAGGCCGGCATTTTCGATTTCCTTAAGGACAGCAAGGGAGGCTTGGGTAACGAGAGGGTTGCCTCCATATGTGGAGCCGTGGCTTCCTGGCCCGAGAAGGGACGATAAGGTGGTTCCGGAATCATCGATGGTTCGGTCATTGACCCAAAAGGAGCCGATGGGGACTCCGCCGCCCATGCCTTTGGCCCAAGAAATGCCGTCTGGCTCAAGTTCGGGAACCCCGAGCGCTTTCCAAGCCATCATATCACCAAGGCGGCCAAATCCACATTGCACCTCATCAAGAAGAAGGAGTAAATTGTGTTGTTTGCAAAGAGACGCCACGCCGCGAAGAAACTCGGGAGTGGCAGGATGGACTCCGCCCTCTCCTTGCACGGGCTCAAGTAGGATGGCACAGGTTTCGTTGCAGATTGCTTCCTCAAGAATGGAGAGGTCTCCAAAAGGAAGATGGCGAAACCCAGGGAGTAGCGGGCTGAAGCCGTCTTTTACTTTTTGTTGTCCGGTGGCAGCAATGCCTCCAATCGTTCGCCCATGAAAAGACTGATTGAAGGTGATGATCTCGGTGCGATTTTGTTCAGCTTCGGCAGTCGCGTTCCCGAAGCGCCGCGCCAGTTTGATGAGCCCGTCATTTGCTTCCGCTCCCGAATTCGCGAAAAAACTGCGTCCAGGCAAGCCGACTTGCTTGTTGATATAGCTGGCTAGTTCGGCTGCGGGGGTTGTATGATAGAGGTTAGAAACATGGATCAGCTGACGTGCCTGCCGTTCAATGGCCTCAACAAGAACGGGATGACAATGCCCGAGTGAGCACACCGCGATACCGGAACAGAAGTCTAAATAACTTCGTCCGGCATCGTCCCACACATGGGAGCCCTTGCCACGAATAAGAGTGAGGGGAAATCGTGCATAGGTATGGAGGATGGGGGCTTCGGTGACTGATGGGATTGCTGGCACGCCGCTGAGAAAAACGAGTGGGAACTGTTTTGACAAGCTTGGAGCGACGTTGAGTGTGGGGGAGCACTCGGATGGGACCAAGTTTGTCTAGTTAGATTGGCTTAAGGTTGGTGATGGAAGTGCGAGGGTAATCGAATTTCCAGTAAAACTGGCTTCAGCTCCTACCTTAGAGAGAAAAGAATTGAGGACTTCTCCAGCGCTGGAATTCTTTTCGTAAAAGGAGAAGGTCTCCCTTGTGGTTGTTGCCGCAAGTTCTGGATCGATCTTGAACTTAGGGGTGAGTAGGCCATCGCTAGCAATTTCGATTAGAGCGGAAACCTTGGCGAGGCCCTCGTCTAAGCTCAGGCGGCGAAACTCGACTGATGGAAGCGTTGTTTTTTCCAATAAAGTTTTCGTTTGGCGAACTTGGTCTGCTGGAGTTTGATCGGTAAGCTGAGCGAGCCGGACTTTCGCAATAAGGTTTTCAGGGTCTTGCGAGAGAATACGCTTGAAAGCCGTGCGAGCTTCTTGGCTTCGACCTTCCTCGAGAGCGGCTTCAGCGGCGTAAAGTAGATTTTGAGGAGTTTCGGCCATGAGGTTGAGAGAGGCCATGGCCAAGAGAGCGAGTGATGTGATTTGCGTTTTCATGTAGGGATATTTAGATGATCGTTTTTATATGTTATGAATATTGATGGGTCAACAAATCTTCATCTTAAAATGTAATTTTTATTTTGTAACAATATATCATTATTTTTTATAAAAAATAGATATTCAAATCTGTTTTTCGAAGAATAAAAAAGGATTATTTCCTGATAGAAAATTATTTAATTAGCTTATTATAAGT
>CAYUHN010000165.1:0-6454 GCA_964444495.1 uncultured Roseibacillus sp. | reverse complement strand
TTAAATTATCACAAATCCCAGTCACGCAAGTCTACGAATTATGGCGATTCCCTTAATTCCCCATTCACTTGGCAAATGAAAAATCCAGCAGATTCCTTACGCCTATTTCCAATACAGATCCGATCATTTACGACAACGGGAAAGAATTTGCGAGGCATGAACTCATCTCAGACCTACTAGAAGCGGAAGGCTACTTTGCTCATCCTTATCACTCGTGGGAGCGCGGTCTCAACGAAAACACGAATGGTCTGCTTCGCCAATATTTTCCTAAGAAGACCAGCTTTGACGACCTAACCGAAGAGCGCATTCTTGAAGTTGAAAACCTCCTCAATAATCGGCCAAGAAAATGCCTCGACTGGAAAACTCCACAAGATATCTTCGTTCTTAACGCACAGCCCCCGCCTGTTGCACTAGCCTCTTGAATCCGCCCTTCGATTTACTGAAGTAACAACCTCAGTAGTTAATATCCGAAAACGTAACGCTACCGGATTCGCACTAGACGGAAGTAATAATTCTAGTAATGGTCAAAACGTCTACCTCTGGAGTTTCAATGCTAATAACCAAAACCAACAATGGGAAGAAATTGATCGTGGAGGTGGCTACTACAGCTACCAAAAAGTAGGCACTAATTTCTCTCTCGATGGAGGACGAGGTGGAGCGAGAAATCAAAATGTTTATTTGTGGCAAACCAATGCCACAAATCATAACCAGCAATGGCGCAAAGAATCTGTCGGTGGCGGTGCTTATAAGCTCATTAAAAGAGGCGTATCCTTTGCCATTCATGGAGGAAGAAATGGAGCCAACGGACAAAATGTAGATCTTTGGGAATCTGATAATAGTAGCCAGAACCTACAATGGATTTTAGAATAAAGATCGTTCTGTAACCAACTCAGGCCCCTTGAATCAGCAAGATTTCACAACGAAGTGAATCTTATCAGCTGACTCTTGGCGCTTGATATTCTAGCCGTGAGGAAAACCCTTCCTCATGGTTAGATCGACTCCTTATTTTCTTAAAAATTTTACTTCCGCAAACCCGACTACAAATACACTCACAATTTCTCATGGTAATCGCAGGGATTTCGCTTTCTTATCCTCTCTTCTGAATCCGTAACCAATATGCCCTTCCCTAGCGAATTCCAAAAAAAGACGATGTGGTCAGCCCTCACAGGCATCTGTATCGTTATCCTCGGAGCAATTCTAGTTGGTTCAATCTGGCTAGGCGGGCGTGTCCTTAGCTATCTTCAGCCTGTTCTTGTTCCCCTTGTGGTAGCTGGAATCGTTGCCTATCTGCTCGATCCCATCGTCGTTTGGCTACAGCAAAATCGTAATCTTTCTCGGCTGAAAGCCGTCCTCTTTGTTTTCGGAGCGTTCACTCTCATTGTCGTCCTATTTCTCTCCTTCCTAATTCCCAAGTTGATTGGGCAAGCGGGTAAATTAATTGGCGACGAAGAAAACCTTGGCGAAAGCATCGTCAAATCCTTAGAAAACAGCCAAGACCATATCCCAGGCGCGCGCCATTTAGTCGACTGGCTCAATAGTCCAGTCGATCCCGAAACTGGAAACATTGAGGCCAAACCATACCCTTATGTAGTTTACACCGACAAAGAGGACTTTCATTTTATCGACCGCCAAGGGCGCATCATCGTAGATGGAAAGTACGTCACGGAAGAAAACAAAAAGGACGAAAAATTCGAAGACGAGACATTCGTAGCCAGAACCTTAACAGACAAGCAAATTAAAGAAGCTAAAGACTACTGGAAGAAAAGAAGCTTACTCAACTTTAATCAAACCAAACTTGGAGTTCTCCTCGAAGAAAACTGGCAAACTTTGGTTCGCACCGGTCTCGAATGGTTACGAGCCTCCACTAAAGTTTTCGGATTTCTAGGATACCTCCTCGGCTTCCTTTTAGTCCCAGTTTACCTTTACTACTTCCTCAACGAGTCATCAAAAATTAAAGAATCTTGGCACCAATTCATTCCTCTGAAAGCATCGAAACTCAAAGACGAGGTCGTATCAGCTCTTTCTGAAATCAATGGCTACCTTATCTCATTCTTTCGAGGGCAAGTTCTCGTCTCCCTAATCGACGGAATCCTAGTTGGAATCACCCTCTCTATTTTTCAACTTCCCTATGGCTTCTTAATTGGAGTCGCACTCGCAATCCTAGGCATCCTACCTTTCATCGGAAACATCCTCTGCATGATCCCGGCAGCCATCATCGCTTATATCGAATTTGGTGGTAACGATCCCAATCACCAATGGCTCGGTTCTAGCCCTTGGGCCTACGTGGGAGCGGTCATCGCAATCTTTCTCGTCGTCCAGCAAATCAACTCTCTAGTCACCGCACCAAAAATCGTCGGCGACTCAGTTGGCCTTCATCCAATGACCGTCATCTTCTCTATTCTCTTCTGGTCACTTCTCCTCGGTGGATTCGTCGGAGCCCTCCTGGCCGTCCCTCTCACCGCAGCTATTAAAGTCCTCTTCACTCGCTACATCTGGCAGCCAAAAGTCGTTGAAGCTGCGGAGAACACTCCCCTCCTTCAGTAAATAACATTCCTTCCTCTTCTTGAACCGGCTGACCATCATTCTTTCTGTTCTTTGCCTCCTCTGTGGGGCAATGCTTGGGTATTCGATTTGTTACTTACAATTTTACGAAGTTTCCAAGTCACAGAACGAAACTCCCCAAACTCAAAATTCTATTTCTCCCCAAACCCCCTACCTCAGTGTAATCGCTTCAAACACTGGAAAAAAAGTTCTGCCCATTGATCAGAGCATTCAGCCCGCGCTCGATATCATCGCCGAATGCGCCGAGACCCTGCTCGCTGAAATGAATGCGCCTGACTCACCAGCAAAAGGGCACGCTCGTATCAACGAAGTCTCCCGTCTTTTTGAAAACAGCCTTCAGAAAAAACTCAATATTCATCCTGACTTCGCTTGTGAATTCCCTCAAACAATCAAAGGAAAAACACAACGCTCAGGCTTCCCCGATCTCGTCATTCGATATCGCCCCAACAATCGCTACATCTACCTTGACCCCAAGCTCTACGAAGAAACCTCGCAAGATAGCACTCTGCGCACCTTTTACTACACACCTCGTAAGGAGACCTCTAAAATACTCGAAAATGCGCACCATCTCTTGCTAGGCTTTGCTCATGACGGCAAAGACGGTGACTGGACCTTTACCAATTGGCATCTTCTCGACCTCTCGAAACTTACGCTTAACTACAAAGGCGAATACAACGCCTCTAACCGCGATCTCTACCAAGCTGAGCATCTAATTCGCTCAAGAAGTGAATCACTTTGATTCAGGGACAGAAAGCCAGTCCCCATTTTGAACGACCTCGTAGCCACCGGTTCCTAGCAACCATTCGTAGAACCAGCACTCCAAAGATTCACCTGACTCCATCGTCACCTCTACCCGTCGCCGTTCATATTCCGGTGCCCTTACTCCAGCTTGACCCACTCCTTCAAAAGTATCTAAGTTGGCTAGTAGCTCTCTCCCGATCTCATAAACCTCCCCGTAAGCCTTAGCCTTTCCACCTAGCACTAACCCGGGATACCAAGACACTTTCACGAGAGTTCCAAAAACACTCCCCGCCCCAAGCCATTCGGCATCTTCCATCCGCCAGCTATTTGACGCACCTTTACGAAGCGCTCCGTAGACAAAGACCCGCGTCCTCACTCCTCTTCTTCAGACTCAATTCTTACTGCATCCTTGGGCTTGGACCCTACTTTTTCGCACAGTACTTTTTTCAAGTCCTCAAGACCTTCACCCTCCTGAGCTGAAATCGGAACAATCTCAATCTTAGGAAAACGCAATTGAAGATTTTTTAAGTTCTCCGCCGATTCGGGAACATCCATTTTGTTCGCCAGAATCATCCAAGGAAACTTCGCTAAATCCTCATCATAGAGCTTCACCTCCGTCCGCAAGGTCTGCAAATCTTCAATCGGATCACGTCCCTCGAATCCGGACATATCGAGCACAAACAACAACAAATGACACCGTGTGATATGACGAAGGAACTCATGCCCCAATCCTCGATTATCATGTGCGCCCTCAATCAGACCCGGAATATCAGCAATCGTGCAGCGCTTAAAACCCGGAAATTCAACCACACCAACCGAAGGGGTTAAGGTCGTAAAAGGATAAGAACCAATCTTGGGCTTATTCTTCGACATAGCCCCCACCAATGTTGACTTCCCTGCATTTGGAAACCCAACTAATCCAACATCTGCGATACGCCTTAATTCTAGGAAAAAGACACCTTGTTCCCCTTCCGTGCCAAGCTCGCGTTCCTCTGGAGCTTGATTCGTCGCACTTCGAAAATGCCAGTTCCCACGTCCTCCCTTTCCTGGGTTACAGAGCACAATTTGGTCCCCAGTTTGAACCAGATCAGCGATGGGTTCGGCATCGATCCCTTCGCCATGCTGCATTTCAACCGCTTCCTTCACCGTGCGCGCTTCAGTCCGATAAACAACCGTCCCAGGAGGCACCTTTCCCACTGCAGGCCTTCCTTTTCGTCCCGTCCGTTTATACTTCTGACCCGGCTCCCCATTTTGAGCGATCAACTTGGGGTCATAGCTAAAAGCCTTCAAATTATCGACGTGTTCACTGACCTCAAGCATGACCTCACCCCCATCGGCGCCATCTCCTCCATCAGGTCCACCTTCTGGAACAAATTTCTCTCGACGAAAGGAAATTGCCCCATGCCCGCCATCTCCGGCTTTGGCAAAAATACGAATACGGTCAACGAACATCTCTTCCTTTCCTTGATTTGACCCCAAGATGCAATGCTGATTCCTGTTCAGGAATCTAATGAATCATTCATTCAAGCCGAATACGCTTTTGGAGCCATCGCTTTGACTTCTGTGAAGGAGCAAAGGTGATGGAATAACCACGGCACGCTTTCATGAGCGAACCTAGATTCCAAATCGTCTTCTCGGCACGATGAAAACACCCTCCTCGATGAAAATGCCCACAAATAAGAGAATCACATTGAGAAGCAAAATCGGACAAGAATAACGCGCCCGCTCGCGGAAAATGCCCCCAAACCTTCAGAGCTTCCAACAAACGTCGCGGAGGCCAAAAAGCTAGCTTAAGGTAGTCCAAAAAGTCCGGATTCATACTCGAATCTGGGCGCAAACAAACTCCGATCTCCCGAGCTTGCTGCCAACGGGTCAGTAAATCCTTTGCATCCCACTTTTCAAGAATCCGTTGAACCTCTTCACGATTATTGAAGAGCTCTCGACTCCACGGAGAGGTCTCGGGGTAAATCATATCTCCATGAGTAATCAACATTTGCTCCGAGGGAATCTCAAGCCAACCTTCCGAAGAGCAACTCGGATCGTGATTACCAGTTAAGGCCAAAAATTTGACTCCTCGTTGCCGACAATTTTCCTGCAGTTCTTCCCAAAGACGATCCGCCTGTGGTCGCCAACCTTGCACCAATTCCTCGCGCCCATCACCAACAACCAAAAATGTCCCCACTCCATCGAGTAAGTGGGAAACTTGCGAAATCGATTGAATCTGAGAACCCGGATGCCCTAGATGCCAATCAGATACACAACGCAAAGGCAGCGGCAACTCCACAGGGCCACTGGTCAAGATTCCTTGAACAACAGCGGATGAATTCACGAAGATTTTTTTGCTTCGCGTTGTCTGAGGGCTTCGTAAAGACAAACCCCAGCAGCCACGCTCGCATTGAGGCAAGGAACGCTTCCTTTCATCGGCAAACTTACCAGAAAATCGCAACCCTCCTCAGTCAAGCGCCTGAGCCCCTCACCTTCAGCGCCAATCACAACGCCCAGAGGTCCACTCAAGTCAGTTTCATAGAGAGTTTGCGTCGCCTTGTCACTTGTTCCCACTAACCAAACACCGGCCTCACGAAGAGACTTCATCGCCCGAGCAAGATTTGTAACCGAAACGAACGGAATCGAATCCGCTGCCCCTACTGAAATTCGACGCACCGTATCAGTAATCCCTGCTGATTTATCCTTCGGCACGATCACAGCTTGAACTCCAGCTCCATCTGCAGTCCGTAGAATAGCCCCCAAATTATGAGGATCTTGAACACAATCCAAGATCGCCACAAAGTTCACTTCCCCGGCGGTCACTTTGGCTAATAGATCTTCTTCTGACCAACGAGGACCCCGTTGACGACTAGGCTCACGCCCTCGCACATGTCGATTCTCACGAGCTTCTCCCGAACGTTTTCGCATCGCGAGCGAGCCTATCAAGCTCTCTCATTCTTCAAAGCCGGAAAAAGAGTCTTATTGAAAAAATCTTGGATACACGTTGGTTCAACGACCTGCTTTCTCGAAATGAAGTTGCGTGGGCAAAGGAGCCCTTTAGGATAGGCGCTCAAGTTACAACCGGAAGCAATCGCAAACTTTTCCAAAAATTTTCACAGCCATCCCATAGGGAGCAGGCGATGGCCTATACCCTTTGATTTTGCGT
>CAYUHN010000164.1:0-6510 GCA_964444495.1 uncultured Roseibacillus sp. | reverse complement strand
TGCATCGTTAGCTTCCCACTCGTCTCCTTCTCGTTTAAATTTCGCAGCACAAAGCGAGGCGTTAGAGTCCCTGTCCGGTAATCATCCGCCACCGAAGCATTGAGTTCGTAGTCCCAGAGAGCGGTCTTCGCAGCCGAATGAAGAAAAACATCTCGGAAAATTCCCGAAAGGCGCCACATATCTTGATCCTCTAAATAGGAACCATCACAATACTGGTAAACCTCTACCGCGAGCACATTGTTTCCCTCCACGAGAAAATCAGTAATCCTAAATTCCGCAGTAGTGCGAGAATCTTGCGAGTAACCCACTTTCTCTCCATTCACGAATAGAAAAAACGCAGAATCAACTCCCTCAAAGGAGAGATAAACCTCCTCCTTTCCCCAACCTTTCGGGATCGTAAAATCCCGACGATAAGAGCCTACTTGATTTCGATTTTCCACAGGAAAAGTCCAAAAATTCCCCGGAGGCTCATCCATGACTCGTGGAGGATTTTTAGCAAAAGGATAGGTAGCGTTCGAATAAAGCAATCCTCCATAACCTTCTATCTGCCAATTCGCAGGAACCTGAATTTCGTCCCAGCTCGAAACATCAAAATCAACCTTATAAAAGTCAACCGGGCGGTTCTTAGGATTTCCTACATGATGAAATTTCCATTTACCATTTAACAACTGGCAATAACTCGATTCGAGCCGCTCCTTTTCCTGCGCCGCCTTCTTGGTTGCAAATGGCATAGAAGTCGCTCTTGGCTCTTCCTTGCCAATTCGGAAGATTTTCTCATTCTCCCAAACCGGACGCTTCTCACCCTTTTCAGACTCAGCCAAAAGACCCACGGTTGCTAAACCCAACATCGATGTCGCTAGAACGAGAAAACGCCTCTTCATTTTTGTAAACAGAACCTAGGCTCGCATAAAAAGAAGTGCAAGGCAAAGCGCTAGAACTCTTTATAGCCCAAAAACCCATCTCAAATGAAACTCGAAATCACCTGCCCCGACTGGCTTACTGAAGAGATCGCCGAACAACGAACTGGAACCCCCCTCATCGCACCATCTGAGCAAATGGCTTGGGTGCTCGCGCTCGCGCGCCGTAACGTCGAGAGCGAAACGGGCGGCCCCTTTGCCGCAGCGGTTTTTGAGCTCGAAAGCGGCAAACTCGTTGCCGCAGGCGTAAATCGTGTCGTGCCAGCTCAAACCTCCATAGCTCATGCCGAAACCCTCGCGCTCTCACTCGCTCAACAATATCTTGGCACTCATAATCTAGCAGAAAAACATCTTCCCGCCATGGGCCTTGTCACCTCCGCCCAACCTTGCATCCAATGCTTCGGTAACACTTGGTGGTCTGGGGTTCAGTCTCTTGCCATCTCCGCTCGGGCGTCAGATGTCGAATCCATTCTTGGTTTTCATGAGGGCCCCCTTCCATCCAATTGGGAAAAACTTCTCGCCGAACGCCCGTATCCTCTTCCCAATATCACTGTTACCACCGATCTCTTACGAGAAGGCGGTCAAAATGTCCTTAGCCTCTACAAAGAACAAGGCGGCTTGGTCTACAATGCTAATGCTAGCTAGATTTTTTTCGACAAAGCTCCTAATCTCCCTACCACCATACTCCAACCCGTGAGCACTCGACCTCCACTCCTTCCGCAAACCGAAGTTTCCAATTACCTTTTACTAGAAAAAATCTGTGAAGCTCCAGATCAAGAACTCTGGCAAGCAACGCAGACCAGCATCAATCGCGAGGTTGAACTCGTTTGCTACTACGGTGACGATCTTACTGGCTTTCTTGACGCCGTGAGAATCAAAGCCAATCAAACCGACTCAACTCTTGGCGCGATTTATGAAGCTTTTGAAGAGGGTGGCGCAGTCTATTGCGCCCGCGAAATGCTCCCTTCTACCAACCTTACCGCTCTTGAAGAAGCTGGTGAAACCCTCGAACCCGCAATAATTAATAGAATTATCGGACAGATCGCATCTAGCCTCGAAAAACTCACTTCTCACGAAGTCGCGATCGAACAATTTGATGGCGGCAGCGCCTGGCTCGACAGCCACGGCAACATCCGTCTCAGCAATATCGCCACCATCGGCCCCCTTACTAGCGATGAACCCACTCGCCATGGTCTGGTCAATTCTCTACGACCGCTCATTAGATCCGGGCGCCCAGCTGCTAGCCGCATGAACACTTTACTCGATTTCATCGTAGGAACTGCGGAACAACCAGCCCTGCCTTGGTCCGAGGTCAAAAAACTCACCGAACAGGTCGTCGAACAACTCGAAACCACTGCAACAACCGCCGCCTCTCCTTCCCCTCCCCCCAAAGCTCTCCCTGCCAAGAAAAAATCTGGAACTCCTCTTCTCATCACCTGCATAATTCTCGCTCTCGCGCTCATTGGAGGAAGCATTTTTTTAATCAAACACCTCATTAACAGCGCCGCAGAATACCCCACAATCACCATCCCGAAAGGGAACTATCCTCAACCCGATGGCACCAATGCCGAATTGGGCGCGTTCCTCCTCGATTCCACCGAAGTCACGATCAGGGAATACGCCGATTTCATCGCCAAATGGCAGCAAATGTCTCGAGAAGAACGTAAGGAGCTCTGGGCCGAAAATACTCCGGAAGACAAAAAAACTGTCATTCCTGATGACTGGGAAGCCCTCTTCAAAGCGGCTCAAGAAGAAAAAACCTGGCATGACCGCCAAGTTGGCATGGATTATCCTGTAGTTGGAGTCGATTGGTGGGATGCCCAAGCCTTTGCCAAATGGAAAGGTGGTCATTTACCAACAGACCAAGAATGGTGGGCCATCATCCATAGCAAGACCACCGCAGCGCAAGAAAAGCCTGGCTGGAATCCAGTCTCCCCTAATAGTCAAAAAGTTGTGGGATTAGCGGACAACGTCTCGGAGTGGTGTGGAAACTTCTCACAAAACCCTTCCTCCCCCATGGACGCAGCTAAACCCACCGCACTCGGAACCTCATTTGAGGACAGAAAAAAGAATGCTCTCCACCGTCAATGGCTCAAATCCCCTTCTCAAAGACTCCCAAATCTCGGCTTTCGCGTGGCTTATGACATAGAACCTTAAAACATCAAGATATGTTTAGGAATGAGACTTTGTCTTGCCAGCAGCTAACATTTTTCATTTATCACTTTCTTTCGCGCTATTTTTATTATGCTCCGTCTCCTCTTTCTCGTCCTTCCTCTCCTTCTCGTAGGCAATCTCTGCGGACAAGTCGGTCTGGACGTCAAGATGGCGCGCCAACAATTTATCCCCCACGAAGCAGTCAACCTCTCCATCCAGCTGACCAACATCACTGGCTCCCCCTTATCTCTTTATGGAGACCCGCAAAGAAGTTGGCTCAATATCTACATCACAAACGAACGAGGAGAGAAGGTTTTACCCTACAACCAACTCGACTTCGGAAGAACTGAGATTCCCACAGGCAATACCGTAGCCAAGCCCGTTGACCTCAACGCTTACTTCCCAATTTACAGACTCGGCAGCTACTCGGCCCATGTAGTCGTGGTTCTTCCTTCGGGAGAAGCTTTCCAGAGCCGCTCCATCACTTTTAACACCACCTATGGGCGTACTGTCTTCGAGAGTCGCATCGGACTTGGAGAAAAAGCTCGTGATTTCCGACTCATCTCTTTTGCTCCGGGCAACGACAACTATCTCTACTTCCAAGCTGAAATGGTAAAAGAACAGCAAGTTGCTCTCACCTACCCCATTAGCCGGATGCTTTCGTCAAAGAAGGTCGAAGCCCTCTTCGACCAGAAAAGCAACCTCAACGTGCTTTTTCTCGCAGCCCCAAACCGCTACCGACACATTATCATCGACACCCGCGGCCAAGTCATCAATCAAGAGATTTATACTCGTAGCCCCTCCGGTCAGCCTCGCCTCATAGGCTTCGCAAATGGGGACGTTAAGATAGCTGGCGGCCTCGCCTTCAATGCTAAAGAAGCTCAAGAACGTGAGGCCAAAATCAAAGGAGTCTCCGAACGCCCTACCAGCCTATATTAGTAACTTCCTAATAGTTACTGAAAATTTCACGCCACGTCGCAACGCCACGTCTCATAGACAACCCTAACCAATACATCCTGACACTACATGAGAATCCTCACCCTTCTTTTTCTGTTCTTTTGCGCCCTTCCGGCCTTTTCCAAGACAGTCATTATCGACGCTGGTCACGGCGGACGAGATGTCGGTGGCAAGTGGGGAAAAGTCTACGAGAAGCATCTCGCTCTCGATACCGCTCTACGCATGGAGTATTATTTGAAGCAAAAGGGATATAACACGGTTATGATTCGCACCGACGATCGCTTCATCCCTCTCTCTCAGCGGGCTAATATCGCCAACCAGTATCCAGGAGCTATCTTCATAAGCGTTCATTACAACTCGACTTGGAAAAAAAGCGTCCAAGGCCTCGAAACTTTCTATCACTCTCCTGGCAGCAAACTTCTGGCCCAAGCTTGTCACGCAGGAATGCATAGCCAAGTTCTGGCAGCTGATCGTGGCGTCAAACATGCTCGCTACTACGTTCTTCGCCACAACCGTCTCCCTGCTATTCTTGTCGAAGGCGGCTTCCTTAGCCACACCCGTGAGCGCAACATGGTCATGAAGGGAGATTACCGCGACAAGCTCGCTCACGGTATCGTAGATGGTGTCGTCGCCTACGATAAATGCGGAGCTTGGTAGCTCCTCCCTCTCTCAAAACCTTTTCTGCAATACGCTACATCAAGTAGCGTATTTTTTTACCTTGTGCTCACGAGATTTACCAGGGGCTTTGCTATGAAAAAACGCCTTCGCCAAGGACGCTGAGCAGCCGCGCCTGACGCTAAAGACCTACCAAACTGAAATTCTCTCGAAATTCCAAAAATCACAAATTGTAACCCTAGAGAAGTATCGCTAAGGTCTTCATCACTCTGAAGCCGAGCTCCCATACGCCACTCACCTCTTGGACCAAGGACCCGCTTGAGACCTTACACGGTCTCTCTCGTCTTAAGGATCCCGTCCTTCTCGACTCGGTAGGACATTTTCCCTCGGGCAGCCAACCTCCCCTCTCAATCCTCGCCGCAAACCCCGAGGAAATCATCACCGGCTCACTCTTTTGCGAGCAAGATTTCGCTGCTTTCCAAAAACGTTACCGCGAAACCCTTATTCCGAATTCCACATCTACCAGCCTCTCCGGCGCATGGATTGGTAGCATTGAGTACGAAGGAACATTTCTCTTCGGCCTCTATCGCGATCTACTCCTCTATTCGCCCAACGAAGCTCTCTGGCAAACAACTCCAAATAGCAGCCTGCTCGATCACTGGTCTCCCTCCTCTCGATCCCTTGCTTCCGAAATTCAATCACTCTCCCCCATCTCATGGCAAGCCGAACAGACACGCGCTGAATTCTATCAACGGGTGGCCTCAGCCAAAGAACTCATTGCTGCCGGCGATATCTACCAAGTCAATCTCGCCCAACGGTTCTTCTCCTCCCTTCCGCTCTCTCAAAACCTCCTTCCCTACTATGCCCGTTTACGAGAACGCTCGCCAGCGCCCATGTCAGCCTATCTTAGGCAAGGGCATCGAGAAGTGTGCTCCTCCTCCCCCGAGCTCTTCCTTCATCTGAAGCAAGACCATATCGAAACTCGCCCCATCAAAGGAACTCGCCCTCGTTTTCCCGAACCAGAAAAAGACGCTCACTCTGCCAAAGAACTTTGCGAATCCGCCAAAGAACAAGCCGAACTCCTGATGATCACGGACCTCCTTCGCAACGATCTCGGGCAAATTTGTAAGTTTGGAACCGTTCAAGTTAAAGCCCTAGCCAGCCTCGAAACTCTCGCTCACGTTCATCACTTGACCTCTATTATTTCTGGAAAAATCCACACCGAACATAATCATCTCGACGCCCTTCGAGCTTGCCTTCCCGGAGGCTCCATTACGGGAGCTCCAAAAAAACGCGCTCGCGAAATCATCGCCGACCTCGAGCCTTCTCCTCGCGGCCTCTACACCGGCGTCGTCGGCTATCTGGGACTCAATCGCGAATCTCAATTTAACATCGCGATCCGAACTGCCATTCGCGAAAAAGAAAACATTCAATTCCACGTAGGGGCAGGTATCGTAGCTGACTCTGATCCAGAATTAGAATACGAAGAGACGCTTCATAAAGCCCGCGGCATCCACTTAGCTTTTTCTTAGTATCGTAAGACAAAACAACTTCCATGTGACGGCTGAACAGGAAGACATTGAACCATTCGAAGTTTACTCCTAACGTCAGAAGATCAACTTCATACTTAGATTCCTGACCGCCATTCTTTACGCTCTAGCCTTAACAACGCTATCTGCCGAATTTCGTTTCACGAATCCGGAGGACTGGAAATCCATTTTCAATGAACTCGAAGTCGAGGGAACGATCGTGATCGCCGATGAGAGAAAGGAGAAACCAGTTTTACTAGCACACAACTCGAAGCGGGCAGGTACTAGTGCTTCGACCGAATGGTTATGACGGATATTGCGTTGTTTTAACTTGTACT
>CAYUHN010000163.1:0-6589 GCA_964444495.1 uncultured Roseibacillus sp. | reverse complement strand
CATTTTCTCCATACAAACGCAACTGCGGCGCAGTTACTTGAAGCCACTCCTGAACGTCAACTCACCCCTCCCTCAAATCATCATGTAAAAGTGACGAAACATCGAAAAAGGCTCGGGTTTCCCCGAGCCTTCTTCACGCTGTGAATAGCGATTCTCCTAACTCACCTAGAAAGCTACAATACCTTGCGTATTTTGCTCAGGAAGGGTCCCAGTGACCTCTTCAACCAAACTGAGGGAACCTCCTTCTCCGACACGGAATACACCGATTGTGCCAGCAAGACCGTAGAGCTGATAAACATATTCTCCGTTGCGATCAGTATCGAGATCGATCCAGCCTTGTGTCTCACCGAATGCAACGGCAGGGTCTGGAGACTCGGCACCCACTCCCTGAATGGCGATCTCCTCGAGAACAGAGATATCCCCCTCGTCGAAACTATAGGTAGACAGCGAAGCATCCAAAGCGTTGGACACCCAAAAGTAATCTTGGTCCTCAGAGAAAGCGATCCAACAAGCGGTACGCTCCCCATCCTCGATTGTACGCCCCTCAGGGATAACATCTAACGCAACCGGAATCAAATCACTACCACGAGAAATCTCCCAAGTCGAAACGGAACCAGTTTGCAAAGCAGGAAAAGCAGGTGGCGCGCCATTGGACTGGAACTCACGAGCTTCGGTGACAACCACATACTGACTACTGCCATCACGAACAATATCAAAACCAATCGCCGAAGGAAGATTACGACCTTCTGCGTTTCCACGCAAAGTAGAAGTGGCTGAAGCAACTGGTGAACTACTCAAGCCTCCACGTCCCAAGCTATACATAACGATTTCATCCTCACTTCCACTAGCAAGAGCAGCAGAACCAGAATTGATAGATGTGACCACGAGATTTCTCCCGTCCGGAGAAATGCGCACTGCAGAAGGACGATTTTCGAGAAGACGATAATTACGGAAGTCAGGAACAACGTTTCCACGACTAGTTACAAAGAAACCAAGAATGCTTCCCTCCTGATCAGGCTCACCAGCAAATTCGCCATCGGCATCAATGTTAGTGACGAAAAACTGACCATTATCATAGGCAAGACTATTTGGTCCTACACCAAAGGTGAAAGCCTCACTCTGACGAGTGAGAGAAAAGTCCGAATTAATACTGAAGACAGTAACAGTACTGCTACCCGCATTAACGGCTAGTAGAAAACGATTGTCCGGGGTCAGCTCTAACGCATAAGCAGAAATCAAAGGATCAAGCCCCTCTCCACCATCAAAAGCAGCACCACGTCCACCAGTTGCAAAGTTCCCAATAAGCTCAAGAGTCCCGTCTCCGCGTCTCCCGTAAGCGGCAATCAAATTACGATCAGAACCATTGGCCATTGCGTAAACCGCTCCTTCAAAACGTTCTGCCGAAGCCGAAAGACCTGAAAGTCTCTGCAATACTTCCAATTTTTTCTCAATGAGACTCGATTGAGCTGCGACGGTCCCTACCGAAGACAGAGCAATTGCGGAAAGAGCCCCTAGGCGTGTGATGAGTTTAGTTTTCATATATGTTTTTGAGTTCTTTAGATAGCCCTAATTTACTCAAGGCACAAACGAGACGGTTCTGCTTAAAAAATATTCCAAAAATAAAGGCATTATTTTCACTCTTTAGATTACCGTAAAATTATATATTTATTAATAAATAATTAATCTAGAGGAACAAAAAAAATCTCTATTCCCAAATAATTGGAAAAAGTCATAGACGACTTTAAACAAGTAAATTAAAACTCGAAAAAGGACTTGGGAATAACACGCCAAGCAAGAACTCTTATAAAGGTAAAAAACAATAGCCAAAAAATGAAAACTAAGAAATTGATAATTGGAGGTTCTTTACTATCAGCGTTATCTACAATTACTGCTGCTGTTAGTATTCAATTAAAGAAACAATCAATTCACACCACCTCTTCAGTTAAACAATATTCCTCCCAAAGCAAACCAAATGCGCCTACTCAATTCGAGACAGTAGTTGAGCTCAACCCCACCGAGATCGCCAATGAGACCTCCGAAGTAGAGGCCAGCCTAGCCGCTCCCTACCAAAAAATATCCCTAGACGCAAACGAACCTGCTAGAGAAATTATCGCAAAGCTAACTAGTCTAGCAAACGGGAAAAATTCCAAGGCATTTAGCGACGCCTTGGAACGCGTTTTTCTTGGTCCTGATTTTCAAAATCAAAGAGCAGAGCTCTATCAAGCCGCCCTCTCCTCACCTGAGCGTTCTATTCGCAATATCGCCCAAGCTCTCAGCTTCCTAGATTCTGTGGAAGAACGAGGCTTTAACGACGCACTCTCTTCAGCAGAAGAAGAACTATTTGAAAATAGTGATGAAAATGATTTCTTGGATTTCTTAGTTGAGGAAGCGGCCACACAAAACCCCGCCGAGACTCTTTCTTGGCTCAATGAACAGAGCCCCGAACTCTGGCGAGATGCTATCCCACTTATTCTTGCCGACTGGGCAGGACAATCACCTGCAGAAGTAGGAGCATGGATTCAAAGTGTCGATTCTGGACCATTCCGTGACCGTGCCATCGCAGAATACGTCCCAGTACTTGCTCAAAACGGACAAGGATTTTCAGAAAATCTCGTCGCTCAAATTCAGGATGAAGACGTGCAACAAGAAGCCCGCATCCGTACCGGAGAACTCGATTTCTCTATCTTAGGAAGTAACTAAATCTCGGCCTTTAGAAAGCTCCGTATGTCGCCGAATAAATCAGGGCGGATCCGGAGCTCTAACGCCCCTTATTTCTGCTCTAATCGCTGCTCGAATAGCCAATTACGCACCTTTTCTGTGCCTATCGACTGCGGTATCACATTGTGACCAGCATTGGGGACAACATTCAACCTCACCCGATCATCCTCTGCTTGTAATTTCTTTGCCAATTCGGGGAGGCGGACATTCTTGTTCAAATCGGTGTCGTTTCCTCCGACCCAACCAAGGCGAGGAATAAAAGAAGGTATTTTTTCATAATAATGAGAGATTCAGTCACCCTTAGGCCCATTTGATTGTTCCTTTCCCGTCTCCAATCTTGGCTTCGACCTCCATAAGTTCGCAAATAGAGCGATGCAGGTCAGCGACTTGTTGGTTTCTAGTGGCGATGTGGTTACCTGTCTTCAGGCGTCCCCCTGCATTACCCGAGAGAATGATGGGAACATTTTTACCATTATGAGCTTGGCCGGTGCTAATATTGGAACCGAATAGAACGAGCGAATTCTCAAGAACGTTGGAAGAGCCTTCTTCCATATTTTTCAAACGCTCAAGGAGGTACGCATACTGCTCCATGTAGAAGGTATTGATAATCGTGAACTGTTCGAGTTTCTTTTTCTGAAAACTATGGTGAGAAGCTTGGTGATGAGCACTATTGACTCCCTTCAAAAAGGACATATTCCCGCCGCCGGTGAAGCCGTTACCAAAGCAAAGGGTTGCTGACCGGGTTGAGTTACTCCAAAGCGAAAGCGCGAGAACATCCATCATCAAGCGCCCATATTCGCGGTAAGGAATCGTAGGCTGAGATTGATAACGACCATCTTTCTGACCACGCATATGTTCTCTGATATCTCCTTTAAGTCCAAGGATGTCCTTAACGATATCCTCAGTGAGCTTGAGCCCTTTAACCGCATTCTGTTGAGCAATTCTCTTTTCCACTTCTCGAACGGAGGTGAAATATTCATCGAGTTTCTGCTGATCCTCTCGACCTAATTTTCTCTCCAAGGCCCTCGCATCTTCTAATACCGCATCGATGACACTGCTATCAGGAATACTGGAGGTTTCTCTCTCAGTCTGAGCGCCCTTTTTGGAAGCATGCTTAAAGAGTCGATCAAAGGCCCGTTGCGGGTTCACTTCGTAAGGAATAGGAGTATTGGAGTCTTTCCAAGAAATGTGACTGGTATAAACGGTCGTCCCGGCCATACCATTATTAGATTTTGCCTGCCCCCCAATACCAAGCTCCAAAGTCGGAAAAACAGTCGACTCTTTGAGGGCTTCTCCAATGATTTGATCAATACTCGCATTGTAAACATTCACCTCACTGGCCTTTTGAGTGCGCTTAGAAGGCGCTCCGGTTAAGAAGCTCGAAGTTCCCATACTATGCCCATTGCCTGGATTCCTGATACCACTAATCACATTGATGTAATCCTTCACCTCATCCAAGGGCTTCAGAATACGAGGCAACTCTCCCAATTTGCCAGGAGCACCACCAATCCATTCTCTCGGATTCACTCCATTGGGCATAAAGAAGGTCGCAAACCGAATGGGCTCTCCATTGGGACCCAAAGCACCAGCTTGAGTGGATTGCGCTAATGCTTTTCCGCCTGGAGAGAGGGCTTCGAGAAACGGCAAAGCCATCGTGACCCCTACTCCGCGTAAAAATCTGCGACGCGAAGAGTGAAGAGTTTTAGAGTTCATATCGATTTGAAAAATAGTTCAGTTTACGGGGTTTTGCCGGCTCAGAAAAGGCTCACTGCTTACAACGTTCATGATGAGAGTATGAATATTCCCCTCATCTGCTAGAACTTCATCTGCAATCTTTCGCGTGACTGGTCGGTCATACGGGGTGAGTTCACGCCCCAAAGCATAGGAGAGGAATTTTCTAGCTGCCTGGCGAGTAAACTCTTCCTTTCGTTTGAGAAGAAGCTTCTTCAGTTCAGCTGGATTAGTAAATTTCTCTCCCTCGGGAGTTTCGCCCGAGCTATCAATCGCTCCTCCGTTCTGTTTGGTTCGCCAGCGCCCAATCGCATCAAAATTTTCGAGCCCAAAGCCAAGAGGATCAATCAGAGAATGGCAGGCCCTACAATCTGGGCTTTCACGGTGAAGCTCGAGGGTCTCACGTATCGTTGGAGTCTTCAGTTCTCGATCATTAGCTGGAAGCTGCTCCACATCCATCGGTGGTGAAGGAGGCTTATCGCCTAAAATACTCTCTAGAATATAAGAGCCTCGGAGAGAAGGACTGGTGCGCAAAGGCATGGAAGAAGCCACCAGCACGCTTCCCATTCCGAGAACCCCTCCTCGGTTGGGGTCATCGAGTACCACTTTACGAAACTCAGTTCCGGTCACCCCTTTAATGCCATAGAATTTAGCTAGGCGATCATTGAGAAAGGTGTAATCAGAGTGCAGAAAGTCATAGATGCTTCCATTCTCGCCAATGAGATAATCGAAAAAGGCGGCCGACTCACGGTACATGTCGACGCGAAGGTCAAAATTGAATTCCTTAAATTTCTTCGGATCAGGATTCGCACTCCCCCTCAACGCCTCCCAACCTAACCACTGTCCGCCCAAATGCCTTCCAAGAGTCTTTGACTTTTCATCCTCCAACATTCGACTGACTTGCTCAGAAAGCACTTTGGGATCCGAGAGTTGCTTTTGCTCCGCTAGCTTAAAGAGCTCAGCATCCGGCATCGATGACCACAGAAAATAGGAAAGCCGATTAGCGAGTTCGTAATCGTTGACTTTCACCTTCGTCTTTCCGCCTTTCACTGGAAGCTCTAAACGGTAGAGGAAACGAGGAGAAACGAGCATCATTTGCAAACAATCCCGCATCCCTTCTAGATGATCTTTTCCCCGCTTTCGCGCAGCGCTGTAAACCGCTACCATTCGATTGACTTCCTCCTTCGTAACTTGATTTCGATAGACATAAGGAGCCCAATAAGTGAGCACCTTACGCGCACCCTTCTTATCTCTGCTGGCACCAAGCAGAAAATTTTGACGACGTGCATCATTTTCAAAAATAACATTCGCGATAATCACGGCCGCTTCCAAATAGTTCTCCATCAACAACGATGGTAAAAAGAGGGCGTCGGCGTCATTGTCAAAGCCTCCTTCCCCGGAACTATCTTCCGGAAAATTGTCGGCGGGACGAATGTTGATCTTAAAAAGATCGCGAATGGTGTAGTTATACTCATTTCGATTCAATCGACGTAGCGTAACGCGCCCCGGATCATACCCCATCACTCCCCTGTCCCACTGATGACCAATCTGCTGCCCCCAACCAATCAAAAGGGCGCGCTCCCGCAGATTCGGCCTCGATTTCTTCTTCGGCGGCGGCATCACATCCATCTCGGCTGTTTTTCCCGCCATATGCCAAAGGTCAGGATACTTCACCGCTTCACTGGCGACGAGAAGAGCCTCAAAATCAATTCCTCCTGCATCGTCGTCGGGATTATGGCAATTGGTGCAGTATTGATCGACGATGGGCGCAATGTGCTCCTCATAGTCGAATCCGCCAACTCGAGCCATCTCCGTCGCTTGCTTCAGAATGTCGGAATCACGTAAATTTTCCTCTTCCGCCCCCAACATCCAGCCGAAGGAAAGAACGAAGAAGCAAACCACGCAATGCCTGAGAAAATGAACCTGCCCCATCAAGCCCCTACTAAAAAAAACTAGGAGAGAAGAGAAAGTTAACGGCATCACAATATATTCAACGAGCTATGAGGTGAGAACTTAGCCTCCTTTTGTCCAAACGTCATCACCTAATATTAGAATTTTCATCCAAGACTCGGAGCAACCGAGTGAGCCACTACCTAAACTAAATAAGCCTCCTCCGCAGAATCTGTGGGTGAAACGAGTT
>CAYUHN010000162.1:0-6604 GCA_964444495.1 uncultured Roseibacillus sp. | reverse complement strand
AGGGTCATGAGTCTCAAGGGGTGCGCTTGAGAGGGTTTGAAGCAAACGAGGTGCCCGTTGATTGGCTGAAGCGGAGGGCAAGAAGGAAGGTGGCGATTTAGCTAAATTCTTGCTATGTTTTCGTTGGCCATTTGGATTGATTAAGCCAACCTTTAATCACTTGAGAGTTGCCAGTGAGATTTCCGGTTACGCGATAGTTGGAGGCTTGAAGAACTAGGGCTTCGTTTTTGGATTCGTTGACCACTGCCCAAGGCCTGATCCCTGAAGAATGAATAAAGTTGATAGAGAGGTCTTTGTTCACGATTAGAAAAGCAACATGAGAGTCGAGACCGACAATGCGAACCCCTGGTCCGCGGCTGATGACTTGTTTGAGAAATTTTTCGTAGGAAGTTGAAGCTGTGATGTGGAGCTCGTTACGAGGAAGAAAAGTAGCAATGATATTTTGTGAAGCTTGCTGGGCGAGGCGGAAGCGTTCGACCTCGAATCCTGCGTCGCGCAACACGGTGGAAACAAAGTAGCCGCAAGCGATTTTTCCCTGACCGGGGGTGTCCGAAGTTCCGTTGAAATCCCAGGGGGTTCCAATCCAGCATTTCATAAGTTTAGGAAGTTCGCTTTCGAGAAGGCTGCGTGCTTCTTCTTCGATGGCTTGTTTTTCGGTTTCATTATTAGAATTGTTATAGCGTTGGGAGAATTGCGAACGCTTGGTTTCAAGTTCTTCAATGAGGATTTTGTAAGTTTCGGGGGAGGGGGTGGCTTCGGGCTCGGCAGTGGCGGCTCCGAGTTTAGAACCCAAAAGAGAAGGCGGATAAGGAGATTGCAAGTTTCCAAAAAAGAGTCCTATCGAGAGGATGGCTATGATGAAGGTCAATAGGGCAAGAAAGCGCATTATTCTCCAGAAAGAACGAATGTAGAAGAAATGTTTGTCTAGCTGTTTTCAATGGCCAATGGCTTCTTACAACGAGTGTTTTTGTGAAATCAGCAAACGTGATATTGAGAAAATAAAAGATTGTGAAAACGAGGGGAGATTGAGAGTCGATTGTTGTTTATTATAAATTAGTTATAAATTGATTTGAATATATAAAACGAAACGTAGGTTAAACCTCTTGAGGTGGCGAAATGCTAAAATTCTAGATTTTTAAGCTGGAATCGGTTTAGATGTGCTCACATTCTTCGTTTCCCCCTGAAACCCCCACTTGAAAAATAGTCAATGAAATCCGTTTTTGTCCTCCTTGCTCCCCTTGGGGTTGTTTTTTTTGCAGCTAGTTGCCAGACGCAGCAACCAGTTGTAACCACTTTGCCGCCAGTTGCAGAAGAGGCTTCGCGTTCGCCATCAAGCAGGCCTAGTCGGTCGACGAGCCGTTCCACCACTCGGCCTACTTCTAGCTCAACGTCATCTTCAAGCACTTCCTCGCCGGCTGAGGAAGTTGCGGCAACGACTATTCAGCCTCTCACTCCCGATCCTACGGCAGTAACTCCAGTTTCCGATATTCCACGCTACGAAGTGCCTGAGAATGTTCAGCCGCAGGTATCTGATGGAATTAATCAGGCTGAGTTCATCGAACTCAAGTGGTAAAGCTATTTCTCAATCTCCATGTCTTTGTGAGACATCGGAGATAGATAGAGTTGTTAAATTGATTCACCGATCTACACGTTGACGCTTGTATGAATCGCCGAACACTTCTGAAACAAGTTCCTCTCGCCGCTGCTCCTCTTCTTCTTCCTTCTTGTTCGTCTTTGAGCAATTTGGGTCGGCTTGCTCTCCACAGCAATTATTTGGTGGGAACGAATTCTTTGCTTTCGCGGCTGTTACCATTTTTCCCGTTCAATCAGCAATACCAAGGGGTTGGGCAGGTAAGTCTTAGTGAGCCTTCTTTATCGATGGTTCCTGAGCAAAATAAAGTCCGCTTAGGACTCAAAGCAAATGCAGGTTTAACAGATCAGTTGGCGGGAAATACTGGTCTTGCTTTTCTGAATAATTTTGCAGGACGAACTACTTCAGGTTTTTGTCAGTTGGCTTGCGGTTTTCGTTTTAATTCCGAAGATAATGGAATTTACTTAAAGGAACCAGTCGTAGAGGAGCTAGATTTCGATGGGATTCCTAGTCAATACACGGAACCAGCAAAGGGGTTGGTAAATCTTGTTGGGCCGCAGATTCTTGATCAGCACCCTGTTCACACCCTAGAGTCTTCTTTTGCTACTAGAGCTTTGCAATCGCTTGCCGTGAAGGATAACGGGTTGTTACTCGATTTCGGTATTTAAGAAATCTCTTAGAGTTTTTGTTTGGTGTGAAAGCTCATCCGTATTATTTACGGCAAATTGAGTAGAAGGCCTCAAAAATATCTCCTTTTGTGTGGGGGAGCTGTGAAGAGGTGAAGTGAAAGACACGATTGTTTTTTCCGGCTGCATTTGATTCAAATTCAATTAATAATTTGGTTCCGCTATCGTCTTTCTTGATGGAAACGATTTTATGCTCAATTTGGTTTTGCTCGGGAGAGCCGTATTTTGGAGAATCAAGGTAAGTCCATGATTTGAGTTTGAGTTCACTTCCGGAAGGTGTCGTTGAAAGAGCTTGAGAGAAATGAAGAGTGAAAGTCTTTCCTTCGCGAGTGATGTCTTTTACGCGATTGTCGGCAGGTTCATCAGTGCTTGAAACAACAATGAGAGCGTCTTCGTTGTCTCCTTGCGCTCTCCAACCTCTGCCCGTTTGTCCAATATAGAGTTGTTTATCAGGAGTAAAATTGAGTCGCATTAGCCCGGAAGGGAATTTATCGGCGAAAGGGAGAAGCGCTGCTTCATTGTCAGGATGAAGACGAATTTCAAAAAGAGCAGAGAGAGTTTGGTCGCCAACGAAGAGTTCAGTGCTTTTTGCACCGGGCATCCATGTAGGGCTTCCGGGGGCATTTGCTAGGAATGAATGAGGCATGAGAGCGAGAGCTTTTTCCTTTCCGCTAGAAACTGCTTCCCAATGAATTTCAGGAGACTCTGGCTTCATTCCCGGTAAATCAACTAATCCAGCAGGGTGGCCATAGTATTTATCTTTTTCGAGAAGATAGAGCTTAGAAGTTCCCACATATTCCCCCTGGTTTTCGGTGTAGTAGAGTTCTCCATCGGGGCCGGTAGCTAATCCGGCAGGACTACGAAGGCCGCTTGCGAAGGTTGAAGTCTGCCCTTCGGGGGTGACTTCTAAAGCCCATCCTCGGTAGCCTCCCTGAGCTCCCATGTATTTCCCTTCGGCTTTGTGAATGGCATTGGTTGTATTGTGGTGAGCTAGATTGAGTGAAAAGTAGTAATTCCCATTTCGGCCTTTTACGGGGCCATGGAGATATTCGTGATAGTTTGAAGTGGAGAGAAAGGCCTCGCTGAGGGTTTGGTAAAAGTCGTAACGGCCATCATTGTCTGTATCGACGAGGCGTGTCACTTCTGGTTTTTGCCCGACGATTAGGTCGCCGTTTTCTTCTAAGATGATTCCAAGGCAGTCTTGGAATCCTTCTGCTATTTGAGTCCAAGTATTGTTTTTTAAGCTCCAGATTCCGGCTGTTCGACTCGCTACGATTAGAGAATTGTCAGGCCCATTGACAATGCCGAGAGGTTCGAAGAGTTGCTCCCGACCATGAGGGTCGGAGGGAGCTGCGATTTGTTCCGCTTTGAAGCCTTTGGGTAGACGAATGCTATTGGCCGGGGTTTTCTTAAGGGATTGTTGAGAAGGGCTATTCTTAGCCTGGCTGGGACGCCAAGCTGATTGAGTGGGGATGACGAAAGTTAGTTCCGTAGGGAGACTTGTCACTTCCCAATCTTCTTGTTGCCCTTTGATAAGAGGCGCGAGCCGGAAAGTTTGTGGTTCCGCGAGTTCGCCATTCAAGGTGAGTTTAGCGTTTCCCGCAGCAGAGATGGTGAGTTCGAGTCTGAAGGTGTTTTGACCTACCGCAAAATGAAAGATGGGGTTTTCACGGTGTTCGTATCCTAGGAAACGACCTCCTGCTTGAGCCAATTGTTCGGCAAAATTAGCATCGTTATGGAGATTTCTGGCAATGGTTTTAAAATCATTAAAGCGTGGTGACTTAAAGGATAAGTCAATGGGGAGTCCTGTCTCGGGATGCAAGGGAGCGAGTAGTGGGGCCTGTAAGGGAACTTCTTTAGCCTGGTGACCTAGCTGGGATGGTTTTTGTCCACGCCCATCAAGACTGCCTTTAAGGTTCAAAAATCCTCCAAACCAAATGCGTTCGAAAGAGAGAGAAATAGGATCAAAACAGTAGTTAATTCCTCTTGGGGTGCCCACGTAGATAGCTCGAGCGGACTGTCCTTTGATGCGGGTGCGATAGATGCGGGTCTTGTCGGTGACCAGAATTTCGTTCGGATCATCCAGGGCGCTTTTTTCTTGGTTTGTTTGCGGAACTTGCGCCATCACTTCAGCTGGGCCTCGTTGTGACTCGTCATTGAGAGTGAGGAGGTATTGATAGATTGCCTTTGCTTGAAATTCAGAGAGCGTCTCTTCATTGTAAGGAGGCATGACAGGCAAATATGATTCGCCTTGTTTTTCACCATTTTCAGTTACTGCAAGATCTTCGTTAGGCTTTCGAATAGATTGGGTGAAATAAGCTAGATCTGCAGCGATCATTTGACGATGACCTTCTCCTCCAGCAAGCACTTCTCGTTTACGAGTCGTCTTTTGGAAGAGCCCATGGAGGCCAGGTCCGGTTTTGATCGAGTCGTCATTTTTGATTTCAGAATGACATTCCGCACAACCCAGAGTGTGGAAGGTCTCATGGCCAAATTGAACTAGATCGATTTGGTCCTGAGCTGTTAAAATTACAGCAGAAAAGAAGAAGCAAATAAAGGAGCGCATTTGATTTCTTTGTGACTATTCGTTCGGAAAAGTGAATAGAAAAGGGGAAAGATCAAAAGAGTTGGCTCAAGTTGTCATTCCATCTGCCAATGTTTCGGTTTTCTTAGGGAAATTGAGTCCTGAGAAAAAATGTGCCTTTTCCCTTACTCTGAAGTTCTATATAAATAAATGCTTTGCCAGAGTTTGGTGAGGCGATGATTATGGACAATACAATTTTACTTTTAGCTTTCGGTGGCTCTGGGATGATGTCGGGAGGCTCCATTATACTTTATGTGATTCTGGGAATTTCCTCACTTATCAGCTGGGTAGTTAGTCGTCGCCTTAAGAGTAAGTTTGCCAAATATTCACAGGTTCCGATTCCGCTGACTGGACGCGAAATTGCGGAGCGAATGTTGCAGGAAAACGGAATCTCAGACGTGAAGGTGATCAGCACTCCCGGGCAATTAACCGATCATTATAATCCGGCGAATAAAACGGTGAATTTAAGTGAAGTTGTTTACAATCAAAATAACGTGGCGGCAGCAGCCGTTTCAGCTCATGAGTGTGGTCACGCTATTCAGCATGCAAAGTCGTATGCGTTCCTGACCATGCGTTCGAAGCTTGTTCCAGTTGTTAATATTTCCTCTAAGCTGATGGGCTTCGTGATGATGATTTCCTTTGCGGCTGCATTTTTGATGCAAAATCCGTTGATGCTCGGAGTTATCGTGATTGCAATGGGGATGACGACTCTGTTTGCTTTTGTTACTCTTCCCGTCGAGTTTGATGCAAGTAAGCGAGCTCTTGCTTGGATTAATTCCAGCGGGCAAGCTGATTCGATGGGGCAAGATCAGGCAAAAGATGCGCTCTTTTGGGCTGCTATGACTTATGTGGTAGCGGCTTTAGCATCGCTTGCGCAACTACTCTACTACGTCTATCGGTTAATAGGAAGTCGGAGATAAGCGTAACCTAGCAGGAACGGCGACGTCTTGCTAGTAAGAGTCCTCCTACTCCTACTAGCAGAGCGGTTGAGGGCTCGGGAATGATTGTCCAGCCGACATCGACGAGAGCGGCGACATCAACATTAGTGAGCTCCTGTCGGCTAAGGCCAGGCTCAGAGAGATCGAAGACAGGATCCATTAAGAGGTCCTGCTGCTCGCCCAACCCGACTGTTCCTATTAAGTTCGGGTCTGCGAGTTCAAAGATTTCCGAGGTGAAGACGTTATCTGCAAAATGTGGATTGGTATCGGATGCGCTAGCCCAGTAAGATTGGTTCCGTTTTCGGTATTGAAGGTATCGAGTGTATTCTGTCCTAGGAAGAGGCCAGCTCCATCGGTTTCCCATTGGTTCCAGGTTGTGTTGAGCCCAAGAGCATGGCCTACCTCGTGAAGAGCGATGCTGTAAAAGTCTACTGTTCCCTGAGGTGCTACGGAATCGATATCGAAATGCCAATTTTAGTCAGAGTCAAATGAGCTTGCGCCTCCCCAGCGAGGAAGATCATTTCTAGACCCCTCACCCGGAGTATTGTCGTCAATACCGCGATGGAGGGGGCCGCTGATATCATCAAAAGTCCCAGTGAAATTTGTTCCTGTTCCGGATCCTCCTGAGGCGATTGCGCTTTGGCTACGACCTCCTGCATAGAGAATCCATTGGTCTGCTTGTAGGCCGCTAAAACCATATTCATTAGCAGCAGAAGCGCCCAACGCAACTAAGCCGTCGTTAGAAGCTGAAGAAGCGGTGCTGATTTGGTAGTTCTCACCTGTTCCAGGGTGTTGAAATCCAATT
>CAYUHN010000161.1:0-6639 GCA_964444495.1 uncultured Roseibacillus sp. | reverse complement strand
ATCAGGGTAGATGGGATTGGCTGCTTCGCGAGAAAATGCGCCCCACACGATTTGGTCGTCAGATTCATTGATGAGACGAGAGCCAAGAATACCAGGAATAACGATGACTGCTCTTCGATTGATATCTTTTCTTTGAGCGGCATCTTCATAAATGTCTCTTAAGTCAGCTTCGGTTGCTTGCTGGCAATTAGAAAGCGTTATTAGAGTAAGGCTGATTTGAAAAAGTCGCCAAAGTACTTTGCACTGCATCAGGGCTGAATTTTATCCTCCAAAACTCTCTTAGGGAAGGTCTTTGTTTGAGGTCTTTGCAGGCGAATTTCGCGATTTAGAACGCTGTTTTCCTTTTGCTGTCGTTTTCGCTGATCAGCGGGGGGCTAGGAGATAGATGCTCTAGTTCGTGAACTGAAGAGTGATACCGTTTTCTTTCCAGTAATCGGTTAGTTCTTTTTCGAGAGTCCGGTAGTCGCGGCCGGCGAGGATTTCTTTGCGAGCTGCTTTGGTGCTCCTTCCTGCATTGAGTGCGGCAGCGTAGCGCTTAAGGCCTCTAGCTTCTCCTTCTCGATCCTCATGAGCTAAGTAGTAGAAGAGGAGGAGAGAGTAGGGGTAGCTATTCTGAATTTTACGAAATTCATCGTAGTCGCTTTCCATGAGTTTTCGCAGAGAGCATAGTTTGATGGTGGTTCCGAGGTTATGTCCTCCTCGCTTTTTGAAGCCGGTGGAAGTGACGTATTTTTTGACAGAATTAAAATGCTGATCGGCTAGAAGAATATTCCGATTCATGGGGATAGTGGCAATGTATTCAGCGGAGCCTTCGACAAACCAACCGTCTTTTAGGAGAGGGCCACGCATCATCATATGGACTGTTTCGTGGGTGAGGGTCTGGTTCGTTCGGCGAGAGTCGATGCTGTAGCCGTTCAGGCCTTCTTTGAGTCCGAGTCCGTCAAAGGGGACTAGAATGATGTCTGGTTCACTCAGGTAAGTGCCCCCGGATTCAGGGAGCCCTCCTTCGCGGATGAAGTCTTTGTAATCTTTGATGAGTTGAATACGAAGATGTTGGTTTCCTCCTTTTTCGAAACGATGAAGCTCAAAGGGGAGCTGACGAGCATAAAGATGAGTGAGTTCGAAAAGGGCAGCAAATTCTCGCACTGCGTGGTCACGTAGTTTGGCGTTGGAGACAAAACGGAAGTGTTCACTTTGGAAGCTCCACTGCTTGTTTACTGGGTCATCAGCGATTCTCTGGATGCGTATGCTTTCGGTAGGTAGGGCTACTCGTCGGCCTTTTGGCCATGAGCGAACGGGAACTTTAATCTCCTTCTTGGAGGCTCCATTGAGAGTGAGAGGAGGAAGGACGAGTCCTTTGTCTAGATTCTTGAGATTGAAAGAAAAGTCATCGATTTGACCATTTGCCATTTTGGCAATTTGAGGTTCAGCGAAAAAGGGAACCGATCTTAAGAGCAGGTCGAAGGGATAAGGGCTAAGGGCCTTGAAGGCGAGAGCGGAGATCGCGAAGAAAAAGAGCAGAGACCGAAGAAGGGAAGACAAAGCGGTAGGAGGTTGAATTGTGGAAAGCGCTTTATGAATGCGAACTTGATATGAGAACAATAATTTTCACCTACTTGGCAAGTATGGGCTTCGCCATTTCTTGTGTCTAACTGGTCTTGCTAGCGTGGCTGATAACCTGCTTCTAGATCGACTTGGAAGGTCCAGCGCATGGGGAGCTCAAACTCGCGATTTCCTTTGAGCCGCCATTGTAAGCTGACTTCATATTGAGGAGCGCGAAGGGATCGGTTGACGCGCCAAGAGGAAGTTTGGTTTTCAGAATCCCAAGTGGCTGGAATTTTTCCAAATCCGCTGACCCGCATCACGATAGACTCAGGTTCGATATTTTTTTCTTTGCTTAGGTCAGCTGCGATGAGGGGAAGTCGATTAGCAGTGAGATATCCAGGAGTGGGTAGGACTGGGTGTCGGGTGGTTTGGATATTGATTCCATTGCTTCCCGCCGCGGTTCCTCCTGTAGGTCGGAAGGTGGTGGCGATGCGAAAGATACCATCTTTGTCGCCAAGAATGATATAGCGAGGGAGAGTGAGGTTTTCTGAATCCCGTTGGGTCATGCCGGGGTTCACTGAAAAGAGAAATTCGTAACCAACTTCTTTGGCGACAGGGTACATGGCTTCGGTGATGAAGCCACCAGGGTAGGCGTATGTCGGGATGGGGCGACCGAAGGTTTTTTCCAAAAAGATTTTGGATTCTCCGAATTCCTCTAGAAGAAATTTGTTGTTTTCATCGGGACCTTTTTTAGCCGCAGCTCGGAAAACACTAGGGATAGGATGAGTGACGGAATGAGAGCCAATGGAGCAAAGGCCTGACGCGAGCATTTCATCAATCATTTCTTTAGTGAGCGCCCGGCTCCCTCCGCTCACATACTTTTTGTAGAGAAAGAGAGTGAAAGGGATTTTGTATTCTTTTAAGACAGGATAGGCTTCGGTGTAGACGGTTTTCCAGCCATCATCGATTGTGACGAGAAAGCACTGAGGAGGAAGGGTGCCTTCACCTCGTTTCCATTTAACGAATTCCTCCATCGTAATAATGGGCTTACCGAGGTTTTTGAGCGCGGACATTTGTTTGCGAAACTTATTCGTTTGAATGCGCATCTCAGTATTCGGTTTGCTATTGGAGAAATCGTGATACCCGAGAACAGAGACGCGGACGCCGTCGTCATCTAGGTCGGGCTTGAGTTTTTGAGTTAGCTTCTCGGTTTCTGCCGCGCTGGTTTCTTCTTCTGGGGGGGCGGCTTCGATTTCGTCGAATGCGGGTCCTCGATCAGGATTGGGATCGGAAGGAATGATGTCTTTTTCTTTCTCTCCTTCGCCAGGAAGAGTGGGGATTTCAAAATCTTCCGAGAGATGAATGGGAGGCGGAATAGGCGTTTCTACAATTTCCGAATCTTCAGCTTCGTTAGCGGTGGGCGCGGGGCTTTCTTGCTCCTGAGCTGAGAGAAGCGACAGGAGCAGGGAGAATACGACCCAGGGGGTAAGGCTACGCATGGGTTTTCGGTAACCCGAGAAAGAGCTCAGAAGCAAGTGGGAGCCGCATCGCGGGGTTGGAATTTCGCCTTTGATGACATGGGGGAACGTTTTCATCTTTTCGGAATGTTTTTTTACTTTTGAGCTTTTAGCGGAAAAATTCTTGCAGAGCTCGCTTTTCAGAGGGGTGGAGGTCCGGGGCAACCTGCCAGATGAGTTCGCCTCCTTCGCCTAAATCATCGACGGTTCCCCCTTGGCGAATAGAAGCTTCGATTTCTTCGATTTGATGTTCGTCATCTTGCAACTGTAGGAGATCGCCGGGAAGCGTGTTGGATAGATCGCGACCTTGTAAGCCTTCCATTTCTGAGGGTTCGATTTTGTCGCTTTCGTCACCCAAAACGCCGCTAGCGGTTCCTGGACCGCGTTTCACTCCTCCTTTTCCAGGAGCGTCACCATTTTCACCCTGACCAGGGCCATTTCCGCCATTTTCTCATCCAGGGCCTCCCTCTTGGAGCAGTTCGTCGAGCCACTCGTCGTTCGCAGCTCCTTGTTGGCTATCTTGCTGCATTTTTTGAGCTTGTTGCCGCATGTTTTCTCTCAGGGCGTCGAGCTGTTCTTGAGAGAGGTTTCCGAGTTGCTGGGCATCAAGATTCTTCAGTTGTTCTAGAAGCTGCTGGTTGGGCTTCATGGAGCCTTGCTCCATTTGTTCGAGGGCTTGGTCAAATTCGTTCATGAGGCGCTCACGGGTCTCAGGAGTCATGTTTTCGGAGTGATTTTGGAGAGCGTTGAGAGCGCGTTCAGATTTGGAGAGGTTTTGCTCAAGTTCATCTAGATTCCGTTCGTGAGAATTCTTGAGATTGTCTGTGGCCTCCATCGCAGAGTGATCGAACCAGTTCTCTTCTGGTTCTTCGCGAAGCTTCTTTAGTTTTTCTTCCATTTCATCCAAGTAGTCTTCGTCGACGACGTCGTCTTGGCGTAGCTGGTCAATACTCTCTTGTAGCAACTGCCGATTGACGGGTTCTTCGGGAGGGAGTTGTTTCTTTTTTGCTGCTACTGGAAGTAAGAGAGCAAGCGATACCATGAGAAGAGTCAAAAGCGGGGGGAGAAGTAGGCGTGGCCAGTTCCAGCGTAAGCCATCACGGTTCTCATTTGTTTTTATGGTGTCCGGCCAAGCTGCGATTCCTTCTTTGGCTGCGGCTAAGGAGCTGCTGAGGTTTTGGGCAGAGTCGATACGATGAAGGGTGGACTCAGAAGTGGTGAACCGTTTACGGGCAAGGTAGTAGCTTGTAAGAGTGACGATAGAGAAGGCTGCTCCGAGTGCCAGTGAGAGAGGCAAGTAGGGGAGGGTCTCAAGCTCCCTACGTAAGATAAGGATGAGGCCAGCAGCGAATACGCCTAGCGCGAGGAGGGGAATCGCGAGTTTTTCGAGAAACCAAGCTCGGTTGATTCGCCTCGCTGTTTTTTTTGCGAGTGCGAGCCAAATTTTTCTAATGTTTTCCTGCCCCATGGCGAGGTTACTATAGACCGAATTCCTAGAGAGACTCAAGAGTTCCTTAAAGTCCCATTGGACTCTCGGAAGGAGCGGCGTCGGTGGAAAGGTCTTCTTCTTCCGGGGTCAGGACATAAATTTTGGTATTTGGAGGTAGATCTTCGGTTCCATCTGTGACGGGCATGAGTCCTTTTTCCGGGTGATTCATGAAGAGAATAATCGTTTTAGCAGGATTGTGAGAGATGAAATCGGTAAGGGTGAATTGCTCAGTGAGGAGGGTGCTTTTCACGCTTCCTCCTGCAAGGGCAAGGTCTTCAAGTTGGCGGAATTTTGGTTTGCCGAGGAAGCAGGAGCGAGCCCTTTGATGATGGTGAACGGCCTTCGAATGGTGTTCGTCGGAGTCACGTGGGGAGAGTTGCCAGCAGTTGACGCTACCAAAGATATGGGCGAATTCTTGTGCTGCCATGGAGTTAATCTCGTCGTTGGGTGTGGCAGCGACGAGTTGGCCTATTCCTGTTAACTCCAGATTTTCCTCGGCATATTCTGAAAGGATATTAGCGCGCATGGCAGGGAGATTTTCCATTTTAGCCGCAGCGACTTTTCCAAACTGAGTATCGAGTAGGAGGACTCCGTGACCGTCTTGTTGGAGAGCTTTGGCGAGTAGGCGGGTCCATCGGTCTGCTCCGGCGAAAAGAACTCCACGTCCTGAGGTGGCTGCGACTCCGAGTTTTTTCGAGAGGGGGACAGCGAGGAGTCCATAGATGAGAACTGTGCCGATGATTACGATGAAGGTAACGGGGACGAGCTGTTCGGCTTGCTGGGCGATTTTTTCGCTTACTGCGTGTTCGTGCGCAGCATGAGAGAATTCGAGTGCGAAAATGGATGCCACCGCCGCAGCCACAATCCCGCGAGGAGCGAGGAAAGCTAGGAAGAGATTCTCGCGTTTAGTCGTCTTTTTGGAGCCCAGATTGGCGAGTAGCACAGAGGTGGGGCGAATAATGATAATGAGAGTGAAGAGAAAGAGAAGGCCGGGTAGGAGGACGTTCTTGAGGGCAGTGAATTGGATGCGCCCTGAAAGAATGATGAAGAGGAGCGATATAATGAGGACCCGAAGGTGCTCTTTGAAGTGAAGAACTTGTTTAACTGATATGTCTTTTTGATTGGCAAGGAGGATGCCGAGGACCGTGACGGTGAGGAGCCCAGACTCAGATTGAATGACGTTGGAAAGGCCAAACGATGCTCCGACGATGCCGAGAAGAAAGACCGACTCTAGATAGTCGGGAATAAGGTTACGCGTGAGTAATTGTCCGATGCCTTTCGCGAGGAGAAAGGCCAGTCCGAAACCGACTAGGCCGGTAAGAGCGAGTGCTTTTAGAAGATCGCCCAGAGCATCTTGCAGTGAAGTTGAGAGAGAAATTTGGAAGACGAGAACGGCGGCAATAGCTCCGATTGGATCAACGATTATTCCTTCCCATTTGACGATGGAGGAGACCTTACGGGTGGGTCGAATGAGACGGAGTAGGGGGGCTACTACCGTGGGGCCAGTGACGACGAGAATTGAGCCTAGTAGCGTAGCTACTCGCCAGTCCCAATGAAAGATGAGCTTGGCGGCAATGCTAGTGAGTAAGCCAGCGATGAGGACAGTCCATGAGCAAAGCCTGAATACTGGGGTGCCAGCTTCCCTTAGTTCGGAGAATTTGAGGGTGAGGCCTCCCTCAAAGAGGATGATGGCCACAAATAAGCCTGTGATCGCGAGGAGGGTGGGCTCGGGTAGGTACTGGTCAATCTGAGTATTGGTGAAGGCAGAGAGCCCGAACCCAAAGGCCAAAAGGAGTAAGATCGAAGGGAGGCGAAAGCGCCAAGCAAGCCATTGTGCGAGGATTCCAAGTGCGAGGACGGCTGCGAGGTAGGAAAGAGGAGTCATAAGTTTCTAGCTCTGAGAAGGGAATACAGTAGCTAACTTTCGTATGAGATTAACCAAAAAGGCGGTCAAAGCGAGCGAAAGGAACTTCTTACAGCCGAGGAAGAAGTTGCGAAAAACTTTTAAGAAAAAGCAACCCGTAGGGGGATCGAACCCCTATTGCCAGAATGAAAATCTGGAGTCCTAACCATTAGACGAACGGGTCA
>CAYUHN010000160.1:0-6703 GCA_964444495.1 uncultured Roseibacillus sp. | reverse complement strand
TCAGTTCTCGGGTTTTGGGATTGGTAGGGATTTCCTGCCAAGACGTCCGAGAGGGTGAGGATGAATGCTTCCTATCTTGTCCGTACCGATGTCCCCACCGAACAGAGAAACTCTTGATTTGCTGGTCTGAGAGTTCAGGCTGGGGGATATGGAGAAGGCTTTTGCTGATTATCGAGTTGTTCAGCCAGATTTAGCTGTGACACGGGTGCGTTATGAGGAATTTCATGAACGTCTTGAGGCAGCTGGTTCGGCTGAGGATTGTTTGAAATTGATTGCGGATTGGGATGGAGTGGTTTGTGAGTTCAAGGAGTGGTCGTCGCTGACCTATATCCGTTTTCATCAGGATACCACCAATGCCGCTTACAAGGCGGAGAAGGAAACGCTGAATGAGGTTTTACCGAAGTTTGCGGATCTTGAGACGAAGTTTAAACAAGCGTTGCTCGATAGTCCGTTACGGGTTGAGATTGAGAAGTCTACGGGGGCGCAGTTGTTTGCGAAGTGGGAATGCAACACGCGGTGTTTTTCTCCGGAGATCGAGGATGATTTGGCGGCGGAGCTGAAGCTGCAGTCGGAATACACGGCGTTGACGGCAGAGGGGAAGATCACCTTTCGGGGAGAGGATTATACGCTTCCGGAGATGAACAAATTTTACGACCATGCGGATCGTGAGGTTCGGGAAGAGTCTTATCGGGCCAATTCGCAGTGGTATGCGAAGAATGCGCCAGAGCTGGATCGGATTTACGATGAACAGGTAAGGCTACGGCAGGCGATGGCGGAGAAGCTGGGCTACGAGAAGTTTACGGAACTGGGGTATCAGCGCATGTCGCGAATTGGTTACGGGCCCGAAGAGGTGGCGAGGTTTCGCAATGAGGTGCGGGACAAGGTGGTGCCGCTGGCGGTGGAGTTTGCGGAGCAACAGTCACAGATTCTGAAGCTGGAGCCGTTGATGTATTGGGACACGACGGTGTTCTCGCTGGAGGGCAATCCTGCGCCTTTAGGTGGTCATGATTGGATGGTGGAACGGGCTACGGAGATGTTTGGGGAGATGGGGCACGGGCTGCCGGAGTTTTTTGAAGAGATGAAGGCGCGGGGCTCAATGGATCTGAAATCGCGCGAGGGGAAAGCGGGCGGTGGATTTTGTGATTTTCTTCCTCAGTTCGAATTCCCCTTCATCTTTGCGAACTTCAATGGGACGCGGGGTGATGTGGATGTGTTTACTCATGAGGTGGGTCATGCCTTCCAGTGCTACAGCAGTCGTAAGCAGGTGATGAGTGATTTGATTTGGCCGACGACGGAGGCGTGCGAGATTCACTCGATGGGGCTCGAATTTTTGACCTGGCCCCACATGGATAAGTTCTATGGTGAAGAGGCGGCGGAGGAGTTGCGGCGCATTCATTTGACCCACTATTTTCAGTTTCTGCCGTATGGGGTGGCAATCGACCACTTTCAGCATCTGGTCTATGAGAATTCTGAGGCTTCGCCAGAGGAACGGAATGAGATGTGGAAGGAGGTAGAGTCGATTTACCTCCCGTGGTGGCGTTACGAGGATCTCCCTCACGAAGAAAGCGGACGAGCGTGGCAACAGAAGCAGCATGTTTACCAGAGTCCTTTCTACTATATTGACTATTGTCTCGCGCTCACTGGAGCCCTGCAATTTTGGTCGAAGTCGCGACAAGATGCGGAGGGGACTTTGGATGCCTATGCCCAGCTTTGCACCTTAGGGGGAAGTCGTGATTATACAGGATTGTTAGAGTCTGCGGGGCTGAAGTCGCCGTTTGAGCCAGGATGCCTGGATGAGGTGATTGCGGATGCGAAGGCGTATCTGGCGGAGTTTGAAGTATGAACGAATTCGTCTGTGTAGTTATGACCCTGCTCGATCGCTCTGTGATAATCTAACTGTTCTCTGCGATTCTCTAGATATTGCGCAGCGACTAACAGCGCAGATTGCTCCGAAGCAGAACTGGAGAGTTCGTTGAGTTCAGAAATAATTAAGTGGCTCTTTCCTTGTTTTAACTGAGCTTGTTTCTCATGAAACCAATCTGCTGGGTCTCTGTCATCTGGAAGTACTTTTGAAGCCTCTGCTAAGTATTCCGAGGCATGATAGTCTAAATGAATAAAACTTTTTGTATTTTAGAACAGGGGTCTTCAGTTAATGCTCCCGAGGCGCTTTGCAAAAAGCAATTATTCACAACGGATTTCTCAGATTTTTATCGTCTCAATCGGAAAACTGGGTTGGATTCTCATGCTGATTTTTTTGCGCCTCAAACAGTCTGGAGCGAAGGTAGAAGTATATTGTTTCAACAGGTTTCGAAAATTTATGACTATTATATTTTCATAGATGATGATGCGAAGTTTACGACGGAATCTCCCTACGGTGTAGCTAAAGAGATTAAACGCCTACTAGAATGTTTTCGCCCCTTGTCTGGTACTTTTTTCGATTCTACTGAAAGGGAAAATTGGCCATTTGAACGTGGACTAAAGATTGAGTTGTTCTGGACAGATTTTAGAATTGTAAGGTTACTCTTACGGAGTGGTCTCTCTGAGCCGTATTCGGAAAAATTCTACAGTAGCTGATGGCTCTGATTCGATGAAGAAGGTTTCTCTTAGAAGGCCGTTGGGGAGGATTTCTCGAAGGATGAGTTCATTGCCTGTGCCGGGAACGTCCCAGAAAGAAAGGTCGGAAGAACGTTGAATTTCAGCATCGAATCCAAAGGCTTCGGGATCGCGAGTGAAAGTATAAGAGACTCCGGATTCAGTCTCCATTGTAGTGAGTTCGAACGCGATTTCCGGCCGGCTAGACGAATCGAGATCGTCTGTTCCCGAAAAATATTCGAACAAATCAGAGGAGCCATCATTATCGAGATCTCCATCAAGCACGCCTACAAAGGGGCCTGGCCCGAACGCTCCAGGTGAGCCATTGCTAGTAATAGCGATCCACGAGAAAGGATCGTTAAAGTCTGCATCATTGCGAATTTGAGCGAGTTGGATGCTGAACCCTTCTCCATCTGCCTCGGTGGGCCAGGGGGCGGTGTCATCGTAGCGGAAGGAGGAGAGGATATCTCCTTCTTCATTGAGGAGGCGTAGTGATTCGCCGGAGTTAGCAAGCCCTTCTGCGAATTCACCCACAATGGATTGGGCCGAGTCCGGGTGTCGGGTGAGAAAGGCTTCGCGATTGGAGACGACGATGAGCCTCTCACCAGGCTCGATGATTTGCCCGTCAGTGAAGACAAAGCGAACCCCTTCGAGCTCATTACCTACAACTTGTTCGGAAAGAGAGACTCCTTGGAGCTCAAGATCGTGAGAGGCGATGTTAATAATTTCAACGAATTCGAAATCATCATCATCGTCGGAGACTGCCAGTTCTGCAGCGCTACTAGGATTGACAGGGTGGTAATTAATCTCAGAAATGAGGAGGTCTCCGATTTCAGGACCAACTGCAGTAGTGTAGTAATTAGTAGAGAGCGCGGACCATTCCCCATTGGAAAACGTGCGCGCATTTAATGTTTGAGGCCTGTTAATCGTTACGGTGTCGCCAGAAGAATTAAGCAATGAAAGCTCTAGATCAAAGCCAAGGTCGCTCGAGGAAGTTGACGCCTGGTGAAGTTCTACTGCAATGGTGTTTTCTCCATCGACAAGATCGGTTGGACTAAGCGTGAAAGAATTATAAGAAGATTCAGCGTTTCCTCCTACTGCGGTTGAGGCGAAGGTCTCGAAGTTCGCGGGGCCATTTGGCATGTTCTTACGGAAGACTTCGATGCCGTTGAGGTAAATGATAACTCCGTCATCTGCGAGTAAGTCTCCAGTTATAGTGCTAACCGAAGAGGCCTCATTAACAGTGAAGGTGCGGCGGAGATAAGAGGTGATTGGATTCGCTCCTCCGGGACCAGTCGCTTCCCCCATAGGAGTTTCAATATTGCTCCCCCCATCGTTAGCGTTTCCTAGGGTGCCATAGCCGAATACTCCAGATCCGGAATTCCAAGCAGAGTCATTGAAGTCAGGATGCTTCCAGTTAGTGACATCATAGTTGCTGTTCCCAACTGTGATAGAACTTTCGCCCAAATTGACTCCTGTATCAAGAAAGCTCCAAGAAGAGTTTCGACCAAAGGCTATGAGATTGCTACTTGTGGAATCAAAGAGGAAAGCAGTCGGGTTAATTGTTCCATCCGAGAGCCGTGGGTCGCTACCATCGTTTGTGTAGTAGATCGTGCCTTCTGTTGAGGGATTAAAGGTAATGCTTCCTCCAATCGAGATAAAGCGGTCCACAGGATTGTAAATTGGAGCAGCGAGATCGGGATAAAGATTGCCCAAGCGAAGATGCCCTAGGAAGACTTCTCCTCGTGTTTCGAGAAGGGAGCGAAGAGACTCTGTGGCTCCTTCCCAATCTTCTTTCGTTGCGGGGTCATTGACTCGGCTAGAATGAGAGTCTCCCCAACGAGCCGATTCTGCGATGATGACTGAGTCTACGATTTGCCTCCGAGCTTCGAATAACTCCATAACTCGCTCTTGGGAGAGATAACCTCCATTGAAGAGTGCCGCTTGGGCGAGCGTCGCCATTCTCTCTCTATATTCAGGGGTGCTAGCTGCAAGCTGGATGTGAAAGAACTGCGGATTACTCATCGCAAAGTTATCGATGTTTGGCAGGCCATTTGTGGAGCCTAAGCCATTTGTGGTATTGATGCGGTCATTATTATTATCCCAGCGCCCTTGATTTTGGGCTCCTAGGGAATGTTCCGCATCATGAATGAGATGGACAAAGCCCCGGTCGTCGTCGACGGTATTGCGAACAGAATTCCAATTGTTAGCGGCTCCAATAAAGGCAGAAAGGCTGCTGTCATAGGAACCCGAAAAACCTAAGACGAGCATATAATGGATGAGATTGTCGACATCGAGTAGAACTGGGTAATCAGGGTTTCTTGTCCCATCGGGATTGAGACCTTGCATCTCGAGATAACGTGCCGTGGTCGCATTTCCAGGTTGGGTTTGTTCTTGCATGAGCTCCCAAAGGCGACGCCAGTCTTCTCCTAGCACGTCATCACCTTGAAAAGGAATTGCTGGCTCCACATGCAAATCTGTCGCTTCGCTATCATATCGAGTCGCCGCTCGACCGCTTCCGTCGGGTGACGCGGCTCCCGAAGATTTGAGCGCGTCAAACTCATCATCATCTCCTCCAAGGTAACTGCTACCCCAATCTGCTTGAGCTCTTTCTTGGCTCATGTAGAGCCCCCAATAAATCCCGTTCAAATAGAGGTGGTAATAGCGACTCCGCGTATAAGGCTCTCCACTAGCTGCTTGAATGTCCCGTGCCAGCACTTCGCGAATGAAGGTGTTTTGATTGGTATCACCTTCGAGAGACCATGAGTAATTCTGAGCGGTCCGGAAGTCGATTCTTTGGAACTCATCTACTCCTTCTGTTCCAAAAATAGGGAACTCAAGACTAGAATCCCCGTATTGAGAACGGAAAAAGGTCCGGAAGGCATGCTTGGGGTTACTGGCGCGGCGGCTGGCTCCTCCTCGGATACGTAGACCGCAACGAGCGGAAATATCCAAATTATCGGGGCCGCCGATGATCTCGATGTGACCGGGTTGCTCAAGCCCTCGGGTATTCGCATTCGAATTAATTCCATCTTGAGCACTGGTGAAGTTCTCAATATCTGAAGTCAGGATAACTGAGGGAATTGCTGCGAGAGCATCTATCATCTCCTGTGCATTACCCTCATTGGAGATTCTTGGATCCATCCCGTAGTCGTAGACCTGGCCATTAACTGGTCCAGTTGGCCAACCTGCGGGAGCACTTCCATCTGCAAGCTGAGTCCGCACATCGGAGAGAAAAAGATAACTTTGGGTGTCTACATTTGTAGGAAAGAAACCATCTTTGAACGCGGCCGCTCGAATAACCGTGGTCTCAGAGATATTCAGCGGAGCCGTGTAAACGAAACCCGTGGTCGCAGTAGGAGTTGCTCCATTGAGGGTATATCTGATTTCGCTTTCTGGTGTTTCAGTGGTGATTTCGAGAGAGAAGGGGCTATCGAAGAAGCCTCGCTGGACCGAGAATTGAGTGTCGGCGACTTGTCCGTTGACAGAAACCGTATTCACACTTCCAGGGGTGGGTGTGGTGAAGAAGCCGAGAGTCACTCCGTCAGGGCCAATGCCATAGGAGATGTCTTCTTCTTGTTCAGGATAGGCTGGGGCGAACTCGGTGAGAATATCTCCGGTTGGAGAGAGAAGAGCGAGATACTCTCCTCCAGCGGAGAGTCTGAAGTTGGTATGTAGCTCACTACCTGCGACTTGCCTGTTCTTGCTAGATGCAAAAACAATGAGATAGCCGTCGGCTTCAAGATTGACGTCCGGGAAGACCCATTGGGTTGCGTCGGAGTCATCGTCGGTGAGACTGTACCCGAGTAGAGAGACGCTAGAGTTGCCGGTATTATGAAGTTCGATCCAATCAGAGTCGTCCAAATCCTCATCGAGAATGCTAATTCCCGAGCTAGAAGCGAGAAATTCTGAGATAACTACCTCAGCATGAGTGCTTCGGAGGAGGGCACACGTAACCGAAAGTGAAGCAATGACAAAAGGCTTAGGCAGAATCATCAGCCTAAAAAGTAGGAGACTAATTGTAATTATGCAATTTCAGAATTTTGCCTAAACTACCAGGGCGATCAAGCTAGGGGTCATGACACAAGACCTAACAACTGAGGCTTGTACT
>CAYUHN010000159.1:0-6906 GCA_964444495.1 uncultured Roseibacillus sp. | reverse complement strand
CCCGTGCCGAAGAGAAGGCTTAAAACTCCATTGAGAAACCCTGTGATGAGAAGGGCAGAGATGATCTGTTTGCGTAGAACTTCTACTCGAAAGAGCGGAAGGAGGTCGTGAGGTTGGCCTCGAGTGAGTGTCGCGGTAGTCATTGCCGAGCGTGGTGCTGGAAGGCTTGCGAACTTTGGTGAAGCTTCGATGAAGCTCGTGTGAAAAGTAGGAACTTTATGAATAGGATGAAAAAAGGCCACCTCCGCATGAAGCAGAGATGGCCTTGCAGGTAACCCGAAACTGGGGGGCTTCGGAGCCCTAGTTTAGGGGGAAATTAGGGAGAAGTGTTGCCGACTCTCCGCAGATCAGCTGGAACAAGAGTTCCTCCCTCGAGGTTTTCAGGCGCAAAGATGTTCACGGGATCTCCGTCGATTCGATCTTTCACGATACCCGAGCGATCGTCGTCTCCGGCAATTTTCATTGCCTTTGTCGAGTTGTTTAGCCGAGCTACGACTACCTTTTCTCCCCACACACGCTTCGAGAAGCGTGGGCTGTCACCGGTTGCGATGGGGCTATCAAAGATGATAGGCAGGTGGCTTGATGAGGTCTGTTGTAGGCCAACGGTGTAACCCCAGACGCATTCACCTTGGGTTAGTGTGCCGTCTTTGTTGGGCCTCTTAAGAGAGAAGGCTTTCTTGAATTCATTGCTGAAGAACATTTCTTCTTCCCCGCTCCCAAGGCTTCCATTCGCCATAAGTTGAGAGAGGTAGAAGTTGGATGGCTTCGCGCTACCGGGTTCAGCCTGATTATTCGATTGATTCGAATTGCTGAGAGAACGAAATTTGAGTCCGCCGCCACCTTTGTTAGAGGAGGAAACTTCTTCGTTCTGAAGGTCGGCCAAAAGGTCGGCGGTTTCATCGTTCGGGTAGTCGTTATCAAAGTCACCCGCAAAGAGGTCGAGAGACTTTTTGATTCCACTCGCATTATTAATGCCCTGCATTTGGGCGGCTCTTCTGAGACCGCCAATCGCCGCGGGCACGGCCAAGCCGGCCAAGACCACGATGATTGATATCACGACGAGAAGCTCTACTAGAGTGAAGCCTCGTCGGAGGTTTTCATTGTTTGTTTTCATTTATGTTTTTTGTGTTATAGGGACAAATGTCCCTGGTTTAAGGCGATCTCCGTAAAAACGGAAATCGCAACTAACAAGATAACCAAGGCGTTTTAAAAAACAAGATAAATCGGTCTCAAATCATTCTTAAACTCATTGCTGGGTTTTGTTCTTGAGGGGGGCGAGAGTTTGTTAGTTAGCAGGTTTTTGTGCTAGAGAGCGTGGAGTGATGAATCGAATAAAAAAGGCCATCTCTGTATGGAGCAGAGATGGCCTTGTAGGAGTAACCTGAAGCCGGAAGGGTAGGACGAGGGTTTAGGAGGAAGTATTGGTGGCTCTCTTCAGATCGGCTGGAGCCAGAGTTCCTCCTTCGAGGTTCTCTGGGGCAAAGATGTTGAAGGTTCTTCCGTCAATTTTATCTTTTACGATGCCCGAGTGACCACCAGAACCAGCAATTTTTATTGGTTTTGTCGAATTGTTCAGTCGAACTACGATTACTTTTCCTTCCCACACAAGCTTTGAGAAGTGAGGGGAGTGGCCTGTTGAGATGGGGCTATCAAAGATGATAGGCAGGTGGCTTGATGAAGTCTGTTGTAGGCCGACGGTGTAACCCCAAACACATTCGCCTTGGGTCAGTATGCCGTCTTTGTTTGGTTTTTTGAGAGAGAAGGCTTTATTGAAGTCATTGCTGAAGAATAGTTCTTCCTCCTCTTTTCCAAGGATGCCATTCGTTATAAGCTGAGTGAAGTAGAAGTTGGATGGCTTGGTGCTCGATTTGTTCGAATTATCGAGCGAATGAAATGAGAGTTCATCCTCACCCTTGTTAGGGGAAGAGGGGTCTTTGTTCAGAAGTTTTGCCAAAAGCTCGGCGGTTTCATCGTTTGGGTAGAAGTCATCAAAGTCACTAGCAAAGAGGTCGAGAGACTTTTTGATTTCACCAGCGTTACTGATGCCCTGCATTTGAGCGGCTCTTCTGAGGCCACCAATCGCCGCAGGCACGGCAAAGCCGAGCAAGGCTGTGACGAACGCTATCAGAACGAGAAGCTCTAGTAGAGTGAGGCCTCGTCGGAGGTTTTCATTATTTGTTTTCATTTATATTTTTTGTGGTTATAGGGACAAATATCCCTGCTTTAAGGCAGTTCTCGTAAAACGAAAGTCGCAACTAAAAAGATGATTAAGGTGTTTCATAAAGCAAGGTGAATCAGCTAATCCCTGACAAACTGAAACACTGCCAAACTCGCAAGCTTCAACTTCGAGATATTTAATCTGTCGCCTATTAAGATCAGGAACGTTGAAAGCGCTCTAGTCGACGGCACAAAAAAAGCCGATCTGCACGGGGCAGAATCGGCTGTGAAAAATTGTGTGAGGAGTCTGTCTAGTTATTAGAAGCTCCCTTGCCTACTTGTTTCAGATCAGCAAGAACAAGAGTTCCTTCTTCAAGGTATTCAGGAGCGAAGATGTTTACGGTGTCACCAGAAATCTTATCTTTGACGATACCAGAAATCTTATCTTCTCCCGCAATTTTGAGTGCTTTGGTTGAGTTGTTTAAACGAGCAACAATTACCTTTCCTCCCCAAACACGCTTAGAGAAGCGAGGGGAATCTCCGGAGGCTACTGGGCAATCGAAGACGACAGGAAGGTGACTTGAGGAAGTCTGCTGAAGGCCAACAGTGTAGCCCCAAACACATTCTCCTTTAGTCAGTTCACCATCCTTGTTGGGTTTTTTGAGAGCAAAGGCTTTCTTAAACTCGTTGTTGAAGAAGAGTTCTTCTTCCCCAGTTCCCAAGCTATTGTTGGACATGATCTGAGAGTAGTAGAAGTTTGCAGGCTTAAAGTTGCCAGAATCGCTGCCACTACTGCTGCCGCTCTGAGAGTTGAGAGATGAGGTTCTGAGAGGTGAGGTTCTGAGAGGGCTTCTTCCTCCACCGCTACCACCTGAAACGTCTTCATTCTTGAGGTCCGCTAATTGTTCGGCAGTGACGTCATTGGGGTAATCGTTGTCAAAGTCACCTGCAAAGAGGTCGAGGGACTTTTTGATTCCACCAGCGTTGCTGATGCCCTGCATTTGAGCAGCCTTTTTCAGACCACCAATTGCCGCAGGAACAGCGAGGCCAGCCAAGACGACGATGATTGAAATTACCACGAGAAGCTCTACGAGAGTAAAGCCTCGTCGGAGGTTTCCATTGTTTAGTTTCATATTATGTTTGTTGGTTAAAGAGGCGTAAGCCTCTGATTTAAAACGATATTGAAGTTAATCAGTACCGTAACGACCAAGCTAAATCGGGTAATCTGGAAAACAAGGAAAATCGGAGGGCGTTAGAGGTTTTGTCTCGGGCCTCAAACGTTAAGAAAGAAGAATTTCGGTAGCCTTTGTGAAGAGCTCCTCTTTCCTAGTGAGCTCAGGGGCGGCTCCCCGAGCAAAGTCGGATTTTCCTCCGCCTCTGCCTCCTGCAAGTGGCGCTAGCTCTCCGATGAGCTTGCCCGCGCCAAAGCCAGCATTGTTCCCATCTTCGCCACAGAGAGCTCCGAGGTGAAGTTTGGAGCCGTCGTCGACGATCAAGAAGGCGGCATGAGTGTAGTGCAGCTTTTTGAGTCCGTTGAGAAGCTCTTGCAGGAGGTTGGCCGGCCCTTCGAATTGTTCCACGAGATTGGAGGTGATTTTTCCGGATTCGGCGAACTCTGCAAGCGTGGCATCTGCGACCTTGGCTGCATTTGCAGTTGCGGCTTTTTTGAGCGTTTTTTCTGCTTCAGCTGCGGCGCTTTTGTAGGCTTCAAGGTCGGTGTTTAGCTCCGAAAGGGTGGGGCTGGATTCGGTGATTTTACGAGGAGGGGAGTCGACTGGGGCTTGCTCAAGGGCGATGAGGGCGGTGTTGGCCTTTTCCAGTTTGGAGGACGCATTTTCGATTTCGCCATTGAGCTCGGAGATCTGTTCTTCGAGGTAGGTTAGGGCGGAGTCACCCACTACGGCTTCGATACGACGAACACCTGAGGCGATAGCTTCTTCCTTTTTGATGATGAATTGACCGATTTCAGAAGTGTTTCGCACGTGAGTCCCGCCGCAGAGTTCCATCGAGTAGCCATCGAGAGCAAGGGGTTTACCACCGATTTGAACGACTCGGACCAGGTCTCCGTATTTGTCGCCGAAGAACTGCATGATGTCCTTGTTGTCTTTAATATCGGTATGGGGGACTTCTTGCCAGGAAACGGGTTCTCCTTTGGAGATACATTCATTTACTTTCGCTTCAACCTGGGAAATTTGCTCAGGGGAGAGAGCGGCAGATGAGAAGTCAAAGCGAAGACGATTTGGCGCGACAAGAGAGCCCTGTTGGGTAGTGTCGGGGGATACGACTTCGTGCAGCGCCCAGTGAAGGAGGTGAGTGGCAGTGTGATGTGCTTCGATGGGGCGGCGGCGGTGAGCGAAGATTCGCAAGGTGACGGTGTCACCAACGTTGAGCTGGGCTTGAGGTGGAACGAGGTGGCCCCGAGCTCCACCGATTTGTTGCACGCCTGAGATAAGGTATTCGGCATCGCTAGCTTCGTGGAGCATTTCGCCTTCGTCTCCCTGCTGGCCGCCCATTTCAGCGTAGAAGGGAGTCTTGTCAGTGATGGCAATGAGCTTGTCGTCGGTTTTGTGAAGCTCCAAGATGGTGGCTTCACATTCGTCCTTGTCGAAGCCTACGAATTCGGTAGTGGATTCAGACCTGATATCGAGTGCGGCGACGACGGTGGTTTGCTGATTCTCTTGGGAGAGCTTCTTGGCTTGTTCGAAAAAGGTTTTGGTTTCTTCTTCGTTAAGGGTTAGGTCGCGTTCGCGACAGAGCAGTTGAGTAAGATCTAGAGGGAAGCCAAATGTGTCGGAGAGTTTGAAGGCTTCTTTGGGAGGGAAGTTTTTATCGGTCCCGTTTACTTGGGTGGCGACTTCGTCGAAGAGTTTGAGGCCACGGTCGAGAGTTTTGTTAAAGCTTTCTTCTTCCCTTTGGAGGGTTGATTTGATGGTGTCGGATTTTTTTTCGAGTTCAGGGAAGACTGAACCAAGTTGCTCGACGAGGGTATCGACGAGTTCAGGGAGGAAGGGCTTGTTGCCTGAGAAACCGAGGTTACGACCGTATTTGACGGCGCGACGCAAGATACGACGTAGGACGTAGTTGCGGCCGTTGTTGCCAGGGATGATTCCGTCGGCGATAGAGAGGGAAAGGGTCCGGATGTGATCGGTGATTACGCGGAAGGCGATGGCGTCGGTGAGAACTGTTTGGTCAGCGTCTTCCGTATTAGGGTAAATATCAACATACTTTTTGCCGCTGAGTTCTTCGAGTTTTTTGAAGAGAGGGCTGAAGGTGTCGGTATTGTAGTTGGTGGGTTTGTTCGAAAAGTCTTTGAAGCCGTCGGTATTTTGGATGATTGATACGACGCGCTCGAAGCCCATTCCGGTATCGACGTGTTTGGCTGGAAGATCGCGAAAGGATCCGTCTGCTTCGGCATTGTATTGAATGAAGACGAGGTTCCAGATTTCGATACAGAGATCGGAATCGGCGTTGACGAGTTTACCCTGTGTGTCGCCTTCGGGAGTCATGTCGACGTGGAGTTCTGAGCAGGGACCGCAGGGGCCGGTGTCTCCCATCATCCAGAAATTGTCCTTTACGTTGCCATTTACGATATGAATCGCTGGGTCGAGGCCGACAGATTCAAATTTGGCTTTCCAGAGGTCGTAGGCTTCTTGATCGAAATGGGAAGGGTCGCCTTCAGAAGGAGAGTAGACAGTGGCGTAGAGACGAGCGGGAGGGAAGCCCCAGCGGTCAACTAGCAGCTCCCAAGCCCAATTGATGGCGTCGGTTTTGAAGTAGTCACCAAAGGACCAATTTCCGAGCATCTCGAAGAGGGTGTGGTGATAGGTATCGTAACCTACATCCTCAAGGTCGTTGTGCTTTCCACCTGCGCGAATGCATTTCTGGGTGTCGGTAGCTCGAGGTGGAGAGTAGGGGGCTGCCTGTTCTCCTAGAAAGTAGGGAACGAAGGGATTCATGCCCGCGTTGGTGAAGAGCAGACCGGGGGATTGTGGCAGGAGAGAAGCGGACGGCACGATGGTGTGCTGCTTCTCTTTAAAAAAATCGAGGAAGGACTGTCGAATTTCGGCGCTCGTCATAAGGCGCTTTATGTGAGCGGAAGATGGGAAGGAATCAAGCGATGACTTTCAAGAAGATCGCAGTGACCAGCAATTTCGACTGATGTTGGACTTGAATCTGGGTAAAAAAAGCGGTTTAGGATTAGAAATCCCAAACCGCTGAAAGTTTAAAGGCTCTTGGAAATTAGTTCCCAGTGATGACGCCTGCAGCAGCGTTACCAGCGCTTTGGACTGCGCTGCCAACGTTTCCGACGGTGTTTACGGCACCGTTTGCGACGCTTCCAGCGGCATTGCCAACAGCACCAGCGGCACCAGAAGCAGCATCAGTTACAGCACCAACAGTTCCGCAAGAAGCAATGAACAATGGAGAAACAGCCAAGAGGACGAGAGTTACAATTTTCTTCATAATAGACGGCATTATCATTGCCACATTTAATGAGAGCCCAAGAGGGTGAATTCGTCACTTATAAAACTTATAAATTAAAATCTCTAGAAGAGTGATGAGGTTATTTTCGCTACAAGTTTAATTGTAGCACCCTTGAAATAGAAAAAGCGACTTTGGAGGGGGACCAAAGTCGCTTTTTGTGGGGGGACAGAAGGTCTCGGACTGAGCTTGGGAAAGCTGGGGTTTCCGAGCCCTTTGTTTAAGGGTGAGTTGGGGGGATTTTGGGGCCAAGGGGGGGCCCCTCCAAGA
>CAYUHN010000158.1:0-7001 GCA_964444495.1 uncultured Roseibacillus sp. | reverse complement strand
GATCGCACGTGCTCCCGAGAGTTGGCCTGGATTGAGAGATTGAGGCTTCCGAACCACTTCGAGGGTGTAGTTCTGATTGGCAAGGATCTCCTCCAAGGGATCGGGGTTGTATTTTGTGACGAGAAGAATGCGCGGGCCGCCGGTGATTTGAATGAGTCGTTCGGCGAGATTATTGCCTGGGTAGGCATCAGGAAGAGGAGGTTCGGCTGCTTGAGGGAGAATTTCGGCACGGTATTCATAGGAGCCAGTGCGACTCAAACGATCTGTGAATTCGATTTGAGCGACCCCATTCACAAGATTAACCGAGGTTTCGGTCAGAATGCTCTTTCCTCGAAAGATTCGCAAAGGAACCGCCTTATCCTCCGACCCACGTACGGTGACTGTGATAATAAAGGGTTCGCCAGTCCGGGCTCGGTCAGGAAGTTGTAGACGAGTAAGGGAGTAATCGTCCGAGGTTTCGTCGCGGACGAGTCGAAAATCTAAGGGGATGCCTTGAGCTTGTAGCTGAGCGGAAGCGGTAGCGAGCGATTCGGTGGCAAATCCGTCGGAGAATAAGAGGACCCGCGCGGGTTTGTCTTTTTCGGCCAGGGCGAGCGCATTTTGGATGGCAAGACCAGTTCGAGTTGCTTTACGCGAGCCAGTATAGAGGGCTTGGTCGTTTTGCTCCTCAGTAATGACTTCTGCAGCATAGTCGACAAAATGGAGTTTGTCTTTACGAGAAGGTTTGGACTCGTTTAGGAGCTTACGCCACTCGGGGAGTGCCTTGTCGACAAGGTCGTCGGTGGATTCTGAGCGATCACAGAGGACCCAGAGGTCGAGCGATTTCTGTTGGCGATTGAGGCGTGGATCGGCAAGGAGTAGCGTAAATCCTGCAAGGAGTAGCAAGCGCAGAGGTTGAAAGAGCTTTAGCTGTTTCCAGAAAAAGCCGAGCACTAGAAAGGCTGGGAAAAGAAAAAGAAACTCCGGCTTAGCGAACACGGGAGAAGTAAATCGTGAATTTCAGAAAGTCGCAATGGTTGGGAGCTAAAACTGGCTATTTTAGAAACTTTTTGACCTTGCTTAGAGTGGATAAAGCGGTTCGTCCCGATAGGACTCAGGCCTCAATCTTGATAAGGTTCATTTCTAATCTTCGTTCACTTCACAGGTTTTGGCAACCTCGCGCCAAGTGAAGTCATCGTGAAGCATACGTTCGAGCCAGGGATCGGTAGCGGGTAGGCGAGAAGCTTTACGAAGTTGAGTAGGCTTGGTGATGCGGGTGAAGAGGACTCGTTTGCAGCGGGCGCGAGGGATGGTTTTAGTGCTATAACCTGTTTCCAGATTACTGGACCAGAAGGTGAGTTCGTTTGTGGTGTGGGAGAGGTAGACGACATGGTGCCCGCGCTCGTTACCGCCGATGGATTCAGTCCACCAGATTTTTAGGAAGTCGCCTGCTTGGGCTTTTTCCCAAGAGGAGAAGTTGTCACCTGCATCGAGATCGCTGATGAGCTTGGCGCAGCCCGGGCCGTTGGCATTCCAACGACCAAAGAGTCCCGATCCGTCGGATTGATTGGGTTGCACGACCCATTGAGCGGCTTCGGTTGGAGAGAGAGAAGTTTGAGCCGCAAGAGCTTTCAGGAAAACGAGGTAGGTTGCTCCGGAGCAGAAACTAGGTTTTGCTGCTGCGGGCTCGAATATCAGGGTTCCGTTTGAGCCGGCTTTACAGGCTTGGCAGAGAAGGTTTTTGGTGGTGTCAGTTCCCGAGTAGCCTCCTCCCGTTGGCATCTCTTGGATAGCGATAAGGACGCTTGTTTGAAAGGGAGAAGAGGATTGGCTGTCTTCTGCCAGAGATGATGAGCAGGATGGCAGAAGGGTGGTGAGCAAGATGAGTGCGAGCTGCAAAGAGGGGAAAAAGGAAAGGGCTCGAATGAAAGACATGGTTTGAGAAAAATTGCAGGCCTTTGTGGGGAATCAATGGCATAATGGCGCGAAGATGGCAGAGGATCATAAATCTAAGGAGTCAGGACGCTCAATAGATGCAGAGATTATGGGGAACGAAACCTCATTGAGTTCTTCTTTCCTGGGGAAAAGTGGTGAACTCACGGGCCATATTTTTATGGGGATGATCTCGATTCTAGGAATGACGATTTTGGGATGGTGGATTGAGGTCGTTGATCGATTTATTGATTTGTCTAAGTTAGGAATTCATCCGCGTGAATTAAGAGGTCTTTTTGGGATTTTTCTCTCTCCTTGGTTACATGGGAGTTGGGGCCATTTGATAGGGAATACCTTTGCTTTTTGGGGGTTGGGTTTCTTTATGGTCTTCGCAGAGAAAGATCGTTTCTTGAGGACGACTTTGTGGCTGGCAATTTTGAGCGGTCTAGGGACTTGGTTGATTGCTAAAGGAGGTTCGGTGCACATTGGTGCTAGCGGGGTGATCTATGGTTATATTGGATATTTGCTGGCTCGCTCGTTGACGGAACGGCGGGTGATTTGGGTGATTACTGGCGTTGTTATTTTTCTGGCTTATGGGAGTTATCTGTGGGGGGGGTTACCAAGGGAGGAAGGTGTTTCGTGGGAAGCTCATGCCTGTGGTTGCTTGGCTGGAATCTTTTTGGGAAGACGTCATGGAAAGCGAAATCGGGAGGAACGGGCTCAGTTTCTATGAAGATAAACGTTTCTTTAAGTATGGATGTTGAGGAGAGTTATGCGATGAGCCCCATCGGCTATTTGAGAACGCCTTGGGAGGAAAAGTTTGGGATCCCGCGTCAACCTGGGCTTGTGCAGGAGGCTTGGGGAGTGGTCGAATTTTCTTCCGGCTTTGATGGGCTCGAAGCGAGAGAAGGTTTGGAGGGTTTTTCTCATCTTTGGTTAACTTTTATCTTTCACTCTGTGCAGGAAGAGCAAACTCGCTTGCGGGTGAGGCCTCCTCGTCTTGGTGGAAATGAAAAGGTGGGAGTCTTCGCTACCCGTTCTCCTTTTCGTCCTAATCGCATTGGCTTGTCGGTGTGCGAGATTGAGTCGGTGACTCCTGAGTTACGATTACGAGGAGTTGACCTGTTAGATGGAACTCCTCTATTGGATATTCGACCTTATCTCCCTTACGTGGATGCTCTGCCAGAAGCTCAGGCAGGTTTTGCGATTGGACCACCTGCCAAACAATCGGTGAAGATCCTAAAAAGCGCGAGAGATCAGTGGGATGAACTGAGTGAGGAAGTGCAAAGCTTAGTGACAGAAATGTTGGCGCACCAACCTCAGCCAGCCTACCAGAAAGATAGTGAGAGAATCTATCGTGCCCGAGTCACAGGGCTCGAAGTGGCTTGGAGACAAGGGGAGAGTGAGGTGCTGCTCCTCGAAGTGGCGAGAGCGACGAATTCGTGAGCGCCTATCTAGCGCCAGGTTTGCGAGGCGGGCGTTTGTTGCCGTTTTTTTTAGCAGGACGCTTCCGGTTAGACGGATTTTCTTTGGGTTCTGGGGGAGAAGGATTGGTGAGAAGCTGGTTAATGGCTTCAACAGGAAGCTCTTCTGTTTCGCCCAGAGGAAGTTCGCCAAGAGTAAGTGATCCGACGCGGAGACGGACGAGTTTAGTAACGCGGTAGCCCAGAGTTTCGAGCATGAGGCGGATTTGTCGCTTCATCCCAGTCTCAAGCACAATGCTGAGGCGACGGGCTGAGACTTGAGTCGCTTTTTTGGCTTTGGCTTGGCCTTCTTCGGTGAACACCCCTTTGACTAATTGGAGGAGTAGAGAAGACTCGAGGGACTGATTGACGGTTACGAGGTATTCCTTCTCGAGCTTCTTGGAGGGGTGGGTGAGCTTTTGAGCCAGTTCACCATCGTTGGTGAGGATTAGGAGCCCTTCTGAATCGAGATCGAGTCGACCAACATGGTTGAGATGATGGTATTTGTGGGGGAGAAGATTATAGATGGTTTTGCGGCTGCGCTCATCTCGATGAGTGCAAACGAGGCCGCGGGGCTTGTGAAAGGCGACGACTTGAGTCTTTTGAGGTTGAAGCACATCGGGGCCGCGGCGAACGAGGTCATCCGAGGTCACCCTTGTAGCTGGGTTTTCGCAAAGGTGGCCATTGACGCTGATTCCTCCTTCTTGAATAAGGCGATCAGCTTCGCGGCGAGAGAGTTCCGTGCAGGAAGCGACAAATTTGTTGAGGCGGGTTTCGCTCATTCGATCAGGAAGGAAAGGGAGACAAAAAAGCGGAACCGTGGGGTCCCGCTCTTCATAAAAAGAAAAGATTGTAGTGAGAAAGAATTAACCCTCAGCCTTGGTCTTGGGTAGGCCGATTGGGCTTTGACCCTCTTTCCACTGGCCGCGTTCACGGAGAACTTTGATGCGTTCGAAGCGCTTCATCACAGAGCGCTTACCACCTGCGGAACCAGAAATTTTGAGACTATTGTGCTTAGACATGAATGACTACTTTTAGTTCGGGGGGCGGGAAGCTAAGGGGATTGTCTTCGCTTGGCAAGGCAGGAAATTATAAACTTTTGTTCTATTGCTCGATTTTTCAGAAGCGGGAAGCAATGCTGTCTGTATGATAAGTGGTTTTTTTAAAGAGAAAAGAGCTTAATTGGTCCTACGTAACCGAATCATGAAGAAGTTGGTCCTAGCCTCTGGATCGCCACGGCGGCAAGAATTGCTGCGGCGAGAGGGAATTAGATTCTCTACGGAGGTGACCAATGTGCCTGAATTGGAAGGAGGAGAAGCTGCCCCTGTGCCTTTAGCGCAAGAGAATGCGCGTAGAAAAGCGAAAGCTGGTCTAGCGAAGCATCCCGAGGCCATCGTTTTAGGGGCCGACACCATTGTGGTTTTAAAAGGAGAAACTTTAGGGAAGCCTTGTGATTTGGCGCAAGGCGCCGAGTATTTGCGACGCCTTTCTGGAGAAACGCATGAAGTGATCACAGCGGTTGCATTGTATTGGGCTGAGGGAGAACTGGAGAAGTATGAGTCTTCCAAGGTGACCTTTCTTAATCTGAGTGAAGAGGATATCGCGGCTTATCATCGAGACGTCGAAGTGCTCGATAAAGCGGGGGGATATGCTATTCAAGAAGGAGGTGAGAGGATTATTGCCAAAGTTTCAGGGTGCCGTGACAATGTTATGGGCTTACCAGTTTCACTTGTCTCACAAATGTTAAAAACTAATTTTTTAGAAGTATGATCGTCTCGACCCGCCATGGAAAACGGTTTCCTCTGATTTTGAACCCAAAGGCTCGGAGTGAACGGGGAGATACTGCGCGACGATTTATTATGAACAATGCGGGGCATTTTGCTATCTATGCTTCCAACTCTGCGGAAGAAGCTGAAGAGCTGGCAGCTGCATTTGCCGATGCCGAGGAGCCTGTTGTTGTGGGGGCCGGAGGAGATGGAACGCTCAACGCTGTGGTGAAGGGGCTAGCGGGAAAGAAAACTTCTCTTGGGATATTGCCTACTGGGACGATGAATGTTTTTGCGCGGGAGTTGGGCCTGCCCATCGATCAGCTGAAACGCGCTTTCGAATTTATTGTAAAAGGAGAGACTGTTGATGTGGATCTGTTTTCAATGAACGGCGCTCCTTTTGTCCAGATGGCCGGAGTTGGTTTTGATGCTCAAGTGATCGAAGAGACCAAATGGGAGGCCAAGAAAGCGCTTGGACCTCTTGCTTATCTCATTTCTGCGATGAAGGTTCTGGGCGATAAGCCGCCCAGAATGACGGTTCACTTCGATGAAGGGCACACTGAAGAAGGGGTGGCGGTTTTGGTCGGAAATGGTTCTTTGTATGGAGGGCAGGTTAGGCTTTTTGGAAAGGCTGATAATGCGGATGAGCTTCTCGATGTCCTTGTTTTTAAAGAGGCGGGCTATCGAGTGGTCGCCGATTCTTTGGCAGGAATCGTTCGTGGAGGTTTTGATGAAAATATGGACACGGTTGGTTATCGGCAATCCACTGGTCTAAGAGTGGAGTGTGATCGAGAGGTTCCAGTAGAGGTTGACGGAGAGCTTTGGGGGAAGACCCAAGAGGTACGTTTCGAACACATTCCGAAGAAGCTTAAGGTTCTCGCTCCGCAAGACGCAGGAATGCCGAAGTGGGAAGAAATGCTACGCGCGCTATCGCCGTGGACTCCAAATAAATGAAGGACAAAACCATCAGACTACGAAAGTGGATTAAGATTGCTGGCAGTTTTTTTGTCAGCGGGCTCGTGCTATTTGTGGCTCTTGTTGTTTATGCGAATTTACTGGCCAAGCGAGCGGGAGAAGGGGTTCTGTTCGATGATGTTGAACAGGTTCCCCCCCAAGCGGTAGGCCTTGTTTTTGGAACTTCGTATCATGGTCGATCCGGCCAGGGTGAAAATCCTTACTTTACGAATCGAATCGATGCCGCAGTGGAGCTCTGGCAAGCGGGGAAGGTTGAGTGTCTCCTTGTCTCGGGTGATAATAGTGAACGTTTTTACAATGAACCTCAAAAAATGCGGGAGGCTCTAATTGAAAGAGGTGTGCCGGCAGACAAGGTCGTAAGGGATTTTGCAGGTTTTCGAACGCTGGACACGATTGTTCGCGCTCAAGAGGTCTTTCAGGCCTCTTCAGTCGTATTGGTTTCTCAAAAATTTCATAATGAACGAGCGGCTTATTTAGCTCGCCAGCAAGGTTTGGACTTCGTCGGTTACAACGCAAAAGATGTTCAGACTCGAGCTCCAGTTAGCCTTCGTGAGGTGGGAGCTCGTGTGTTGATGTGGCTCGACGTTCGAATTTTGAAGACAAGCCCACGGCATCTAGGGAAAATGGAGTATCTGCCGATTGAAGGTCACCCTCTGGCTAGTTCACCTGAGCTAGTTTCGGAAGGGCTGGTGTCTGAAGAGTGAGAGAAGGTGGTCGGTTTTTCAGATGCCACCTGCTCCATTGAATTTCTAAGATAGGTTTCGCTCTCTCGTTTCAATATTTCGATGTAATTTTGATTTGTTAGACCAGCGGTGATAGGGTGTTCGCCCATGGAGATGAGGTCCATAGAATCAGAGAGATCAATGAATGGCTTGAGCTCTTTTAT
>CAYUHN010000157.1:0-7026 GCA_964444495.1 uncultured Roseibacillus sp. | reverse complement strand
GCTCGATTTCCCTCCAAGCCGAAAGCTCTCCAACGGAGTTTCGAAAAATTGAGTTGATGCGACTCAAGAAAGTTGAGGAGTGATGCTAGTGAAGGAGATTCCGTGCAGAGCCAGATGATTAAGACGTTGGATGAAGAAGTAGCGCGATACTTCAAGCTTAAACGACAATAAGAGAATAAGGTAGCGCATGCCAATTCTCTACCTACTCTGAGTCGAATTTTGAACGGGCATTAAAACTTGCCACTCCGGTAGTGGATGGGTGCGACGAGGCCCTTGTGGCTTGTTCGGGTGCTATTTGGGGCTTTCCTCGGTTATTTCTAATTTCTGGAGACGAGGGAAGACGGGTTTTCCTTTTCCTACCTGATGTCCGTTTTCGAGCAGTCCCCATTTGAGGTCCGAAAGAGGGAGGTCTTTGAGATGCTCAGCTTTTAGTTGCGTGAGGATTTTTTCGCATGAAGAAGGAAGGAATGGAGAAAGTAGTAGTGCGGTCAGGACGCAGCTTTCTGCCATATGTCCAACTGCGGAGTTAAATTCTGCTACCTTACTTTCGTCTTTTCTAAGTTCCCAAGGCTTGAGTCGTTCGGCAAAGGTATTGACGTCCGAAATAAAGGCCGCAAGGGCTTCGAGAGTCCCTCGAAGGTCGGCTTGAGGCATCAGCTCGCGATAGGTGGCGAGAGTTTTTTCAAAGCTGTTGCGAACCATTTGGCAATCTTCGTTGTCGAAAGGGGATTCTTCCAGCTGTTTGGTGATTTTGAGAGTTCGGTTGAGGAGATTGCCGAGCCCATTCGCCATTTCTGAATTGAAAAGGACAAGTAGGCGATCGGGATCGAAGTCAGAGTCCTTACCTGTAGCGATATCACGAGCGAGATAGTAGCGAACCGCATCGGTGCCAACCGTCTCGATGAGATCTAGAGGGGCTACAGAGTTGCCGAGGCTCTTGGACATCTTTTCGCCTTTGGAGTTCCAGAAGCCGTGAACCAGAAGAGAGGGGAGCTGCACCTTGTCAAAGCCCATGGCATGGAGCATGCATGGCCAATAGATAGCGTGAGCAGGAACCATGATGTCTTTACCGATCACGTGAGAGTGAGCGGGCCAGAGTTTCTCGAATTCGGGAAGCTGGCTCTCTTCGTCTTTGAGGTATCCAGCAAAGGAAATGTAATTGATGAGAGCGTCGAACCAGACATAGGTGACAAAGTCGGGGTCGAAGGGGAGAGGGAGCCCCCAAGCGAGTCGCTCTTTTGGGCGAGAGATGCACAGGTCCGTGGACTCAGCTTTTTCAATCGCATTGAGAACCTCATTTTTTCGGAAAGCGGGGCTAATACCAAAAGCATCGCTCTCGATCATTTCGCGAAGCCAAGTGGTGTGTTCGGAGAGCTTGAAATACCAATTTTCCTCCTCACGTTCTTCCACTTGTCCCCATTCAGGACCGAAGTTGCCATTTTCGTCTCGTTCCTGATCCGTTAGAAATTGTTCCTGACGAACCGAGTAGAAGCCTTTGTATTGCTTTTTATAGAGCTGGCCTTCGTCATGAAGCTTGGTGAGGATTTTTGAGACACAGGCTTTGTGTTCTTTGTCGAGAGTCTCCGCCCAGCCGTCATTAGAGATATGGAGTGCTTCTAGAAGTTTGCGGAAACGTTTGGTGTTTTTAGTGGCAAGAGTAGCGACATTGATGCCCTTTTTCTCCGCGGTTTGAACCATTTTTTGTCCGTGCTGATCAACGCCAGTTAGGAAGTAAACTTCTTCACCATTGAAGCGATGGAAGCGAGCCAAGATATCGGTGAGGACCTTTTCGTAGGCATGGCCAATATGGGGATCCCCATTGGGGTAATCGATAGCGGTGGTGAGAAAGATCATGCCGTGGTATTGTCTAACGTGACGAAGGTGAAAAGTGAAAAGACTTCTTAGCGAGAAGGAATCTTTTGGATCAGAGAGATTTTTGAAAAGGCTCGGTGAATACCCAGCGGCGACAAGCGTAGAAAGTCAGAGAGCCGACGAGGCTACCGAGGAAGTCTGCAGTGAGATCTGCGGCGTCATTTCCGGAGCGATGTTCGGAAAAAGTTTGATGCCATTCATCAAGAGCTCCTACTAAGAACAGAATGGTCAGAGCGATGAGAATGCGAGTGCCTGTTTGGGCATCCGGGCGGTGAAAAAAGAATGCCGCAGAGAGCAGGCCGCCGCCTCCAAAGAAATAGCCGAAGTGAAGAATTTTGTCCGTTGGGAAGGGGGTCTTGATTGGTGGAGTATTAAGGGGGCCACTTGAGAGGTTCCACAAGACCACGAACCAGATTGCAAACGCCAAATCCCACCAAAATGGCTTCTGAAAGAGAGATGGGAGACGCATTACTCGGCTCTATTTGAGAGAGAAGCTTGCTTCAATTCGATTTGAAGAGGAGACGTTAGTCCATCTTGCGGATTTCTTCTTCTAGGCGTTCCGCCAGCCATTGCTTGATCATAGACTGGTAGTTCAGAAAACGAGAACGGGCGAGGCGCTTGATGCGCGAGAGCATGCGAGGGTCGAAGCGAAGAGTAATTGTGGTCGATTCGCGAGTATTGGGCGTGTGAAGCGAGCCCTCCATTAGGCGTGGAGTGAGTTCGTGCTTCTCCCAGAAGGCGGCTTCCTCTTCTTCGTTTTCGAAGTCGGGAATCTCATTCCATGAGGCGAGTGATTTCATCTATTTAAATTCGGCAAATTTGCGTTCGTAGAAGGAGGCTTCGTTTTCGGTTGCTTCGCGGGCGGCGATCACGCGAACCTTTTTCCCATCGCTATCAAAATTAAGAAACAGGTAGCGGTTACTGATTGATTTCCCAAGAGCATAGAAGCGGGAGGCTCCATCTGGGCGCTCGTTCTCCGGTAGAAAACGAAGGGCAAAAGGATCTTCAAGGGCCTCCTCGATTTCCTTGGGCTTGATGGCTTGGGTGTCAAAATGGATATCTAGTAGGTCGAGCTCCATGAAAGTAAACCCAGATTGCTTCTCCTTGCCCCTCTCTTCAAGACCAAATGGTGTAACCCGCCTGGAATGTCGCTAGTTGACAAGTTGATAACCGAGCCAAGTGAGGGCAAGAGCGAGGAGGAGAGAGCCCAGAATATTAAGAAAAGCGAGGAGAATGGCTCCGTCTTGGAAAAGCTGTAAAGTATTGTAACTGAAGGTGGAAAAGGTAGTGAAACTTCCCAAGAAGCCAATTAGAAGAGCATGAGAAAGCCATTCGGGGGCACTTTTCTGGGTGTAGCCCATCCCGAGACCGAGTAAAAAGCTTCCAGCTAGGTTGCAAAGGAGAATTCCGAGAGGGAAGCGGGTTTCAAAGAGGGGCGTGACCGCGCTGACTAGGCCAAAGCGGCAAAGCGCTCCTAGGCCTCCGCCCAAAAATACCCAAAGTGCGTTCATTAATGGGATTTAGTCTACTGAAGCACAAGCCGACAAGAGAGCAGTGACTTTTTCGAAGTCTTTCACCCCAGGACTGATTTCTGATCCGGAGGCGACGTCGAGACCTGCTGCTCCGGTAGCAGAAAGAGCTGAACCGGCATTGGCGGAGGTGATTCCTCCCGCCAAGAGAACGGGAAGAGGTGAGGCGAGGGAGATAAATTCTTGCGCTTGCTCCCAATTGATCGTTTTACCGGTGCCTCCGTAGACCCCAGGTGCGTGAGCATCGAGGAGAAGAATAAAGGGGGCGGAAAAGCGCTTGGCAAAGTTGTGGTAGTGCTCGGCCAAGCTCGCAAGAGAATTAGGGGTTGAATCAGCGGGAAGGGCTAGAGCGCGAATGACAGGAACACCTTGTTGGAGAAAAAATTCTGCTTCCTCTTCCTCTTCATCTCCATGGAGTTGAACGACATCGAGAGCTTTTGCCTCAATAAGGGGCGGAGCCAACTCGCGGGCATTGTTTACGAAAACACCGACGCGGAGGATTTTTCCCTTCAATTCGGGTAAAAAGGTTAGTGCTTGAGTGGGAGAAAGGTGTCGCTTGGAAGAAGGCCAGAAGTTCAGGCCCAGAGCGGGGACTTGCAGATCGATAAGCTTTGAGGCGTCGGCTGCAGATATGACTCCGCAGACTTTCAAGCAGGCTCGGTCCGGCGCTAGAAAAGAAGAGAGTAAGGCCTCCATTGGGAAACAATTTGCCTAGGAAAGAGGGCGGGAGACAACGGAATTTTGCTCATGGCGACGTCATCTATTTTTCGCGGCTTAGTATGACAGTGGATTCGGGGGCTTGAGAGGTTTACAAATCGAGTTCTTTAAGGCACTAGCAGCGGTGGAATGTCCGCTGAAAAAGAACTACCTAAGGCCTATGAACCACAAGATGTGGAGAAGCGTTGGTATCAAGCTTGGCTTGAGAATGGGTGCTTTGCCGCCGATCCCGAAAGCGATCGCGAGGGCTATGCTATCGTGATTCCACCTCCCAATGTGACGGGCATTCTTCACCTTGGACACGTTCTCAACAACACCATTCAGGATGTTCTAGCTCGTCGTGCACGGCAGGAGGGCAAAGAAGTGATGTGGTTGCCAGGGGTCGATCATGCAGGCATCGCCACTCAGACTCGGGTTGAGCGTCAATTGCGAGAAGAAAGTGGTCAGACTCGGCGTGATCTCGGGCGAGAATCGTTTCTAGAAAAAGTTTGGGAATGGAAAGAAAAGCATGGCGGAATCATTATCGAGCAGTTGAAGCGACTCGGGTGTTCTTGTGATTGGGAGCGCCAACGTTTCACGATGGATGAAGATTACTCTGCATGGGTGAGTGATGTCTTTGTTCAGCTCTTCAAAGAGGGGAATATCTATCGCGGCCAGCGGATGGTGAATTGGTGTCCCGTATCATTAACGGCTCTCTCTGATGAAGAAGTCATTATGAAGTCGGCTAAGTCTAAGCTCTATTACATGCGTTATGAGCTTGTCGATGAACCGGGTGAATTTATCGAAATCGCAACCACTCGTCCTGAAACCTTGATGGGGGATGTTGCCGTAGCGGTGAATCCTAAAGACGAACGTTGGGGTAAATACGTTGGCAAAAAAGTGCGCCGACCATTTCCTGAAGCAGAGATTCCGGTCATTGCAGATGATCATGTCGAACCAGATTTTGGAACTGGAGCTCTTAAGATTACCCCTGCTCATGACAAGGCTGACTTTGAAATCGGAGAGCGAAACAATCTCGAAGTCATCGACGTTCTTCATCCCGACGGGCGAATCAACTTACCTGACTTACCTGATTTTGACGGTCTTGACCGCTTCGTGGCACGTAAGAAAGCTGCTGCTAAGCTGGAAGAAATGGGGCTTCTCATTAAAGTTGAAGAACACGAGAATAATGTTGGCTACTCTGAGCGAGCAGATGTTCCTATTGAACCACGTATCTCGATGCAGTGGTTCCTCAAATACCCTTCAGTAAAAGAGGCACGAGCCGCCGTGGCTGATGGCGATATCGCCTACCGTCCCGAGCGTTGGGCAAAGACCTATGATCACTGGTTAGAGAATATTCAGGATTGGTGTATCTCTCGTCAACTTTGGTGGGGGCATCGTATTCCTGTTTGGTATCGCGCTGAGAAAGTTCAGGCACTTCAGGAGGCTGAATCTTTGAGTGTTAGTGACCTCGACGCAGGAGATCTCCATCTCGGAGAAGAACCGCCTTCTGAGGGAGAGTGGGTGAGAGATGGGGACGTTCTCGATACCTGGTTCAGTTCTTGGCTGTGGCCATTTGCGACGATGAGTAAGTTGGGAGAAGAGAGTGCGACTCTTAAGAAATTCTATCCTACCGCAGACCTCGTCACTGGACCTGATATTATTTTCTTCTGGGTGGCTCGTATGATCATGGCGGGATTCCGCTTTCAAGGGGAATTGCCGTTTCGCAATGTCTTCTTCACCTCTATTATTCGCGATCTCAAAGGTCGTAAAATGAGTAAGAGCTTAGGGAACTCTCCAGATCCTCTCGATTTGATGGCAAAGTATGGGGCTGATGGCTTACGTTTTGGTCTCATGCGAATTGCCCCGGTTGGCTCGGATGTTCGCTTCGACGAAGCTCAGATCGAGGAGGGCCGAAACTTTGCCAACAAGATTTACAATGCGTGTCGTCTTCGGCTCATGGCGGGCAGTGGGAGCTTGCAGCCTCTGCCTCCACTGGATGAGCTTCGTCCTTATCATCTTGATATCCTTCAAAAGTGTGACGAGATGACTGATAAACTCGCACAAGCTTATCAGGACTATCGCTTCAATGAACTGGCTTCTTTGTTGTATGAATTTTTGTGGAATCAGTTCTGTGCGCAATTTTTGGAAGCGGTGAAGCTGGACTTGCGAGGAGATCGCGAAGGTTCAGCAACTTCTTTGCTAGTTTTTGACCATGCAATGAGCCGCTTCTTCCAAGGATTGCACCCCTTTATGCCTCATTTAACGGAAGAGTTGAGTGAGAGGATGGGCTATTTAGTGAAAGGGGAGTTTCTCATGTCAACAGAATTGCCCAAGGAGCCTCTCTTGGCCGAGGTTCCCGAGCGAGCGGGTCGGGCAAAGAGTATCTATGAAACCGCAGGGCGACTCCGAAACCTCAAGGCTGAGTATAACCTAGCTACTAACAAAGAAGTTCGTTTCGTCGTTCGAAATGGCGCGGAATGGCTTTCAGAAGAAGCCGACGTGTTGGCGCTTCTTGTGGGCGCCGCAGGGATCGAGTTTGATGACGCCGTTGAAGTCGCGACGGGGACTCCTGTCGTATTAACCGACCTCGGTGAATTCGTCATGCCACTCGAAGGACTCATCGATATTGAGGCTGAGAAAGCGCGCCTTGCGAAAGAAATTAGCAAGACCGAAGTTGAAGTTGAGAAGTGCCTTCGTAAGCTTCAGAATCCGAAGTTTGTAGACAATGCGAAGCCCGAAGTCGTCGCGACCGAGAAAGAGCGGCACGAAGCTTGGCTAACGAAGTTGGAGAACCTCCGTGAACTCCACAAAGCTCTCGGAGAATAGGGGAGTGCTGGTTCGGCTAGACTCAGAATTCGTAGTAGGAGTCTATTTATTAGGGACGAGAATTCGTCAGTTTTTTGATTTGCAGGTTTTTGTGCTAAAG
>CAYUHN010000156.1:0-7169 GCA_964444495.1 uncultured Roseibacillus sp. | reverse complement strand
GCTCATGAATAGGAGCAGAGAAGAATATAACGCATCGAGAGGCTTTCACCAAACCACGAAAACAAGATTTGCCGCAGAGCGGCTCTGTTCAACAATCTGTTATCTAGCCTGAACGGGCAAAACTCTCTCACCGAAAACTCTCCTGGTCTCATCATTGGCAACCCTCTTCTCTCTCCCCTCGGCGACTACGGCGGCGTCACTCAAACCATTCTTCCCTTCCCTAACTCTCTTGCGATCAATACAGCCCCCGAGTCCACTTTCGCAATAGATCAACGCAGTTTCCCCATCACCGATGGCATCCCTGATATCGGTGCAGCCGAAGCCCCCAACTGGGCCACCCCGACCACCGATGAACTCGATTCCATTTTCGTCACCGACTTTGATGGCGATGGCAACGTTCACGGGCAAGAAATCCTCCTCGGCACTGATCCTTTCACACATGACCCTGACAACCTCAATAACTTCAGGCCGATCCTAGGAGGAAGGGGCGTCACCTTCGGTCGTGATCAAAACTTCAGCTACCCCTATCAAATCGACGTCTATCGCTCTTTCGACCTTACTTCAGAAAATTTTGAAAGAGTCTTTTCCTACAGCGCCTTTGACCACACTGAAGTCGCGAACTCAGCCAACTCCGATCTGATCCCTGATCTCACCAACTCCAACCTTATTTCCCTCCCCGACTCCACGGCAGAAGAAAAAGCCTTCTACCAGCTCCGGATCAGCAACAATTAAGACGGCCATAAGGTCCAAATTCGAGGCTATGAGGCCTTGAATAAAGCCAGTAATATATGGCACTGCCATCCATCATCTCAATTTGGCGATTTTTCTAGAAATCCCTAAGAGTAACGATAGAGGGAGGGATGGCATATTGGTTTGCGCCACCCCTACCTCCAAACCGTGCATTCCGCTCCACGAGAATTATCACCCTACTCCTTACTCCAGTAATTGACTAAATCCACAAAAGAGCTTCGAGCACTCCGGCGGAAGAGCGGGCATCGGCTCCTCATTATCGAGAGCATCACGCAGTAGAGCAAAGAGCTCTCCCTTCTCCCTCACTCGCTTAACTCGGAACTCTACCTCTTCATTTAAACCACTAATAATATAGTTTAAATATCGTTTCATCTTCTGAACATGCTTTCCTTCATGAAAGTCTCGCTTAAATAGCAAACGAGTGCGCGCGGTTTCCTCCCACAGAATTTCAATATACTCGAGCAACTGACGCCGAATCACTGGCTCCAATTCTCCCCCACTCCAGGCAGCAGCCATTTGAGAAAAAAGCCAAGGATTACGAATCGCTCCCCGCCCAATCATCAAACCAGCCGCACCAGTCTTCTTCCAATAAGCCAACCCCGTAGCTACATCCACTACGTTCCCGTTTGCTAACACTGGACAAGGCATCGCGGCGACTACTTTCGCCACCATCTCGTCATGAACAGGTGTTTGGTAGCGGTCCTTCACCGTTCTCCCATGAACGCTCAATAAATCCAAATCGTGCCGAGTAAACACTTCCAAAAGCTCCTCACATTCATCCGCCTCCTCAAACCCGAGACGAGTTTTAACTGTAAAAAGCCGTCCTCCACACTCCTCTCGCAAAGCTCCCAAGAGCCTATCGACATGCTCTAAGTTACGTAAAAGGCCTCCTCCTGCGTTCTTCGAGCAAACCACCGGAGCCGGGCAACCCAAATTGAGGTCAATACCCGCTACCTCTTCATATTCAAGTAGTTCTCTTGCCGTCCGCCGAACCTCTACTTCATCCTGCCCAATAAGTTGAGCCAACACTGGACGTTTGGTCGGACTCTCAAGAATACTCCCTAGAATATGCTTCTCTAAATTCGAGTGAACATGCACTCGAAAGTACTCCGTCACATACAGGTCTGAGCCTCCTCCACACTGCAGCATCGTTCGCCAAAAAGCGAGATCGGTAATCTCCTGCATCGGCGCCAAAGCCGTGAAAGGTTCGGAAGGAATCTGCCAGTTCATACTACCCTTCTAGAATATCAAGAATTTCACTTTGACTCAGGCCAGATCCTCCTCCATCGCCGCCCATTGTCGCTTCCATCAATTCCTTCTTCTTCTCTTGCAAAGTTAGAATTTTCTCTTCCACAGTATTTTCGGAAATAAGCTTATAACTCGTCACCACTCGAGTCTGTCCAATTCGATAAGCTCGGTCAGTAGCCTGAGCTTCCACTGCCGGGTTCCACCATGGATCAACATGAATCACGGTATCAGCCCCCGTAAGATTGAGGCCCACTCCTCCCGCTTTAAGAGAGATTAGGAAGATCGGGATATCTTCATTCTCTTGAAAACGTTTCACCACCGAGCCACGGTCCTTGGTCGATCCATCGAGATAACAATAACTCCACTTCTCTTCCGCCAACATCGGAATCAAAGCTTGTAAGAATTTTACAAATTGAGAAAAAATCAGGATGCGATGCCCACCTTCAATGGCCTCACTTAATAGCTCTCGAAGAACCGCCACCTTAGCTCCTTCGGACTCCGAATCGAGACCAAGAAGACGAAGATCACAACAAGCTTGGCGAAGACGTAATAAAGAAGTCAATGCCACCATTCTCTTCGCTCCACCCTCCGCCTGCGCCACTCGCTCACGGCTCTCCCGCAGAATACCTTCGTAAACCTCTCGCTGACGTTTAGTAAGACTCACTCGTCTTACTTGTTCGATCTTAGCCGGCAGCTCCGTAGCGACCTCTGTCTTCAATCGACGAAGCAGTAACGGCCGCAGTCGACGAGCAAGACGCTCTTGCAATTCAGGACTCCCTCCTTTGGCAAGAGGTTTCTCGTAACGTTCGACAAAATCCTGACGCTTTCCTAAATAACCCGGTTGAGCAAAGTTAAGAATACTCCAAAGATCCTTCACTGAGTTCTCAATAGGAGTTCCCGTGAGAGCGAAACGATTCTCGCCGCTCAGACTATAAGCAGCCCGACTCACTTGCGCTTCCGGATTCTTGATCGTTTGCGCCTCATCGAGAACAATCGTAGTAAACCCCCACTCCCGCCAAGTCTCCAGATCTTGCCGTAATAAAGCATAGCTCGTTACCAACATGTCGGCATCTTCCCCTTCTTTCTTTAAACGTTTATGACGCTGCGGACCTTCAAGCGCGAGGACCTTCATTTCCGGAAAAAATTTCCCCGCTTCTGCCACCCAGTTCGAGACCAAGGAAGACGGGCACACCACCAACGATTGTCCACCCGTAGCATAGAGAAAAGTAAGCGTCTGCAGAGTTTTTCCAAGCCCCATATCGTCAGCGAGAATTCCTCCCAAGCCTGCGCTCGCTAGCTGTAACATCCAGTCAACCCCATGCCGTTGATAACTCCTCAACAAATCTTCCGCCGGACCAAGATCCCACTCCCATTCTTCATCATTTTCAATGAGGCCCGAAATTTTCAGCAACCCAGCCTTTACGGTCTCGCGAAGAAAACCCTGCTGCTGCAGAGGAACCCGCATTTTACCACCCCCGACTTGCTGCCCTTCCAAATCTCGCTGGAGTTCTTCAACTTCGGCCGCCCTATCTTCCGCCATTACCGCGACCCGACCATCAGGAAGCTGTCTCTGACCGCCAGCCTGCCCCATAAAAATCTTTCGCACCTCGGCAGCACTCAGCCCCTTCCCAGTCTGAGTTCGATAAGCGACATTCACTTCAAACCAATCTTCACTCTGGCTCGTCACCTCCCACTCTGGTTTCACCTCTACCACTTGAGTTGTAGCATGCTGAAAGCGCTCACCTTCCTCAACCTCCCACTCGCTCGGAACAAGAACACGACCATAGGCATGAAAGCGCACAATCGACTCCTTATCCTTAAGAAGCCACTTCTGCTCTCCCTCCTCAGCTTTCCGTCCTTCCTCGAATTCCCATTGACTCCAAAACGAAGTCACTTCTCGCTCGCTCTCTTCATCTCGAATAAACTCCTTACCATTCGCACGAATGTCGTAGTCGAAACGGACAAACGCCTCTAAGTGATTGAGAGATCCCTCTAAAATTACTCTTACTAACGGTTGCACCACGATCGGAAAAACCTCTGCTATTTCGTCAGAAACAACAAAAAGGCTTTCTAGCAAAGCTCGGTAGCGACCCGCCTCCAGCAACGAAATCCCAGTCGTCCAGATCGGAGTCAATGATTCCGCAAGACCAAGGCCTACGGGGGAAAGCCGCCCTTTCTTTTCGTTAAAGAACCAGCCCTGCCCATCATGAATCATCAAGAAACCTTCAGGTGCCGACGCTCCCACTCGACCGCCCTCCACCACGAGAGGCAAACGAGCCTGTCGGACCGAAACTTCTACCACATCGCGCTTCCCTAGCTTTACTCTTGGATGGCCTCCCAAGCTACTAAGTAGCTCGAGAAACGCCTCCTTACTAAGAAAGCCAATCCCGGGAACTTCGGTTGGAGAAAGTGACTGCAGGCATTCGAGAATCGCTGCATCTGCCTCCGACACAAAAAGAGTATGTCCAGCGAGAGCTCGTAGCATTTGTCGTTCTCCGACAGCAAGGGACTCCACTTCCACTCCAACCATGAGCTGATTAGCAGCCCAAGCCTTCTCCAACTGAACCGGCAATAGAACCTCCAAACGAACTGCCATTGCCTCCGCATCTTCTTCCACTGTCCAACGTGGCCAATCAGATGAAACAGCTGTGAGCGATTCTTCTTTTTTCTCCGGCGCATCAGAAACCTCGTCCCCAGATTGCGGATCGAGGTATTCCAGTCCAACTGCCACGACGTGAGCGCAAATTACGCCCATCTTCTTTGCAGGATAGCATTGGCACTGATTATCGACATCACTAACACTTCGGATGAACGCTTTTGTGAAACCTCCTTTATTAGCTCCTCTCACTCGGCCGGAAAGCAAGCCATCCTCATAACTCACCTCACGCACCGCCCGGGCACGCCAAATCGCTCGAGCCTCCTTCATCACCTTCCAGCCCGCTATTTCTAGCAAAACCTTCTCACTCAGCTCGACACTCATCCTTCGAAACTATTGGGGCTTACGCGCCAAAACCTCTTGCACTGCTGCAAAACAATCAATCAATCCACTACCTGTCTCGTAATCAATTCCTTTCGGCCCCACATCACGAGCAGTAGACATAATGATCTCCTTTAAGTCCCAAGGCAAAAGATCAGGGTCGGCAGAAAGCATGAGAGAAATCGCTCCGCAAAACATAGGACCCGCATAAGAATTTCCATACAAATAAGCGGTATTCACTTGCCCATCAGGCATCTGGCAAGGAACTTCGAAGTTAAAAGCACAAACCTCCGGTTTTTGCACCACACCCTCATTGTAATGCTGTGTATCCCAAGTCACTGGCCCCACACAGCTAAACGCCGTTTTTTCGAAATCACGATGGACTCCAGCCGCCGCGAAAACCGCATTGGGTATACTCTGCGGAACATGCATCTCAAAGGGATCGGGCAATTGATCGCGACGATTTCCCGCTCCAGAAACAAAGAGTAGACCGCAGAAATTACCGTGCTCCACCATCTTACGCCAGTGAGAGCGAAAGTCACCAAAGTGAATCCGAGTGAAACTCATACTATAGGTATCTGCACCTTGCTCAATGGCCCACTCTACCGTACGTTCGATTCCGACAGAATTATTAATCACCCCAGCCCACTGACTCCCTGGAGCAACCCCAAATACAGCACGCGACTTACCATCACCCGAACCACTAACGATATTAGCACAACTTGTCCCATGCAAAATCCTCTTGTCGTTGGCACTTCCCGTTAACGCTCGCGTGTGAAGCTGTGCAGTTCCTTTATCAAAATTAAAACCATGATAATCATCAACATATCCGTTTTTATCATCATCAATCCCATTTCCAGGAATTTCTTTTGGGTTACGATAAACGGTACGATTGAGATGAGAAGAAAGCGCGAAATGCCCATCTTGAATCACATTAAGAGTCCCTTCCCCCGTCACCCCCAATTCTTTCCAAACCCGATCGGCATGAAGCTGAGTGATGTACCAAGGTAAACCCTGATAACTAATCTCATGAGAAGAGGGAACTTCTGTCGCAAATACGGCAGGATAGGAAGCCTGTGATTCAGGTTCTCGCTCCTTCGTAACAAAAACCTCGCGAACTCCTTTCACCTCTTTCAGCCTTTCCAAGTCTCTTCCTAGCATAGCACCACTAAATCCATTCACGATCCAATGGCGTTCCACCCCTCGCAAGACTCCTTCTTTCACCAATTTTTCGATAGAGGGCGTCGCCTCGGCAAAAGACTTTTCGCTCGCGCTCTTTAAAACAGCTATCGTCTCCTCTCTCAATTTTTGGCGACCCCATCCCGAATCCCGCGAAAACTCCTTCGCTCTTCTTTCGTAGGCCCCTCCATCACCAAGAAGCTGCTCCTCAAACCAAGCCGTAACGTGATAAACCCGATCGGGGTGTTGCTCAGACTTCGCAGGAGACGCAATCCGAGTCCCTGCACCAGGGAGCCTCTCGAGAGAAACCGTCTTTTTTTCAGAAACTCCGTCCCCTACTGCGACACAAGGAAGAGCGCTCAATTTTAATATTAACCCAATACCAAGCAGGCTTTTTGCTATCTGATTCATCATTTCTTACTCCCAAAGCATGGTTTCTCCGTAGAAAGTTGCAAAAAATTTCTTTTTGGAAGCGAAGGAGGTTGCACGAGGCAGGAAGCTAGCTAGCCTCCCGCATCCCGCTGGAACCATGAATATCCACGAATACCAAGCCAAAGAACTATTTGAAAAGTTCGGCGTCCCCAGTCCTCAAGGACAGGTAGCCGACACCGCTGCAGAAGCAAAAGCGGTAGCCGAAAAAATCGGAAACGGAAATTACGTCGTCAAAGCCCAAGTCCACGCTGGTGGCCGCGGAAAAGGCACCTTCAAAAACGGCTTTCAAGGCGGAGTTCACCTCTCCTCAAGTGAAGACGAAATCGGAGAACTCGCCGAAAAGATGATTGGTCAAACTCTCGTCACTAAGCAAACCGGTGAAGAAGGAAAATTTGTCCGCAAAGTAATGGTCGCTGAGTCAGTTGACATTAAGCATGAGTACTACCTCTCAATCCTGATGGATCGCGACACCTCTCGTCCCGTTATCGTCGCGTCGGTTGAAGGCGGTATGGATATTGAAGAAGTCGCCGAAAATCGTCCGGAAAAAATCCTTAAGCAATTCATCCATCCACTCGCAGGCCTT
>CAYUHN010000155.1:0-7173 GCA_964444495.1 uncultured Roseibacillus sp. | reverse complement strand
GTTTGGGGACAAGTCCACCGGGAATGAGCTTGCAAACTTGAGCAAGGACAACGACCTCAGGTAGTGTCCCGAATCTTTCGCAAATTACTTTTTGGTCATCGTAGCCAGAACGGCTTAGTTTTTGGTTTTCAGTATTTGATTGATGAACCCCAACACTACCGGTGTAAGTGATTCCCGCATGAATGTTCACACGTTCAATTTGACCAGCTAAAACACAGTTCGTGGTGAAAATTGATAATAGCAAAATTCGGGGAAACATTTGCGCATGTAGCATATCGAATCTTCTGCTAACAGAGCTAATTTGGTGAAGGCCAGTTTCTCCTCAATAAATCAACATCGTCTTTACTTACTTAAGCAGCCAGACATCGATTATTGCTCGATGCTTCAAATTAGCTCATTTCGGTAATTCTTCTACTGAGCAAATACCCTCAGCACTTGTTTTCAGTCTGAGAAGGGTGGTGGCCCGTCCCGGATTCGAACCAGGGACACAAGGATTTTCAGTCCTCTGCTCTACCAACTGAGCTAACGGGCCATTTATTCCGCATAAATGATGTGGAAAAAGCTTCTGCGGCGAAGGCTCTTCGCGGCGGGGCGCGGTTTTAATCTTCCGGAATCACTTTTGACAAGTGGAAAAAGAAGACTGTCTCGAATTGATGCTTATTTACAGGCAGTTCCGTCCAGAGAAGGGTCATATTGGGGCTGTTTGTCTTTTTCTGCAGCTTCGAAGGAAGTTCCGCAGCCACAAGAACGGGCAGCGTTGGGGTTGGTGATTTTAAAGCCTGCATCAGAAAGGGCGTCGGAATAGTCGAGAGTAGAGCCCTTGAGGTGCTCGATGGAGTCCGCAGCAAGGTAGACGGGAGGCGCTTCTTCGCCGATTCGGGTGTCATCAGCTTGGGGTTCGCAGACTTTCATGGTGTAAGCGAGGCCGGCGCAGCCTCCTCGCTCGATGGCGAGGCGTAGGCCTTGGGTGGGGCTGGCATTTTTGCTGGCGAGAAGGTTGCTGAGAGCGTTTTTGGCCTTAGGGCTAATCGTTATCATGAAGATACTGTAGCGTGATTTTTGAGGTTTTCGAGAGGGAGTTCGTCCTTCTTTGTTCGCAGGGACTTTGTCTTTGTCACTGATAAGGCTTGGCAGATCGGCGGTTGCTAGGGCAGAAGGCGGGATGAAGATTGTTGTGGTAGGAAAGGGTGGTCGTGAGCATGCCTTGTTGCTCGCATTGCAGGATTCTCCGACGGAGACGGAACTCTATTGTCATCCAGGGAGTGATGCGATTGCGGAATTAGCAGAGAGAGTGGAAGCGAAGGGGGTAGAAGCATTGGTGGGCTGGATGCTAGGGAAGGGAATTGATCTCTGTATCGCGGGTGAAGAGAGCTACTTGGTGAAGGAAGAAGGATTGGCTAATCTTTGCGAAAAAGCAGGAATTCCCTGTTGGGGCCCACCCAAGGAGGGTGCTCAATTAGAAGCGAGTAAGGCTTTTGCAAAAGAGTTTATGAAGCGCCACGATATCCCTACTGGATGGGCGCGAGTTTGTGATTCATTGGAAGAAGCACGAGATGCGATTAGTGGGAGCTATCCGACAGTTTTGAAGTTCGATGGCTTGGCGGCAGGTAAGGGGGTTGCGGTTTGTGCTGATGAAGAAGCAGCGAATAATTTTTTGGGAGAAGTTTTCGGAAGTCGGCGTTTTGGGGAAGGACGTCTTCTGGTTGAGCAGTTTTTGGAGGGGCCGGAGGTTTCGATTTTTGCCGCAGTCAGTGGCGATTCATATCAGATTTTCACTCCTGCGAGGGATTATAAGAGGATAGGGGAAGGTGACCATGGACCGAATACCGGCGGAATGGGAGCGGTGGCTAGTCGGCAACTGCTCACTTCTGAGGAGTTGGCACAAATCGAAGAAACCATTGTTAAGCCAACGGTAGCTGGATTGGTGAAAGATGAACTCAATTATAAAGGGTTTCTCTATTTTGGGCTGATGATGACTGAGGAAGGGGCCAAGGTCATCGAATACAATTGTCGCTTTGGTGATCCGGAGTGCCAGGCGGTGATGCCTCTTTTGACAGGTGATTTGGTAGAATACTGCCTCGCTGGTGCTAGGGGCGAGTTACAGCCGGAATTACTCACCTTTGACGAGGGATGGAGCGTTTGTGTGGTGCTAGCTAGTGAAGGATACCCTGAGAGTTCTAGTAGTGGTGATGTAATTACAGGTCTTGAGCAAGTGGAAGGGGCGCGGGTTTATCATGCTGGGACGAAAAAGCAGGAGGAGGCAGGCCGCGAAGTGTGGGCTACTGCGGGAGGTCGGGTTCTTGCCGTCGTGGGGGGAGGAAAGACAAGAGAAGTCGCTGTTACTCTCGCTCATGAGCAGGCCGCGAAGATTACTTTTGAGGGAAGTCAACGCCGAGCTGATATTGGAATCATGCACTTCGAAGGGTAAGATTTTTTAGTCGATTCCCAAATCTTGCACGAACTTGTCGTCGTCAGAAAAATCAGTAATTCCGGTGATCTCGGTGGTTATTCTTCTGATTGCTTCACGAACGTCTTTTTTCGAAAACGGGTAAGGGTCGACTATCGGTTGGCGATTCTTGGCCACTAGTATTTCGACAATTTCGCGAACTGTATTGGGCGCGAAGCGTCGTTCGAAAAAAGAGTTGGGAGAAGGGACGTGTCTGAGGCCGGTTTCCTTCTTGAAGCGTAGCCAATGAGCCCTTTTCTTTTCTCGAGAAAAGAGGGACACGAGTCTTGATGATGGGCGAATACTTCTTTTATCGATTCCTGTTATATCTGCGATGATTTTACGAACGCGGTAGAATACTCTTTGTAGTGAAAGTTTCTTTCGAGCCTGCTCTTCGGAAGATAGCTCATCAACAGCATCGACTTTTTGACATACCCATTCGATGAGGAGTTTAGGTGTCTCGAGAGGTCTTACCTCTGCATCTGAAATTGTAATGTCGAAGAATTCTTCGACCTCCATAATAAGTTCGACTCCATCTAATCCCATTTTATTGATGTTCCGTAAAGGCGCAGGCCTTTTCGAGTTAGAGCGTTTCTTTACGTTCTTTTTGTTTGAAATAGAGGGCCATCAATAAGGCGATGGGGATGCCGAGTTCGAGGATTTCCTCAAGGGTGCCGTGGCCGTGGATAAGGGCTGCGGGGGTTTTGATTCCGAAGTCTCCGAGTTTGCGAGGCATGCCATCAAGAAAGGCTTTTGAGACAAAGGCGAGGATGATGGCGGTAATGACTCCATACTTGGCACGATGATTTTCCTTTAATCCTCTTAACAGTGGTTTGGTATGTCGGACGAGGAGAGTGATCACGAGAGCGAGAAGAGTCAGAATAATGAAGAGACCGATTAATTTCTGGATGATGGGAATTTCGGCTGATTTGTAGAATTTTCCTTTGAAAACTCCTAAGTCGGTAAATTTTTTGTCAAAGTCGAGTTCTCGCAGCATCAAGCACAAGGTGACAGCAGCGCAGAGCAAAGTGTCCTTGAGTTCTTTCATCGGGCGAAGCCAGAGGAGGAAAGTGATTGTGACGCCGTAGAGCACGACACTGGATGTTTCGACAAAAGCTCCTTCGTTAAGAAAATCAGGAGGAGTGGGGAATCCAACGATGATAATGGCCGAAATAATGACGAGCGATAGGACGAGAAAGAGGTAGGGGCGCATGGTAACGAGAGAGTCTCAATGTTTGGACTATCGACCTAGCCTGCAATGGATTCCGGAAAGGGAAAAGAGGAATGGCGACTCTTTCGGTCAGCTTTGAACGGCTGAAAAAGGAAGCATGTGTCAGATTTACTGGCTTTTTCTAGACTAGCCATGAGTCCAGCCTTCGCTATCGTCTCGACAAGGTTATGAAATTGAAATTCCTCTCGGTCCTCTCGGCAAGTAGTCTTTGCCTTATCCCTGCTTCTTGGGGCCAGAATCCCCAGGTTGTTTCGAATGTCGCAAATAATCAATTGCCGAGTGAGGAAGACCTGATTGAACAGGCCTTTTTGATGGATGATGATGGGCAGATTCGTCGTAATCCTGAAGATGCGGCGGTGGAAACGCGTGAGAATGCCCGCTTCATTACCCGGGTGATTCCTGCTCCACGAGGTCTGATTGCGGATCGGAATGGACGTCCGATGGCTCGCAGTAAGGTGAGCTATTACTTCGGGATTCAGTTTCCTCAGTTTGCGGAGGATGCCACTGACGATTTTATTATCACTTGGGCTAGGCGGAGAGTGGGACAGATGGAAGAGCTGTTGGGGCGTGAAGTGCCAATGAGGGAAAAGGACGTTGTTAAGCATTACCGCGAGCGACGTTGGGTTCCAATGTTATTTCCGCAGGTCGTTACAGCTGCTCAAGAGTCGAGTTGGAGTGCTAAGTTGATGCGAGGGCTTGAATTCCAAGCCATTTATCTCCGGGATTATCCCGCGAAGTCTGCAGCGGCTCATGTGATTGGATATGTTCGAAGCACTGGAAAACTTCCAAAAGGGCCCGTCTTCCCCGATGAGGCTATGTGGGAGCTAACTACTGGTGCGACGGGGTTGGAGAATACTCTCGATAATGAATTAGCAGGAAAAAATGGGGAATGGACTCTTCTCGTCGATGAGAACGGAGATCGTCTTCGCGATAAGTGTACTCGCCCACCTGAGTCGGGTAACACCGTTGTCACAACACTAAACCTAACCTGGCAAGAACATGCCGAGGCTGTGCTTAGGCGTTCTTGTAAGCGAGGTGCTTTTGTCGTAGTTGATATCCAGACTGGAGAAATATTGGTTCTGGCTTCACGACCAAGTTTTGATCTGAACGTTTGGATTCCTCGAATTTCGGAAGAAGACTATGCCGAGATTAAGAATGATGAGCGTTCGCCAGAGTATGCACGTGCTTTTAAGGCGACCTATCCTCCGGCGTCTACTTTTAAGCCGGTGGTTGCGGTGACGGCTTTGACGACGGGAACTGTTTCAGAGTGGTCGACCTATAATTGCCCTCCTTTTATCACGATAGCAGGCCGGAAGTTTCGCAATCACTCGAGCTATCCCGCTGGGAACGTTAGTGTTAAAAAAGCGCTAGCGATTTCGAATAATCCCTGGTTTTATCAAGCAGGGATGGCAGTAGGAGGGAATGCCTTTCTCTCTGTGGCTCGTCGGATGGGATATGGCGTTCGTACTGGGGTCCCTCTTTATGGTGAGAGTGCAGGCATTATTCCGGATGAAGAATACATCATCAAAAAGGAAGGGAGACCGATGACTAGGGGTGATGTTGCTAATATGGCGATTGGTCAGGGATTTGTCTCTTCTACTCCACTGCAGGTTGCACAGGGAATGGCTGCGATTGCAAATGGGGATTTTCTTCCCCAGTTGCGTTTGATTAAGCAGATTCAATCTCCCAGTGGTGAAGTGTTGGTGGCGACACAACCATCGAAGCGTTACACCTTAGGAATTACTCCTCAATCAGCAAAAATTACACGCACAGGTATGATGCAAGTTGTTAATGCTGACTATGGAACAGGTAGAAAAGGTAGAACGAATTTTTGCAAAGTAGCGGGCAAGACTGGAACAGCTCAGTGGAAGGGAAGTGGTCGGACAAAGCAGGAGTTGGCTTGGTTTTCGGGTTTTCTTCCTCATGGGAATCCACGTTTTGCCTTTGCCATTTTATACGAAGGAAGCCCCGGGGAGAGTGTCTCGGGGGGCTCGTATGCTGCACCAATGGTAGGTCGGTTTTTCAATCGTTTCGGTTCCGAAATTATGAGCATCGCTCGTACGAAAGTGGTTATTAATGAGGATGAAACAGTGGAAGAAGAGTATGTCGAAGAAGAGGACTTCGAGCGCGAAGAACAGCGAGAGCTCATTCTTAGAGCTTTGCCAGTCGATGGAACCTTTGGTGACGAAGAAGCTGTCAACGGTGGAGAAAACGAGGAGTCTAACGAATCAAGTGGCCCAGTCGAAGGGATTCTTCGAAGTAATACTCCTCTCATTCCTCTCAGTGAAGACCTGAATAACCACGAGCTTCAGAAGGTGCAGGAGCAACAGAAGCAACAACAAAGTCCTCGAAATGCAGAAGGAGTGTTGAAGGCAGTTCCGATTCCAGAGTAGCTTGTGGGTTGAAGGAGTGAAATACTGGCATCAGTAGGGATTCGAAGAGGAAAAGGCTGGACCTTGACTGATTCCCCGTGCAGGTAGAGGGCTGTTATGGACTTTCAGATTGCAACACTCTGTGATTATGCCGCCGACCATCAGGGCAAAATGACTTTGGTCTCTCCCTTCGATGCACTTGCTGCCCGCAAGCTTCCTGTTCGTCACCCTCAGTGCACTCTTGCCATGCGTATTTGCATGACTCCTGATGACAATGGTGACCACACGATGCTTATTAGCATTATTGATGAAGATGGCCAGGCGGTGAACGCTCAGATGCCAATTAAGGCTGATATTCCAGTGAAAATGCCTGATGACGTGTCATTTGTGACTCGTAATCTCATCGTCAATTTCCAAGGCTTGGAATTCAAAAAAGCTGGAGTCTACTCAGTTGATATTACTCTTGATGACGAGCTAGCAGTTCGCGTACCTCTTCGTATTGTTGAAGTAGACGAGAAAGGTCAGCCGACTAGTAACTAGTTTTCTTTCTTTACAAGAATCTTTTAAGAGAAGCACGGGTCCTAAGACTCGTGCTTTTTTTATTTGCAGGTTTAGCCTGCGAGATGGTGCTAGTGCTTCGACCGTAAGCGACTGAAACACGGCCTGGTTGACAGATTTTAGGCAGCGGCCTGATTGGTGGCTTTTGTGGGATGGGTGCTAAGCGCTTTCGGGGTCAGGTCTGCTGCTCGTGCTGGGCCTTCTTCTATCAGCGTTTTCATTGTGTTCGTGAGGTAGCTGCGAAGGTCTCGCCCGTGGCGTTTACAGTTTTCTATAATCGTGAAGGCGATTGCGGCGAGTTCTCCTCCTCGCTCTGAGCCTAGAAAAAGCCAGTTCTTTTGCCCAAGTTTGGTCGGTCGAATCGCGTTTTCGACTAGGTTGTTATCAAGCTCAATTCGACCATCTAACAAGTAAACGTCTAAACCTGCCCACTGACCTAGGGCATAGCTGATCGCTTTCCCCATGTTGCTTTGAGGAAAATGACGGGTCTTGAAATGAATGAGGTAATTTCTGATGCGTTTGAGAATGGGGCTAGCTTTGCTGGCGCGAGTCGCTTGTCGTAGCGC
>CAYUHN010000154.1:0-7239 GCA_964444495.1 uncultured Roseibacillus sp. | reverse complement strand
TTTACTGACTGTCGCTTCGGCCATGCCCCGTTTAGTGAATGTTTACTGTTGCGGTTCCTACCTTTTCGGCGCCAGGAACATCAGGATTAGGATTCTTAACCCGTGCCAAGTAACTGGTTCGAGGCAGGGTGCCGATGTAATTCAAAAGATCGTAATTGCGGAGAGAATCTTTCGCTCTCACCACTGCTGCTTTCTTGCCGTCCAACTTATTTCCGAAAGTGATGGCACCTGCGGAACAGGCAGATTGACAGGCAACTTTAACAGAGTCCACTGCGATGCGAAGGTCCTCATTAGAGATTTCCGACTTATCGCTATCTAAACCTGCAACTAGTGCTTTGCTGCGAGTGATCTGCTTCTGTTTGATTTTCGCATTTTCAAGACGTTGCACACAATAGGTGCATTTCTCCATCACTCCACGCATACGAACGCTGACATTCGGGTTACGCTGAAGCGAACGAGCATCCCCTTCCTGTTTCTTACCGAGAGGTCCCTTATAAAGGTTCTTCTCGATGAGAGGGTTACGCTTGTTGTAATCAAAGAAATTGAAGCGACGTGCCTTGTATGGGCAGTTGTTAGCGCAGTATCGAGTTCCGATACAACGGTTGTAGGCCATAACATTGAGACCTTCCTCGTTGTGCACGGTCGCGTTGACCGGGCAAACAGTCTCACAAGGAGCCTTTTCACACTGAACACAAGCCACTGGCTGAGGAATCATCTCGGGATTATCCTCATCGTCAACAGCTGCAAAGTAACGGTCCATCCGGATCCAATGCATTTCGCGTCCTTTCGCGACCTGCTCTTTTCCGACCACTGGAATATTGTTCTCAGCCTGACAAGCTACGAGGCAAGAATTACAGCCCGTGCACACGTTGAGGTCGATAGCCATCGCCCACTGGTGAATCTTGTCGGAAATCAAAGGTTGCCCTTTGGTATCAAGAGATTTGTAAAGTGCCTGGTTTGGCGGCATGTGCGAATCCATGCCTTGCTTAGCCACTTTCTTAACCTGACTCTTATAGCCAACCTTATGTCCGTGTGACTCAACATCATTAGTCGAAACCTCACGAGCAATCGCTCGGCCATACATGGAGTGGTGCTCTTGAGTGAGAGCAACAGAGTAACGACCACTGTTTTTCTCAACGACGGCACCACTTGCAAAGAAAGGAGCTTCTTGGGTTCGAAGCGGATAGACATTGAAACCAGAATTGAGTCCAACATCACCTACCGTAGGGCGCTTACTATTGTAGGCGATCGCACCAGAGCGGCCATCTTTAGCAGCCTGTCCATAACCGACAGGAAGCACGATGGTGTTCTCAGCCAAACCAAAAGCGACCATCACCGCCATTTTGACCGTTTCCCCATTGATGGTGACGTCGATCTTATAAGCTTTCGCTTTCCCAGCTTCGCCAATTTCCGGCTGAGGTGCGGTAGCAGTCTCAGGGAAGATCCAATACGGCTTTGTCTTGGGCTCAAGTTCAACCAATTTCTTGGAAATCCTAAGCGCATCTGCTGTCTTGGGCGAGATGTAGGCCGCGTTATCCCAAGTCAACTTAGACATCGGATCAGGAGCCTCTTGTAGCCAAGAATTATCAATATAACGACCATCCCAAACGGAAGCATCCGGCGCAAACATGACGTCGAGAGCTTCTTTGGTAGGAACTGGAGCGGAAAATTCTTCAGTGGACTCAACCTGCACTTGAGGAAGAGCGGCGGCCGAATACTTGGCCTCAACAAATCCCATTTTAAGAGCGTTGTTCCAAGTGGCAACATCGTTACCGCTGGCAGCCTCGAAAGTCTCGCGAACCTCATTGTAACCAGCAGCGGGGGTCTTCTCATCGCCGAGAGCCAATTCTCCTTTGTTCAAGAAGGCAGAGAGAAGCTCTAACTCCCCTACTCCACCATAAAGAGGAAGAATGAGAGGTTGTAAAAGAAGATGAGTTCCAGTGCTTGATTTGGTATCACCCCAAGATTCGAGATAATGAGCACTCGGAACATGCCAAGTGGCAGCGTAGGCCGTTGCATCGGTGCGCAGACCAAGGTGAATTGAAGTAGGAACCTTCTCAAGAAGCGCTCCAAAATCGACATCAGCAGGGAAATCGTAAACAGGATTAGCTGGAGTCATGAGGACCACAGCGTCCAACTTTTCCCCTTCCAAATCAGCCGCGAGTTGAGCCGCTGTTTCGTATGCATCCAAACCAGTTTGTAAAAGCTGCCCTGGCTTCCCTTCGCCCACATTACCAAGAGCCATGTTCATGGCAGCAACTAGAGACTGCAGAGTCTTGGAATGACGGCTTCCGGCAAGAACGATAGACTTGCCAGCGTGCTCATTCAAATCAGCGGCACAAGCAGCAACCCACTTTTGCTCACCTTCAGTGAGACCTTCAGGGGCAGTTGCTCCAGCAACTCCTAGTCGAGCAGCTACAGCAGAAGCAAATTTCACCATCTGGCTCGGAGCCACACGAATACGGTGATCGGCCAGTCCGCCAGTGAGAGAATAAGCAGCTTCGACTTGGTAAAGTCGATTCATCTTATCTGGATCGAGAGCCTCTGCGTAGAGCCCCTTTTCAGTATTACCACCACCTTGACGGCGGTCGTAGAAGGGACCGACTTGGCCCACCTGATCCAATTCTAGAAAATCACAATCGAAGGAAAGAACTCGATCTGCCCTAGCAAAATCGACATTCAGCTTCACGCCCTTACCAAGAGCTTCAGCCGAAGTATCAGACTCAAGAGCTTCATAAGCGTAAGCCTTCGCCTTCGGAAATTGGCTACTAATTTTCCCCCAGAGACGATTCCGAGTGGGACTATCATCCTTACCAAAAACAAAGCCGATGCTCCCATTCTCTTTAATCAGACTACCTAGAGCAGACTGAAAAGCAGCAAGGTCAGACTTTTTGCCCTTATTTAAAACGGACTTAGAACGAACGGGGTCGTAAAGATTAAGAATAGAAGCCTGCGTGAAAGCACTGGTGCCATCCGCATCTGGGCATTCCTCATTTGGCTCAAGTTTAGTAGGACGCCCCTCATAGCTTGTCACCATGAGTGGAACCGAACCACCTGCCTTCGGCATGCTTGAAGCGTAGTAAAGCGCCTTCCCTGGGATCACCCACTCAGGAGCTTTGATAAAAGGCATGATGCCCACCTCGGGACGACGACAAGAAGCCAGCCCTAAACCAGCCAAGGCCGAGGAAGCTCCCATTAATTTGACGAAATTCCGGCGAGACAACTCCCGTTCTTCTTCAGTCAATTCAGAAGATTTTTCGGGAAATTCACGATCCAGCCAGTTGCGAAAGAGAGGACTCCGGTCCAGCTCGTCCTGACTACGCCAGACTTGAACCTGCTTTTCTTCAACAGGCACTTCCGGGTGACTCCAAACTCGTTTACTCATCGTGAACAGGGAAAAGGTTTTGCGACGTATTATCGGTGACAAGTCGCACAGGACTCCTTCGGGTTAACATTCCAGTGGGCGCGCAAGAAGGCCCCAAACTCGCTCGGCTCAGTGATTCTTTCGCCATCAGCGTTATTAATCACATGCTCTTTTAAATAATCTTCGGCCGAATAGTCGAAATTGGTAATCTCCTCAAGAGGACGAAGGCGCTCCTCAGGATTCCGGTGACACTCTAAACACCAACCCATTGTGAGAGACTGATCGTGGTGCACCACCTTCATTTCATCAACATCACCGTGACACTCCTGACAAGAAACACCGCGGTTTACGTGAGCAGAGTGGTTGAAATAAACGTAATCGGGAGCCTTGTGAATTTTCGCCCACTCGATTGGAACTGGTGGCTTACCGGTATCTGTTCCATCCCGATTCTTCGCCATCGCATCATAGAGTGGCTGCAACTTGGGGCTATCAGACTTGATTCTCCCCTTGTCTGCTCCGTGACAATTCCAACACACGTTAGCCGAAGGAACATTCGCATGAGAACCGTGCTCTACGAAGCTGTGACAATAACGACAATCCATCCCAAGCTGGCCAACATGAATTTCGTGGCTGTAGGGAATTGGTTGCGAAGGTTGATAACCCACTCGTTGTGACGAGGGTCCTGCGTAAACCGCAAAAACAAAAACGACCCCAAACCCGATGGCGCCAAGACAAATGGCCAACTTGAGTGGTGTGATATTAGTCCAACGAGGAAAGATATTCGCCATGGGCAGCGGGAATTTAAAGTTTGTGAAAAATTTCACAAGCTCAGTTTGTGAAAAATTTCACAAAGTCTGAGCAAGGCGCCGCGATCCCAAAACCGCGTTGCAGCTTCGCGGTGTAAAACCCATTTGAGATAGTGTGCAACCGCAATCTTAAAAAAGTTTCAATTTTGCTGACACACCCTTGGTTCTTAACCGGAAAAATACACCCTCTCGGAGAGCCTAGTTCGAAAGCTTGTAATCTATAAGCGCCTTCATTCCCAATCTTCCAGAAACCTTAAGTAGACAGATCTTTTACTCGGCAGACGTCCTTCCTCACTGTTGAGTGACCACGAGCTCAATTGAATCATGGTTCCCAAGAAAATTGCGATTCCCCTCCTCATCCTCTTCCCCATTGTGATTTGGATCTTAGGAACGCGGAAATACAATTTCATGGAGCCGAAACCGCTTTCCGCCGAAGAAATCCGACCCGATTTTGCGGCTCCCCCGAATCGCGAGCTTGTTAAATCGCTCAGCCCCTTTGGAGATCCACCCCCTGAGGTCCCAACTCCAACCATCCCGCGCATCGAGCTCGGCGACAATTTTGTCTCTCCCTCCCTTTCCGAATACCAAGCTGACTCCCATCTTGGTGCCCCCTCTCTCCTTCAACTTGGAGAGGAACTCCTTGCAAAAGAGGACCAAGTTCGAGCTCTTCTCGCTTATGAACGTATTCTTGATTCCACTCCCACAGGCGGAAAAGGAGCAACGCAAGCAGAAACAGCCATCACAAAAATCAAAACCAAACTTCCCCCTTGGAACCCTGACCCCGCAACTCGATTGGCCCTGCAAGTCCATCTCAGCAGCGCACGAGACCCCAGCGAATTTGAAGCAATAGCTTCCGTCATTACCGAAATCTCAAACTCCAGCAGTGGGCACCTATGCGAAACACAATGTGTAGTTGAAACCTCTCCAGCCCCCTCTCAAGAACTCCCCTCTCTTCCTATTGCGATCTGGATCACCGTTTCAGGCGAAGATCCAGGGAAACCCTCTCTTTCTGCAGTCACAATTGTCCCCGGACCCGACGAAAACCTCGATGAGAAAATCCTACAAGGCCTCTACCGACTTTTAACAACTCGCGCTAAAATGGTGGGAGGACTCACCCCTCCTAGCCCACTCTTACGAGGAGAAAAAGCGACCGACTCTATTCTCTTTCGGATCACTCGCCTCACTTGGGAAAAAATCCTGAACTCACCCTTCCAAAGCTTAGAGCAAGGTCCCCCTTCCGATGGAGAGAGCCTTCCTCAAATCGTTAACCCCGAAGAGCCTAGCGACACTATCCCTTCCCCCGATTGAAGCGGGCCATTTCGCGCTGCGCCTCTCGCAATTCGACTTTTTTCTTAAGATCATGGCGCTGATCAGAGTGACTTTTTCCCTTCGCAAGCCCGAGCTCAACCTTCACCCGCCTCCCTTTGAAATAAAGACGCAGTGCCACTAAAGTCTCCCCTTTCATCTGGGTCGCAGTCTGCAACTTCAAGATTTCATTCTTATGCAACAACAAACGACGAGGACGTTTGGCCTCGTGCTGAAACCATTGCCCTGCAGTTTGCCAAGGTTGGATATCGCATCCGTAAAGAAACATCTGACCACCATCAACCCTTGCAAAAGAATCGCTTATATTAACCTTACCCTCTCGAATCGACTTCACTTCAGTCCCACGAAGTTCAACTCCACATTCAATCTTCTCCAGAATGTGGTAATCGCGACGCGCCTTTTTATTACGCGCAACATCTCCTGTAGCAGCAGCCATCTTCTTGATTCTTCCTTTAATTCCAACACCTAAAAACTCTTCTCGCAAGAGCACAAGATCAGGACCTGGCCAGCAAAAGCCCGCCCTCAACCAAAAACCAGATCTAGGTCGCCTTCGACAACCCAAATTACAGAACGGTCTGCTAAAAATTCCGCTCGGCTTACTCAGGCTTAGCCTCAGCAAGCTGGACTTTACCCTCGATAATTTCCGTTAGCGCAATATCTGCCGCACCCATTGTTGGCACAGTAGGAATAAGCGGAGAACGCCCATCATTGAGCTGTTTAACACGGCAAGATACCATGTTAATGAGGATTTGAGGGTCAGTCACGACCTCCGATGCTTTCTCTACAAGCTCACTTTTCATAGGGGATCCCGAAAAACGCGATGTGGCTTTTGGCTGCTCGAACGGTACGATATTGTCCTCACCCATCACTGAAAAAATTTTAAGTTTTGCTCCTTTCAGAGCGGGCGAAGTGATTTGCACGGTTCTCTTCAGTAAGCAAGACATTTCCTGTCCTTTAACCCAATCAGGCCAAAAAATGCAGATTACGACCTCCGAATAAGTCGAAAACTTGAATTCAAACCTACTCTATCGCCTGAATATCCACATTCAACCGTCTCGACGCGGCTCTCCCTAACCTCATTCAGTTCCTCTCGCTTTCCGCTTCTTCTTCCCGTTTCATATCCAGCATGGAAATCGATCTCGCCTCGCTCAAGCCAGCCTCTCGCTATAAACTACTCGCTTCTCTCGTCACACCTCGTCCCATCGCCTGGATCACTACTATCGATGGCATGGGTCGCGTCAACGCGGCCCCTTTCTCCTTCTTCAATGTCTTTGGCTCCGATCCCGCTCTAGTCGCCTTCGCTCCCGGGAACCGACAAGGGGCAAAAAATGGAGAAGCCGCTATTCTGAAAGACACCGCTCGAAATATTCGCGAAACTCACGAATTTGTAATTCACCTTGTTACTCCAAATCTCACCTCCGCAATGGTTACCACTGCAAAAAGCCTCCCTCCCGGAGAGAGCGAACTCGACGCTGCTCACCTGACAACCACGCCTTCCCTCTGCGTCTCACCCCCTCGAATCACACAAGCCTCCGTAGCCCTAGAATGCACCGAATATCAGACAATCGAAATCGGAAGCAATCGACTGACTCTCGGCATCGTACAGCACCTCCATGTTGCTGACGAATTGATCGAACCCGAAACTCTCCACATCGATAGCACCAGCTGGCAACCAATCGGCCGTATGGCTTCTCCTGATTGGTATTGCCGCACCGACCTTGAAGGCAGCCTCTTCCAAGAGTC
>CAYUHN010000153.1:0-7276 GCA_964444495.1 uncultured Roseibacillus sp. | reverse complement strand
AACATGAGTACAGAGAAAGAATGCGAAAAAGAAGAAGACATGACTCCGGGGATTTTTAGCTGGAGGGAATTGTTTTCTGAAGATGTGGCAGCCAGTCAGAAATTCTATACCGAGTTACTTGGGTGGACGACGGAGGTCATGCCGATGCCTCTTGGTGATTACACCATGTTCATGAATGACGGGAAGCCGGTGGCGGGATTGAACCCGATTCCTGACGGGAAAGAAGACGCGGGATCGTCTTGGGTGAACTACATCACGGTAGAAGACCTCGATGCCACGCTGGCGTTGGCTGAGAAGTTGGGCGCGAAGGCCTGCATGGAGCCGGTCACCATTCCGGGGAAAGGTCGTTTCGTGGGGATGAGAGACCCTCAGGATGCGCCCATCGCCTTCTGGGAATTTGCCAAATAGCAAGACCCTCGAGATTCGCTTATTCACATCGATAGTTGCGGTAAGCCGAGGCTGTCGGTGTGTTTTACGTTGAGGTGCTAGTGGGGCCGGTTTCAGTAAGTAGACCGGCGGTCCCAGTTATTTTGTCATCTCGTCTGAGGGGGAAGAAGTTTTTCAGATTGCTAGTTTTTCAGTTTGTCAGGGTTTTGAATAGAGTCCTGACAAACTGGCACCCTGACAAACTCGAAAGCTTTTTGGTGATAGTGGGAAGAGGCAGTGGGGCGGGCTAAAGCCCTGCGGTTCGGTAGCTACTTCGTTCTGAGAGGTGGTCGCGAAGGGCGTTGAGCCATTTACTTTGGTAACGGTAAGGGTTCCACATCATGGCGATGGTTCGGGTTGGTTTTTCTCCACTAAATGAATGGTAGCTGCGACTTGTGTCTTGATCTAATTTTCTCGCCATCTCGGGAATGATGGAGATGCCATGTCCTAACGAGACCAGCTCTTGGACGGTGGAGATTTGGGAGAGCTTTTCAATGGAAATTGGCTGAACCGCTTGCTTGCGGCAAAAAGATTGCACGTTCTCGGAGAGGCAGTGCGCTTCATTGAGGCTGATGAAAGGGTATTTTTCAACCGATTCAGGAGTGAGTTGTTTGTGGGTTTCGATCTCGTGTCCGGCTTGAGCGACGAGAAAAAGTTCTTCCTCAAAGAGGGGCTCGAACTCTAATTGCTTGGTAATGATGGGGAGGGCCAGAATGGCGAGATCGAGTTCGCCTCGTTGGCATCGTTGGATCAGCTCTTCGGAAGTGTCCTCTTGGACCAAAACTGAAATTTGAGGATGAGCGACGGAGAACTCATGCAAGAGTTTGGGTAGGAAATAGGGGGCAATCGTAGGGATAGCTCCGAGTCGGATGCGCCCCTTTTGGTTTTCTTCGGAGAGGGCAGAGATGGTGTCATCGACGAGATCGAGGATTTTCTTGGCTTGTTCTTGGAGGATTAAGCCAAAATCAGTCAGGGTGACTTCGCGAGGTTTTCGCTCGAAGAGGGGTTGGCCCAGTTGGTCTTCAAGCTTTTGCACCGAACGGCTGAGTGCTGACTGGGAGAAATGCAGCTCCTTGGCCGCACGGGTGAAGTTCTTTGCGCGCGCGACTGCGAGGAATTGCTCAAGCTGAATGAGTTCAATGTCGAGTTTCACGTTTCGAAGCGTATCGATGCGTTTTTCGCATTGGAAGTATATTTTCAATGCATTGGACGCATAAGGAGGGTTTGGCTTATAAAGAACTCAATCGCGGGTCCTCTGAACGGATCTGTGAAATCAAACCTCTGACACAAACGATGAAAAAAGTTTTCAAAAACTACCAAACACGCTGCCTAGTGGCTCTTGTAACTGGGCCTTTGAGTTTAGCTGAAATGCAGGGCCAAGAAACGCCTTCACCTCATGGAGCCGAGGCTGGTGGCCAATGCCCAGTGATTCATGGCTCTGCTGCGACAGTGGGGAATTCTGCGGTGAAGGAATATTGGCCTGAGCGCTTGAATCTCGATATTCTTCACCAGAATTCGGCAAAGTCTGCTCCCTTGGATGATGGCTTCGACTATGCGGAGGAATTTGCCAAGTTGGACTATGAGTCTTTGAAGGATGATCTCGAGGAACTGATGACTTCTTCTCAAGACTGGTGGCCTGCTGACTATGGAAGCTACGGGCCGTTCTTTGTTCGCATGGCTTGGCATAGTGCTGGGACCTATCGGGTGCATGATGGTCGAGGTGGAGCCTCGGATGGGACTCAGCGTTTTGCGCCTCTGAATAGCTGGCCGGATAACGGGAACCTCGACAAGGCGCGTCGCTTGCTCTGGCCGATTAAGCAGAAGTATGGGCAGAAGATTTCTTGGGCCGATCTCATGGTTCTTACTGGTAATGTGGCTTTGGAGTCCATGGGCTTTAAGACCTTTGGATTCGCGGGTGGTAGAGAAGATGTCTGGGAACCTCAAAAGGATGTCTATTGGGGACCGGAGAAAAAAGCTCTCACGAGTGAACGCTTTGACGAGGAAGAACAGCTGTTCCAGCCCTTAGCGGCGACTTTGATGGGCTTGATTTATGTGAATCCGGAAGGGCCTGGTGGGGAGCCGGACATATTGAAATCAGCGGAACGCATTCGCGAAACCTTTGGTCGCATGGCGATGAATGACGAAGAGACTGTAGCCCTCATCGCAGGTGGTCATACCTTCGGGAAGGCACATGGTGCGGCGAACCCAGAGGAGTATGTAGGTGTTGAGCCAGAAGGAGCAGGTCTTGAGGAGCAAGGATTTGGTTGGAAGAATTCCTTTGGCAAAGGGCATTCCGAAGACACCATTACGAGTGGTCTCGAAGGAGCTTGGACTGCAGCGCCGGCTCGTTGGACACACATGTATTTCACCAATTTGTTCTCTTTTGATTGGGAGCTGAGTAGTAGCCCCGCAGGAGCGAAGCAGTGGCAGCCCAAGGATGGAGCTGCTGCTCAGACCGTGCCAGATGCGCACCGCTCTGATGTACGCCATGCACCGATGATGTTGACTACTGATTTAGCTCTCAAAGAGGATCCGATTTATAAGGAAATCTCGCAACGCTTCCTCAATAATCCTGACCAATTTGCAGACGCCTTCGCGCGTGCTTGGTTCAAGTTGACCCACCGTGATTTGGGGCCGAGAGCACGCTACCTCGGTCCAGAAGCACCGAAGGAGGAGTTGATTTGGCAGGATCCTATCCCAGTGAAAAAGCATGCTTTGATTGATGGAGATGAGGTAAGTGAGCTCAAGAAGACGATTCTTGATTCTGGTTTGTCCGTTTCTGATTTGGTAAAAACGGCATGGGCTTCTGCGTCTACTTTCCGGAGTTCTGATCTTCGCGGTGGTGCCAACGGAGCTCGTATTCGCCTCGCTCCACAGAAGGACTGGGCGGTCAATGAACCAGAAAAACTGGCCACAGTGCTCACGAAGCTAGAAGAGATTCAGAAAGACTTCAATGACAAGCAAAAGGGAGGAAAGCAGGTCTCGCTCGCCGATCTTATCGTTTTGGGGGGAGCTGCTGCGATTGAGAAGGCGGCTGCGGCAGCTTCGCATGAAATTAAGGTTCCCTTCGTTCCTGGCCGAATGGATACCACTCAAGAGTTAACCGATCAGAATTCCTTCGCTGTTCTTGAGCCAAAGACTGATGGTTTTCGGAACTTTATTCCGATGACCTCTACTCGACCTGCTCCTGCCGATCTTGTGGACCGTGCTCAATTGCTGAATCTGACTGCCCCAGAAATGACGGCTTTAGTAGGCGGGTTGCGCGTATTAGGCACGACTGTGGGTCATCCCGACTTGGGTGTGCTGACTGAGAGACGAGGAGTCTTGAGTAATGACTTCTTTGTTAATCTTTTGGATATGAATACCAAGTGGGAGATATCCTCGATTTGCGACCATTTCTATGAGGGCAAAGACCGAGCAACTGGCAAAACTAAGTGGATGGCCACTTCGGTTGATCTCGTTTTCGGTTCCGATTCACAATTGCGAGCAATTGCTGAGGTTTACGGAAGCGCGGATGGTGAGAAAAGATTTTTGAAAGATTTTGTAACAGCCTGGAGTAAAGTGATGATGTCCGATCGTTTTGATTTGGATTTTTAAAACTTGCTTGTTTTTTGTATTGTTCAAGCAATGCCAACCCCGCCACGGCGGGGTTGGCCTTTTTAGGAGATAGACCTGATGATTAGCGCTGGTTGAAACTTCTGACTATTCCGATATCGTTGACTAATACCGTTGAATCACGTTTTGGAGCGTTTCTCAAAAGTTTGTGCGTTTATTGCCGTAAGGCGTGAGGAGGAAGTTTGTCTGGGTCAATGACCGACGAACAACGCAACTATTAGCAAAATCTGTCCGAAAATGGTTAAATTCTTCCAGTGGAGGGTAATTTCAAAATGCAATAGGCGAACAAACTTTTGCTAGCGTTTGAATGTCCAGGAGAGGGAGTGTTATTGAGAGTTCACAAAAACCTGGCTCGATTTTTTAAATATTATTGGGAGAGTTGGAAGCGCTCAAGAAATTCGGGGTTTCCATTTTTAAGCTCGTTTTCAATTTCTTCTAGGGAGTAACGAGGAGTGATGTGTTGAGGGCAGTTCCAGTTGATGGCTTCGATGTTGAAGAGGAAGAGGCGTTCGGCTTTGGCTGGGTAGTTGGGGTCAATAAGACGATTCGCAAGCTCTGGGTCATCAGCGACATCTTTGACTTCACTGGTTGTCCAAATCTTCAGACGTTGACGGGTGGGGAGGTCGATGAGGAAAAGTAGTGCTTTCTTTTGACCCGCAATATTTCCCGTGCTGATGTATTGCTGGTTTCCTCGGAAGTCGGCGAAGCCAAGGGTGCGAGGCCCGAGTACTTTTAAGAATCCTTTCGGTCCGCCTCTGAATTGCATGTAAGGCCAACCATTGTCACCAGTAGTAGAGAGATAGAAGCCGTCTCGTGATTCGATAAATTTCGCCTCGTTTAAGCTGATTGTGAAGTGATCAGGTTGCTGCTCTACGCTGGCCTGCCGATCACGCGAACCGTAGTGAGTCTGAGCTTCCTTCACGCTGTCGGTGAAGGCGAATGTTGAGAAATTTTGTCCCATAATTTATTTGCTTAAAATTGTTTGGCGCTCCTGGTGGAGTTTGCGATCAAATCCAGTAGAAGAGCTGGAGGAAAGAGTATGGTATACAAGATGGAGGAGGTGTTTGTTAAATAAAAATTCCTATGAATAACGTTCTTTACTTTAATAATTATTGGCTCCGTGTGATCGCGCTCTCAAGAATGACATCAGAGTTTTCCTTCGAGGCGTTGCTCAAACGCTGAGACGTCCGAAATTCGTGGTTTAATCGAAGATTTTATATGAGATCGGAAATCCTTTAATGCGCCATCTTCAAAAGAAAAGTAATCGCTCTGACAGAGCTTTAGTCTACCGATACAAATTTTGAATGCCATCTAGAATCTACATTTGTGTTGTATGCAGAACTGCTTGTAGGGCTAAAGCGGCAGGTTGGTTGAATACACCATTGCGCTGTTCTGGGTGTAGTGGACCTCTTTGCAGACTCTTCATGCTGGGCTGAAAAAGCATCCCGATAATCAGGATTTGGAGGAAGCCATGACTACCATTCGATAGCAGTATGTTTTCGAGGGTGGGGGCTGATGTTCAACCCTCAAGGGGAAGGTCTCTTGTCTGAGTGTTCGAGATCCAGCTTGAGCGGAGGGCCTTGATTCCAGTGACCGGTGAGTTTTCTTTTCGATTTCAAAATTGCGGAGAAGGAGCCGTTGACACTTGGAACGTTGAAAGAGAGCTTTTCATCATCGAATTGAAAACCAGAGACTTGGAGCGGTTGCGGGGTTTGGGTCGGAGAGTAGAAGAAGACTTCGTGTTGAGAACCTACAGGGAGAATTTCGAGGTAAACGAAGAGTTCTACTTGAGAAATCGTGCCTGACCAAAAGCCTTCGATGGGTTCTAGGTTATTCGGGAATCTTTTTTGCAAGGATTTTTTGAGCTTGGCGGGAAGTTCCGACACTCGTGACAGTTGGAGTGGAAGCGGGCTGCCTTGAGTCCAGGTTCCCTTTAGTTGCTCGTCTTCCAGTTGGGCATTTAGATTGCCGCCGATTTCCGGAAAGCTCAATTGAAGTTCTTTGTTAGAGAAGCTGCTCGTTCCAGATGCAATGGGAGAGGAGCCCTGATTGAGGCTGTATAGAACGGCTGTTCCATCGGGTAGAATGTTGAAGAGTAGGTGAAGAGTAGAACCAGCTTCCAGCTTTCCAGACCAAAGGCCAGCAACGGTAGCGAAGTCACCCGTTTGGGCGCGATCTGTTCCAGGATGAACTCCGTTTTGGAGGGTGAGGAAGGCGGTTTTCTTCTTGAGGTTCAACTGAAGCGAGCTATGGAACCCTCCGGTTTGACCGTCGTGTCCGATTGTGTTTTTCGCAGGGCGAAACCAGCCAAGACACATATCTTTGAAATGGCGTTGCGTAGCCAATTTCATGGCCTCCTTGAGCCGCTCGGGGGGGGCTGGAGACGGTGACCAGTGAGCTTCTGCGAATTTTAATAAGTCATCGGCGGTCGAGACAATGGCACCTGCTCCAGAGAGGCTGTTGAGGTGCCAGGCGGAGATTTCTTTCCCATCGGAGTGGCCTTGGGCTAGGCGAGAGCGATGGTTTTCGGGGATGCTATCTTTTGAGGTAGAGACGAAGGAATCATTCATCGCAAGCGGGGTGAAGATGAGGTCGTCGATGAGCTCGGCATAGGAACAGTGATTGATTTGGCCCAAGAGATAACCCAGTAGTCCCATGCCGAAATTTGAGTAAGATATCTGGCCTTTCGCTTCGATTGAATCCGGTGTGATGTTACTTAGATACTGAAGAAGGAGTGATTCGTCATAGTGGGCATAAGGGTCGTCTGCATCCATGCCCTCGATTGCGAGATTCTCAGGAAGACGAGGAAGGCCGGAAGTGTGGGTCGCGAGTTGTTTAAAGGTGATTTGATGGAGTGGACTGGTTTTCTCAATCAAATCTTCGGGAAGGAATTTGGTGATGGGGTCGTCGAGTTTGACTTTGTCTTGGAGGACGGTATTGGCGAGGGCGATACCGGTGAAGACTTTCGTAAGAGATCCAATTTCGTAGAGAGTGTCACCACTTGCATCGGGGCCTTTGTGATGGATTTTCCCTTTCGCCTGAATCTTGCGTTGGCCGTCTTTGAGGCTGGCTACAACGAAGCTTTCCTGTTCGAGGTTTAGAGTTTTTGAGAGAGTCTCGATGCTGCTGGAAACTTGCGTTTCGAGGGACTGCTCGGCTCCCCAACAAGGGCTGACGATAGAGGAAATGATGAATAAAAGATGGGAGAATGGTTTCATTGTTTAGGAGCTTATCA
>CAYUHN010000152.1:3535-7387 GCA_964444495.1 uncultured Roseibacillus sp. | reverse complement strand
ATCTCGACCGGTGTCTACAACTACCCATCCGATCTCGCTACTAAAATTGCTATTGAGGCCTGTTCCTCGTTCACAAACCTCGACATCACGTTTTGTTGTTTCGATGAAGAAAGTCTTTCCTTGTATACCGAGCTTCTCTCAAATGAGTGAGCGAATTCACTTCAAACCAAATTTCTCTCCCGCAACTTGCTCGCTACTACTTAAGTCCCGCCGCCTCAACAATTCCCCACTTCTCTAGAAACTTCTTCACTCGGTCCGAGTCATTGGGCTTAGCTCGCTTGCGACGAGAGGCAGCAAAAAGCTCGCGACCCGCTTCTGCTAAAGTTTTAGAACGGCGACAAACTTCTAGAACATGGGCAATTTGCACTCGATCAAAAGTATCAATCTCCGCCAATTGTTCGGGAGAAAACACTTCACTCAGGTTCACTCCCTCCCCACTCCTCTGTTCTTCCAGACGCTGCCAACTCATCTGTAGACGCCCTACTTCCTCTTCCACATCCGAAATTCGAATTCGCCCACGATTGGCGAACGTTCCCATTCGGGTCACTGCGGCATTCAAATCACGAAAGTTTCCTCGCCAAGGGCTATCCGCCGCCTCTGCGAATTTAAGAAACGCCTCTCGCGCCTCTTTATTAAATGAAATCTCCCGCCCTTCTCGCTTTGCGAACTGGGAAAGTTCGTATTCTAAATTAGGAGCAAGATCCTCCCGTCGATCTTTCAAGGCCGGAAGCGCGAAATTCCATAGATTGATTCTAGCTAACAGGTCTTCACGAAACAGTCCCTCCCCCACCGCCGCACCCAAATCTCGGTTTGTCCCCGCAATCAACTGAAAATCACTCTTCACCGGACCATCGGCACCAACCGGCAAGAATGTCTTTTCCTCTAAAGCACGCAACAACATGGCCTGCTCATCCAAACCAAGCTCTCCAATTTCATCCAAAAACAACATTCCTCCATGAGCCTTACGCAATAGACCTGGTCGATCCGACTGTGCTCCCGTGAAAGCCCCTTTGCGATGACCAAATAAGGCGGAGGCAGCTGTATCTCCCGTTAAAGTAGCGCAATTCACCTCGACGAATTCACCTTCTAACTCTGTCTTCTCACTACGAAGCTCATAGATACGTCGCGCCAGATGACTCTTTCCCGCCCCTGTAGGCCCATTCAACAAAATAGGAGCACGCGAACGCAAAGCCACTTGTTCAATGCGCTCAATGAGTCGATTGAATTCTAAATTCTTAGTCGCAATCCCACTCTTTAAGAAATCCGTAATCTCTAACACCTCTTCCACGAAACGGCTCGTTAATTCGTCGTAACGAGAAAGATCCAGATCGATAAACGAATACCTCGCCACTTGCGCATCCCCTCGTCGGGCCTTCCCAAAAAGTGGCGCGGTCTGAATAAGACGACCTGGCAGAAAACCAGCCTCGTTGAGCAAAAAAAGAGAAATCTGAGCTACGTGAGTCCCTGTCGTGATATGAATCAGATACTCTTCCTCGTCTCTTCGAAAGCTCTGCTTCTTAGCCCAATCAAAAAGAGCGCCATAGACATCAGCCAGATCCCAAGCATCGCGCCCGAAATTGACCTCATGAATCCTCACCTCAGTCTCCGGTGAAATCTGCTCAATATCCGCCACCACCTCAGCGGCCAAATCCGAGAACTTACTCTCGATTAGTAACTCGAACCTCCCGAACAAAAGATCTTCATGCTGAAACAGCGAAACAGTTGGCCTCCAGCCATTCCAACGCCCCGCGCTTGAACCTCGATCGAGCCGTGATCCTAATAGACCCATTCCCACTTTCTTTCTCACCATGATTTAAGCACTCTCTATTTTTAGATAAGAATCTCTATTTTTAGATAAAAATAAACGAAATTCGTTTTGAACAACAGAGCGAAAAATACATATATCACTTATAATAAACATTTTAAATGCGCACAAAATAAAATTGGTACGCTTTTTGCCATATAGATTCCGTTAGCACGGTGCTGGCACCCAAACTTCAACCAAATACGATTATGGCGAATACACTCCTTTTTCCCTCTTCCCGTGGCTCTCTTCTTCCCGAAGCAGGAACCTTCAATGACGCTGGAGGAAAAGCTTATAGCTTGTCGCCCGAAGCTCTTCTCGCTCGCTTGGCTGCCACTGGCTGCCTCAGCAAGACTTTCTACGCTTCCGCAGAAGTCCAACTCAGCGAGGTCCTCAAACTAACCTCAGAACTCCAGCCTAACTTCATTGCCAAAACCGCGCTCTATGCACGTCGCACTGGTTTCATGAAAGATATGCCTGCTCTCTTGTGCGCAGTTTTAGCCAAGCGTGACGTGTCCCTACTCGCGGAGATCTTTCCGAGAGTCATCGACAACGGACGCATGCTTCGAAACTTCGTTCAAATCCTGCGGTCAGGTGTCACCGGTCGTCGCTCATTAGGAACCGCTCCCAAGCGCCTCGTCCGCGAATGGTTGGAGAACGCCTCCGATTGGCAACTCATCAACGCAGCTATCGGTAGCAATCCTTCTCTCGCTGACATCGTAAAGATGGTTCACCCTCGTCCGACTTCTCCTTCTCGCGAAGCCTTCTACGGTTGGCTCGTAGGAAAGAACTACGATCAGGAAGCCCTTCCCGAAGCGGTGCGCGCGTTTGAACTCTGGAAAGAGAAACCTTGCAGCAAAGTGCCTGACATGCCCTTCCAATACTTAACTGCTCTTCCCCTGAAGACTCGAGATTGGAATGCGATCGCACTTAACGCTTCTTGGCAAACCACTCGTATGAACTTGAATACCTTTGCCCGTCACAACGTCCTCAAAGACAAAGCGACGGTTAAAGCTCTAGCCAAGCGTCTAGCGGATCCAGATTTGGTGCGACGTTCACGCGTCTTCCCCTACCAGTTACTTGTCGCCTACCTCAACGCCTCTTCAGAAGTACCCAACCTCTTGCAGAATGCTCTTCAGGACGCGATGGAAGTCGCCCTTGAAAACATCCCTTCCTTCCCAGGAAATGTTGTCGTCTGCTGCGATGTCTCTGGTTCGATGAATTGGCCTGTTACAGGCTGGCAACAAGCCGCAAGCACTAAGGTGCGTTGCGTAGATGTCGCCGGACTCATGTCCGCTGCCATCCTCCGCAAAAACCAAAGCGCTCGTGTCCTTCCCTTTGAAAGTGATGTTGTGAAGTTGAAGCTCAACGCTCGCGACACGGTCATTACTAATGCCCAAAAGCTATCAAATGTAGGTGGCGGCGGAACTAATTGCTCGGCTCCTCTTCGTTTACTAAACCGTGAGAAATGCGCACCCGATCTTGTGATTTTTGTCTCTGACAACGAATCATGGATGGATGCTCGTCACGCTCGCGGAACGCAGATGCTTAGCGAATGGGAAAAAATTCGTCATCGTAACAAGAAAGCTCGTCTCGTCTGTCTGGACATCGTCCCGAACCAAACGACTCAAGCTCTCGATCGTGACGATATTCTTAACATTAGCGGTTTTAACGATTCAGTTTTCAAAGTCATCTCCTCTTTTATTGCGAAAGGAAACGGTTATGAACACTGGGTTCGCGAAATCAAAAAAGAACGAATCTAAGTTTGCTGGCTTTCTAGTTTGCAGCGTTCAGTTTTGGACATTGCGTTGATAACTGGGAAGCTAGCTTTCCCTAACAAAAAAATTTATTCGCGAATGCTGGAAGAATTACATTGGTAACCAATTGGTCGGCGGTTCAAATCCGCCCCTTGCTTCGGCGAGGTAGCTCAGCTGGTAGAGCAGTTGAAAATTTTTCCAATCCCTTGTCGCGAATTCCTTTTCGAACAATCCAAAACAAAAATCACTTTACACACTTTCAATAGCGAATGCCGATGGAACTCCATCGTT
>CAYUHN010000152.1:0-3435 GCA_964444495.1 uncultured Roseibacillus sp. | reverse complement strand
CGAATGCCGATGGAACTCCATCGTTATACCGACCAGGTCGCCGGTTCGAATCCGGTCCGGGCCCACCATTTTCATTCAAATGGCCCGGTAGCTCAGAGGTAGAGCAGGTAAAAGCGTTTCATCACCACTTGTCGTTGCCGTTACTTTTCACAAAAACACTCACTCACACAAACTTCACCTTAAACCCTTTTGGCGGCGAATGCCGATGGAATTCCATTGATATTACCATTACAACGTTTCATCACGACTTGTCGCTGCCAAATCTCTCAACGTATAAAAAGCATCATGATTACGATCCAAAAAACTGACCCCGCTCTTGGTTTCATTCCTCTTCCTGACAATTCAGGAAAACCTATCACCGTTGTCGCCAATGACTTCATTCGCGAATCCTTTGACGAGACTTGCCTCCAACAAATCGTTAACTCCCGCATGTCTCCTGGCGTTACAGACGTGATTCTTAATCCTGATGGCCACGCCGGATACGGAGCCCCCATCGGATGCGTGATGGTCTCACCAACTCACATCTACCCCGGACCAGTAGGCGTCGACATCAAATGCTCGATGTCTCTTCTGCAAACCGACATCCCTGAAGAAGCCATTACCGAGAAAGGAATTCGTCGCGAACTAATCAATGCGATCACAGCCCGCACACCTACTGGACCAGGCCGCGGTTCACGTAACGTAGAGAAAGGTCGTAAGATCTCCGGAGAACTTGGTCGTCAGGTCGTCACCGAAGGAGCCTCTCCTGCGGTTTGCGAAGCACTAGGCATCCCAGTGGAGTGGGCTTCACGTTGTGAGGACTCGGCTCACCTCGGGCACGATGGCACTGTGGAAGCGCTCTCTCGACGTCTCGACTTCCTCCTTGAGAGCAAGCGCGTGAAGAACTTTGGCAGTAAAATCAGTCAACTCGGCTCCTATGGTGGAGGAAATCACTTCGGCGAGTGCGAAATCACCCGCTTCACTGATCGCCCCTCGCTAATCGAAACTGCAGAGGCCTTTGGGCTCAAAGACGGACACGTTTCTTTCCTCAGTCACTGTGGCTCTCGCGGCTTCGGGAATATTCTCGCTTGCCAACAGTTCAAGGACTTGGAGGCCATGTTCGAGAAATGGAATATCCCTTACCCTGCTGGGGATAAGAAACTGGTCTATGCGCCGCTCGGAACTTCCGAGGCGAACGCCTATCTCGACGACATGGCATTGGGAGCGAACTTTGCAACCGTGAATCACCTCCTCATCAATGCTCTTGTTTTAGAAGCCTTTCAAGAAGTGCTCCCAGGAACTACTGGAAATCTCGTTTACTTCATCTCCCACAATATTGCACGAGAGGAAATCGTAAACGGGAACAAAGCTTGGGTTCACCGAAAGGGCGCCACTCGCGCCGTCCCCGGGGGCCACTTCTCGCTTGCTGGAACTCCCTTCGCAGAAACCGGCCACCCTATCCTTTTGCCCGGTAACCCGCGCGATGGATCAGTGGTGATGGTGGCTCGAGGGGGAGCGGAGAAAACCGCTTGGTCTGTTAACCACGGCGCAGGCCGCCAGATGGGGCGCAAGTATGCCGCTCGCACTCTCGACCAATCTGCGGTGGATGCCGAGTTCAATGAACACGACATCCTCTACAACAGCCGGAAATACCCCATCGATGAATCCCCTGACGCCTACAAGAACTTTAAAGAAGTTCTCCACAGCGTGGAGGCCGCTGGCCTAGCCGAGACAGTAGCCAAGCTTGAGGCTCGTTTCGTCATCAAAGATTCGGCAGAAGCAGATGATTAGAAACAAACAATGATCAACCACGAAGGGCTCCAAGTTCACGAAGATTGAGATTTCATTCTTAAATAGTCTTTGTGAACTTTGTGTTCTTCGTGGTTCAAACTTTAAAAAGCAAATGATTCAACTCGACGGTCAAAATGGTGGAGGCCAAATGCTCCGCTCCGCCCTCAGCCTTTCCCTCATCACAGGACAACCGTTCCGAATAGTGAATATCCGAGGCCTACGCCGTAAGCCCGGCCTTATGCGACAGCATCTCACCTGCGTTCGCGCGGCAGCAGAAATTGGCAATGGCATCACTGATGGAGCAGAAATCGGCTCAACTGAATTGGTTTTCCGCGCAGATAAAATTCAGGCGGGCAACTATGAATTCGCTATCGGAACTGCTGGCAGCACCACTCTCCTACTCCAAACTCTTCTTCCTGCCCTCTGGCATGCAAATGAGACGAGCACTCTTCGCCTAACAGGCGGCACCCATAATCCACTCGCTCCTTGCTTCGATTTCATCGAGAGAGTCTATCTCCCACAGGTGAAAAAATTCGGAGCAAGTGCTTCTATCAAATTAACCGAAATCGGCTTCGCTCCCGCCGGAGGAGGAATCGTCGAATGTAAAATCTTCCCCCTCTCCAACGGCTTCGAACAAACCACCATCGAAGAACGAGGAAAACTTCTCTCCGAAAAACTGATCTGTATTTCTCGCCAAATCAACGACTCCATTGCCGAACGAATCTTCGCTTCCGTCCAAGAAAACTGGCCATGCGCTGATACCACAATCCAGAAAAGACCAGAAGGTCCTGGGCAAGGCCTCGTCTGCCTAGCCCAAGCCGAATTCGAAAATGGCCTCCACATGACCGTAGGGTGCGCAGAGCGAGGAATCAGCGCTGAAAAACTTGGTCAACGCATGGGACGAACCATGAAAACTCACCTCGACACCCAAGCTCTCATCGGCCGACACCTCGCCGATCAACTCCTCCTCCCCATGGCTCTTGCTGGGGAAGGACGAATTCTCACGACTGCCCCCGACGATCACGTCCCTACCAATATTTCCGTAATCGAAAAATTCCTTCCAGTAAATTTCGAGATCGAGGATCGAAAAGACGGTAACTTTCTGATTTGCTGTAGCTAGAACGACGCTCGCGAAACACCCCTGTCCTCTCGAGGCTAGACTAACAGAGCACCTTGGCTACAAAACACCAAACTGGGCGCGAAGAACTGGCTCTTCATGGGTAGCGAGCGAGCTGAACAAAGCAACGCCATCTGGTATACTCTGATCGAAAGCTGCCGCCGTCGAAGACTCGACCCTTGGAACTATCTCGTCTGGCTCTTTGAAGAACTCTCCAAAACCAAAATGATCGCCGACACCTTCGCCAGTCACCCCCCGGAGCCTACGCCGAGAAACTTAAAAACAAATCCGGCGCCGTTAAGAAAACAGCGTAATCATAAACGTCGTAGCTGATATGATTACAGCATTTATGACCTGCCGCTAGAGGTGTCTCGTAGGACGCTTACCGTTATCGGAAAAGCCGCTACCTGTAACTGTCAGAACTCAAATCTCCCCACAGATTCTGCGGAGGAGGCAGGTTTCTCGACATCGTTACACCCCATCCCATAGACCCAGGAGGCTTATAACTTTGGTTTAACGGTTTAACTTTGCAGATGCTGAAGCATCAT
>CAYUHN010000151.1:2332-7448 GCA_964444495.1 uncultured Roseibacillus sp. | reverse complement strand
ATCATTCTGGCAAGAGAGATGGAAAGGTACGTAATTCGCGCACTAGCAACCAAGGCGCATGAATACATCATTAGCTTGTATCCAGTCCAGTTCAACACCTCGTTCACTAAAGTTCTTGATCAAGAAAGCATCGCTCATTATCTGTGCTAAAATGAGCGATGAAATCTGAAGTATTGCTCATGAAGTGGAATTGGCAGCAGGTCGATGAGGCTGTGTTTGGTCACAAGTTTTGCCCCCTTTCTTCAGAGGGCGAAAAATTTGCTTCCGCTGTTGTCAGTCTTTCTCAGTTTTTTACTGCCCTGCTTTGGCGTTATCAGACAAACAGCCAAGGTAGGACAATCTTGTAATGAAGTTATTTAATCTCTTTTTCCTAATTTTTCTGACCATCCATCCTGTTTTTCTGCATGGTCAAAGTGAGGATTTTGATCCGGGCCTTCAGCATCTTAAAAATCCTCCGATGGTGGTTCAAACGCGCACTCCGCCACCACTACCTAAGCCGACTGAGGATTTTGACATGAAGCCTGGTTTTCGCCTGATTACTACGCTTGATGAGTTCCGATCTGCCATTAAAAAAGACAGTCAAAAAATTCGTCTCAAACCGGGTATTTATCGCGCTACCAAAGCAGACCCTCCTTTAAAGTTTCCACTTAAAAGTTCAGCCAAAAGGCACACTAAAGAGTATGCGCAGGAGCATATCTTTGCTGTGAATGGCTCGGATAACTTCTTTGATCTGCGTGGGGTCGTGCTCGAGACGCCTATATCAGTTCAGAGTAAGCTCACTGGCCGGACGCATGTTTCTGATAATTGGCACATCAATGGTGATGATAATGTTTTTGTGGGGGGATATTTTCGTAATGTCATTGATTTGCCCTATCCGAGTTATCGTGTCTCGGGAAACGAGTTTGAAGTGAAGGGGGATCGTAATCGTTTTTATGACTGTATTTTTGTGATTAAGGGCTCGATTCCTTATGGTTATACGGATTTTTACGGTAAAGGCGCTGGGAACTACGGTCGTTTAAACAAGCATAGTTGTATGTCTATCGACCAAGCAAACGATACTGAACTCATTCGCTGTAAGGTTTTTCAGCAATCTTTTGGTCATTGCCTCCACTTTCACAACGTCGATGGAATCCTCATTCAGAATTGTGCCTTTACTGGGACTCTTCGCCCTACAGATGATATTTATAAAGAGAGGGTTGGCCGTGCTGTCGACAACGACTTCCACATGCTATACCGAAAAAAACAGCCTATCCCTCGCGGGCAAGTGATTCCTCTCACTGAAGATGGAATCCGCTCTTATGATAATGTGCGGAACGTTAAAATTATTAACACGACTGTCGAGCGTATGCGCGGTGGGATTCAGCTGCTCTGCACGGGTGATGTTTATCTAGAAAATGTGACCGTTCTTGAAAGTGGCGATTTTTCTTTCGATGTGTCTGCAACGAAAGGGCACAAAATCGTGATGAAAAACTGCCGTGGTGATGTGGCTTATAATCCACTCTTCAATTTAACTCGAGGAGACCTGCCGCAGGATGCTCGTTATGAAGTCACCATCTTGAACCCGCCAAAAGGATCTCAACCCACTGTTCGATCCGGGCTTGGGAAAATTTGCGGTAAGGAGTGCCGCTTTATTTTTCATGATGGCCTGACTCGTCCTCTCCCTGAACAGGCAAATTTTCTGATCTGCGGAGGAGATAAGGAACTCACGAGATCTACTATCGAGAACAATACGACAGCCAAGCTTATCCTAGAGCGTAATGTTAAAAATTGCACGATTCGGTCTGTTGGCCCTGTTGAGGATAAGGGTTCTGGTAATCGAATCATTCAGCTCAAAGGAAAGTGAGCTCTTTGAGCGTTCGCCAAAGTAAGTGCAACTTTGAATAATCTGAGCTTTTAGGTTATCCTAAGGTTTCGCCGAAGTGAGGAGCAAGGCGGTAGCTCCCACCTTTTTCAAGAGGAGCGCTGAGGAAGGATTTTACGAAAATCCAATCGAGTCGTTCGTATCCTAGCACGCTAATTGAGCGTGGAACAGAATAGGTGTAGGTGAAACCTTTGTTCTGACGTTGATTGGAGTTAGAAAGTTCTCCGCTATTCCCGAAGGTTGAACGACTTTTGTCACCTCGAAAGTCAAAGGCTCCATCATCATCAAAGCGAAAGTTTTTGACCGTGTTAAAGAGGCTTTTCGTTTTATTTGGAAGGAGAACCGGAATATTCCAAGCAAGTGGGTCTCCAAGATTTTTGAAGCCGTTAACAATGCTTCTGACTTGGCTCACTCCTGTGATGTTGGCGTCAAAGAGGCCATCTTTGACGCCCGCCAGTAGGTATCTCCTCCTCGTCAGCACGCCTCCTTTCGTGGGGCTTCTGATCATCGGCTAAGGCCCGCCCTTCCAGTGTTTTGCAAAATATAGGCGCTCGTTTTTCTGAGGGAAGATGCTAGTCAGCTATCGAAGAACCACGCCCTGTGGCAAAAAGAATGAATTGTAACTTTTTCTGATTTTTTGCAGAAGCTCTATCTCAGGGGATAATCAGAGCCGGAGCTTTCACGGAGGCACTAGCGAGCTGTCGAAGCTCACGCTTTCAGATGGCGATGTGGGCGGGAATGTCTATAAACAAACCGCTCTTTGTCTGTAGTCTCACTCAAAAAATCTTCCCAGCAACCCTCGAAAGCAGTCGATAGTCGGATCTGGATTTCCCGTCATGGCCGCCTCAGCCGCTAAAGCGTAACCCCCATCCTGAGGACGAGGACGTAATCGCACGAACGGAGGCAAGCCATATCTCATCGCGATCGCATTGGCCCAAAGTCTTGCGGTGCGGCCATTGCCATTTGCAAAAGGATGGATCCTCACCCACTCCGCATGAACGCGCGCGCAGACTTCTAACACCGCTTCAATTTGAGACTCACTCAACTCCGAACCACTCGGAATACTCGAATCTAAAAACGACAATAAGCGGTGAAGGACTTCATCAAATTTTTCCAAGGCGGGAGCCACCTCCGTTGACCGCACGCCCGGTCGCATCCCCACCCGCACTTCTAATCCTTCCAAATCTTCTTCCCCTCGAAAGGCTCCTCGCCATTCCTCACGCGGAACCTCTAAGCCCGCCATCATCTCCCGATGCCAACAACGCGCAGACTCAGCCCCAAACTGTTCTCGCCCTTGTGCCGAATCATGAATCGACTCCAAGGCCGCGGTCAGATTGGCAACCAGCTGTGGACTATTTTCATCCCAATCTGGCATCTTCTATGACCAAGCCAGCTCTCGAATCTTGGCGGCCATCTGACCATCGACCACCTCTCCCTCAGCAGGATCCTCAGCTACAGCAGCCTCACCTTCTGCCAAAGCGGCAATCGCTTTCGCAAAAGTGGAATCCTTCTTCTTATAATCACGCAAACGCGAAGCAATACTCTCCATCTCAGTTTTCATTGTTTCAGCCTCTTGCTGTAAATAACGGGCAACCGCTTCATTCACGATTTTGTTCTTCGGCCGCTGTTCGATCTCGCTGATTTTGTCCAAAGCGGCCTTCACCTCTTCATCAAGACGAAAAGTGCAACCCTTCGCAGACTTGGCGCGATATTGAGACATTTCCTCTTTAATCTTCACTGCTTACTTTTACACTTACCTCAAAATGGTGTCAAAACAAATAAATGACACCATGCGGGAGTTTGATTTTGAATGGCAAGCTGACTCAGCACCATTCAGGAAAGCATTGGCGACCTCACTGCCCGCGAGCTTTAGCTCGTCCTACTATTCTGGCTGCATTTATCAGCTAGAGGGCCTATTGGTTCGCAAAATAGAGACACGCGTTCTTCTGGAGAGAACGCCCAGTCAATTCAGTCCTTATCCTGCCGCAAAAGAATGGATTGTAACCTTTCCTGATTTTTGTTGTCTGCGTAAAATCAACATGAGCAAATACCTCCCTTCACTTAAAAACCCAAGTCAGTCCTGTGGACCTGGTCGTCAGCGTCGGCTTTCCTTTTTCCTTTGGATTCGCGACTGTGCGATCAAGTCCTTTCATGCGCGAGGAGGTTTAGCTCTCGCGGCGGCGGGATTATTGCCGCTTAGTGCTGGGGCGGCGGACTTTACGGTGGATACTCTTTCGGATAACGAGGCCGATGGTTTCACCCTGCGCGAGGCTATTGTTTTGGCCAATGGGAATAGCGAGGCGGATACCATCGGCTTCGCCGATGGGCTGACAGGTATTCTGACTCTGACTCAGGGGCAACTACAGGTCTCGGATGACCTCACCATTGAGGGGCCGGGTCAGGATTTGCTCACTATCTCGGGGAATAACAGTAGCCGCATCTTTGAGTTCATCGGAGGAACCAGCGAGCTCTCCGGGCTCACGCTTTCGGATGGTAATTCAGAATTCGATGGCAATACAGGTGGTGCGATTCTGGTTGATTCTGGCGCTGAACTTACCGTTCTCAACAGCACCATCTCGGGTAATTCGGCTACGTATGGTGGCGGGGGGATTTACAACTTAGGAACGCTCAGTGTGCTCAACAGCACCCTCTCGGGCAATTCCGCTAATTTTGGCGGGGGGATTGGCAACCGCGGGGGGATTGGCAACAGTTCCAGAGGCACGCTCAGTGTGATCAACAGCACGTTCTCGGGCAATTCCGCTAATGTTGGCGGGGGCATTCGAAACAGAGGCGAGCTCAGTGTGACCAACTGCACTCTCTCGGACAATTCGGCTGATGATAATGGCGGAGGGATTGACAACAGTTCCAGAGGCACGCTCAGTGTGATCAACAGCACCCTCTCGGGCAATTCGGCTCTGCGTACTGGCGGGGGGATTAACATCCTAGATTCAATAGGCGGCATCACCACGCTCAGTGTGATCAACAGCACGTTCTCGGGCAATTCCGCTAATATTGGCGGGGGGATTCGAAACTTCAACAACGGAACGCTCAATGTGATCAACTGCACCCTCTCGGGCAATTCGGCTAGTAGTGGCGGGGGGATTGACAACCTAGGAGGCTCAAGCACGCTCAATGTGATCAACAGCACCATCTCGGCCAATTCGGCTAGTAGTGGCGGCGGGGGGATTGGCAACGGCATCAGCACGCTCAATGTGCTCAACAGCACGCTTTCGGGTAATTCGGCTAGTAGTGGCG
>CAYUHN010000151.1:0-2232 GCA_964444495.1 uncultured Roseibacillus sp. | reverse complement strand
AGCACGCTCAATGTGCTCAACAGCACGCTTTCGGGTAATTCGGCTAGTAGTGGCGGGGGGATTTACAACTTAGGAACGCTCAGTGTGCTCAACAGCACCCTCTCGGGCAATTCGGCTGAGAATACTGGCGGGGGGATTTTCAACTTCGAAACGCTCAGTGTGTTCAACAGCACGCTCTCGGGTAATTCGGCTAGTAGTGGCGGGGGGATTTCCAATAGAGAAACGCTCAGCCTCGCGAACTCTATTGTGGCCGCGAATGCGGCGGTAAATGGTTATGCTAACATCAGGGGCCCAATCGATACTAACGAAGGCGGGAATGTCTTTGGCACCAATATTGGAGGAGCTAGTGATGTCTTTGAACCCGACCCCGCGAATATCTTCGATAGCTTGTCTGATTTTACCGACTTGAGCGGAAACGCTTTCCAAGGCGGCACTCTCGCCAATAATGGTGGTCCGGTGGAGACGATTCTTATCCTCGAAGGGGGGGCGGCTCATAATCATCAAGACGCGGCTGCACTTCCTGCAGACACCTTCGACTTCGATGGCGATGATGACCTTACCGAGGTTCTCCCCGTCGATGCGCGGGGCTTGCCTCGGGTTCGAGGTGCCCTCGATAGTGGTGCGCTCGAACTTAATTTCTTCGACCTGCCGGTTCTCAATGTGCCCACCTTCGATCAGGATGGGAACCCAGTGGTGAGCTTCCCCTTCGAGCCCGACGTCAGCGGAGCCCTCTGGACTCTCAGACGCTCGACCACTCTGGAGGACTTCGATACCGTGACCCCAATCTTTAGCTACGATGGCGATAATAGGGTGGACACGGTGGGCTCCCTTTCCTTCTCTCTCGACAGTTCCAGCAACGGTATCATCACCATCAGCGTCACGGACGACACTTCGCCCTCAGACCCTAGAGTCTTCTATCGATTAGAAGTTGAAGAGGGTGCCAATTGATCATTCACTCCTACAAGCATGTCGACTTCATCGCGTCAATTTCACTTCATCTCAGGCCTCCCACGCAGTGGCTCCACACTCACGGCAGCCTTGTTGCGTCAAAATCCGCGCTTTCATGCAGGGATGTCGAGTCCGGTGGCGGGTTTTTTTGAAGGGATTATCTCACAAGTCTCTGCAGGCAGTGAGATGTCGACCACCGTGAACCAAGAGCAACGCGGTCGCATTCTGCGCGGTCTTTTTGATAGCTACTATTCCGACCGTAAGGAGCCAGTCATCTTTGACACCAACCGGTCGTGGACCTCGAAGTTGCCCGCCCTGATGAAATTATTCCCGGAAGCTAAGTTGATCTGCCTCGTGCGGGATGTGGCTTGGATTATGGATTCCATGGAGCGCCAGTTTCGCGACAATGCCTTTGAGGACACACGCATCTTCGGCCACGCGAATCAACGAGCCACCGTTTACACGCGGGTGGAATCCCTTGCTGGTGCCAACAGCCTCGTGGGCTTCCCTTACCAGGCGTTGCGTGAGGCCTGCTACTCCGACTTTGCCGATCGACTCATCATCGTGGAGTACGACATGTTGACGCAACGACCTGCTGAGGTCCTCAAGCTGATCTATCAATTCCTTGGTGAAGAACCTTACGAGCATGACTTCGAGTCCGTGAACTACGACGCCCCGAAGTTCGACGCCCAGCTCGGGCTCGATGGGCTTCATCGTGTGCACAAAAAGGTCGCGCCTCGCCCGCGCCAAACGATCCTTCCCCCGGACCTTTTTCAGAAATACGCACAACTCGCCTTCTGGCGGGATCTGCAGGACTCCAAGGCCTTTCGAATCACCTCGCAGGCGGCAGGTAGCCAACCGCAACAACACGTTTTGCCTCCGCAACAATAGGGAGAACGCTATGGCAGTTCCTCAGGCGATGAAGTTGATTATGAAAATGCCGTTGTTGGAGCCATTGAATATAAGCATAGTGGATTATTTGGAAGAACTTCTGCTCGTTTAAAAAGGCAGATTCCTGGCTCTGCTGATTTAAAATTCACCCCTTGAGTAAAGTTAAAAAACTGCTATGAAAATCACCCTAGATATCCGAATTTATTTACTATTAAATTACTTACTTTGTCTTAGCTCTTTAGCGGAAGAGTCTGGATTTGTTGGTGGAGGCCTTGGTCCTGCTACGCACTTTAATCCTGTTGAAAGTTTAAGTGAGGGTAGCGAACATATTATTAGTTTTCTTCACACTACACGACAAAAAATGAGCGGGTAACTCGTTGAAAATAAGTGGGA
>CAYUHN010000150.1:0-7651 GCA_964444495.1 uncultured Roseibacillus sp. | reverse complement strand
CTTATTGTTGCTGAGCGTAGAATTGCTGAGAAATATGCATTCGCTCAAACCAAGTGATGAGCAAATCAGGCTACTGTGACTGGTAAGTATGACCTGAGCAGAGTCTGAATTCTTGATCTTATCGACAAACACCCGCGTCCCTGAATGGCTCAAGTGATTCTCCGGCTCTTCCAGTAATACCAAATTGTCTTTGTCGCCTGATCGATTTCTCAGAGCGTATGCTGCCTTGATTTCACATTGAGCACCCTTGCCCTTTTGGGTTATATCCACACCCTCATATTCCAGAGTTAAGTCCTGCTCAATTTTTGCATTTTTCCTTAAACTAAGCAGGCCGTCAGATGATTTTTCTTCTTCTGACGAACATTTCTCTTTAAGAAAAGAACTGCGGAGAACTTTGTATTCATGCTGATGGGATGCGATTTGGCCTTCGTCGAAGCGATTGGTATAAATACTTGAAACTAGGTGATTGCGAGCATGCGCGTGGCTACTCTCCGTTGAATCAATATAGATTGGAGTGAACGGTTTATTGTAATACGTATAAGCTCTGCCTCCGAACATCATGAATTCTACGCGATAGAACTCAAAAGGGATTTCCCCATCGCCTGACCTCAAGATTTCATCGATTTGTGCGCTATATTCTTCGTCCGGGAAGCACCTCAGCCGAAATCCATAGCCATCTTCTTGCTTGGAATTATTTCTTCCATCGAACTCTTCCGAGTCACAATTATCCAGATACACTTCAATTAGTAGTTCCGGCAAATTCTCATTTTTGCGCTCACCTTTTTCAAATTCCTGTATGGCTTCAAGGTTCATGAGAGATTCGATGCCGTAGTCTTGAATCTTTCTGACGTTTGCGCTTTGAGCCATATCGATGGCTTGTAGTATCGATGATTTGCCGGACTCGTTATCGCCAATGATTGTGTTTACCCCAGGCTTGAAGCGAACTTCTAATTCTTTGAAGCGTTTGAAGTTTTCTAGTCTAAGTGTTTTGATCGTGGCCATAGGGCTGTTATTCGGAGGTAATGGTGATAGTGTTCTACTCAGCGTCTTCGCTCTGGCTCTGAGTTTTAGCCTCCTCAAATTTCCCCTCCATTGTGGGGTTCTTACGCGTGAGCTTTTTCACCGTCACGTCTTGAGCTTTGTCGTTCGCGAGGCGGAGATTGAAAAGGTGCCTGAGAACGTGATGTTTTCTGAAGGTAACCCTGTTATCATCCCTGAGTCATCAGTTACATCCGTAATGACTCCATTGAAACGATAGATATCTGGGCCAATCAAAAGGGCACTCGATAGAGGAGTTGCTGTAGCTAAAATTAATACGATAAAATTTTTCATACTCATATAATTAAAATTTAAGTTTAACGGAAGCTGTTGTCTATAACCCGAGTTCTACCAGCTTCGGTTCAATCGCTTCGGCCCAGATTTGATAGCCTCGTGGGGTGAGGTGAAGGAAATCGGGCATGATTTCTTTTGAAAGCTTGCCATTTTGGTCAAGAAAAATTGAAGAAAGATCAAGATAGTGAACTCGAGGTTGCTCAGCTAGATGAGCAATCGTTTTGTTGATTTTAAGATTGAGAATTCGCTTAGGGTTATCTGGTTTTTCTCCGCGAGGAAAGACTCCCAAGAGAAGAATCTGAGTTTTTGGGCAATTGGCTCGAATAGTAGAAACGATTCGTTCAATTCCTTCGGCTGTTTCGCTGGGAGCTTGTTCATGATGGCCAGTGTTGTTGGTGCCGATCATAACAACCGCGACTTTAGCATTCCCCTGGTTCCGGAGGTTGCCGCGGTTGAGTCGGTAAAGAACGTGTTCCGTGCGATCACCAGAGATTCCAAGGTTTAGGGCGTTACGAGAGCTATAGAATTTTTCCCAAATTGGTTTGCCTTTACCTTCCCATCCTTGAGTGATGGAGTCACCGATGAAGAGGAGATCGTGCTTCTTCTCTTTTGCGAGTTTGTTCATGGCCTTGTGCCGATTCTGCCATCCTTCGTGGGGGAGAGCCGTTGGAATGATGGCACTATGTGCGTGATACTTCCCCCGAGCTTTTACTAATTGTTCTTTTAGTCTAGTGAGTGTGGATTTGTAGGCGGGATCTTCATGAAGGGAGGTCATTTCTTGGGGGTCTTTTTGAAGGTCGAAGAGGTTGTAGGCGCCGTCATCGGTGAATTGCATCAGTTTATAACGGTCGGTTTGAATGCCATCGTGAGCAGCGACTTGGTGAACGATCTCGCCATAGTAGCGATAGTAGAGAGAATCGCGCCAGCCTTCAGGCTTACGCTCAGGGTCTTTGAATAAAGGTAATAAGGAAGAGCCTTGGATAGCCTTTGGAGGAGTGACCCCAGCGGCAGATAGGAAAGTCGGAGCGTAATCGATGTTCTGGATTAAGGCTGTAGAAGTTGTTCCGGCTGGAATGACGCCTGGCCATCGAACCAAGAAAGGCATACGGAAGGACTCGTTAAACATCCAGCGCTTGTCATACCAACCATGTTCGCCGAGATAGAAGCCTTGGTCAGAAGAGTAGATTACGATGGTGTTTTCGGCGAGGTTGTTATCGTCAAGGTAGTCGAGGATTTGTGAGATGCCTTCGTCCATAGAACGAATAGAGCGAAGGTAGTCTTTGATATACCTTTGGTACTTCCAACGGGTAAGTTCTTTATCGGAAACGTCTTTTGTGCGTAATTTTTCTAAGAGGATCTGATTTTTGGGCTCGTAGACAGCATCCCAAGCAGTTTTTTGCTTCGGACTCATGCGATCGTATTCACCGTTGTGAAGCGAGGTGAAGAGGTCGGGAAACTCGTTCTCGCCCTTAAATTTCATGTCGTGTCCCCAACTCATATCTTTCGCGATCGACATCGTTTGTTTGCGCAGACTGGGATGGCGATTCTCGTAGTCGTCAAAGAGGGTGTCGGGTTCAGGAAGATCGCTATCGTCAAAGAGGGTAAGATGGCGGAGAGCTGGAGACCAGTTACGATGAGGGGCCTTAAATTGCGCCATCAACATGAAGGGCTTATCTTGTTCCTGTTGGCGTTTAATTTCAGCGAGGGCGAGTTGCGTCACGATGTCATTGCAGTGCCCGTCGTACCGTTTTTTGCTCCCGTCCATTTGCTTTAAATCGGGATTGTAGTAGGAACCTTGGCCGGGAAGGACTTCCCAGTAGTCGAATCCGACTGGTTCGGTGCCAAGATGCCACTTTCCAATGAGAGCGGTACTATATCCTGCTTTTTGGAGTAGTGGTGGGAATGTTTCCTGAAGGCCATCGAACTGTGTTCCGTTGTCGAGGAACCCGTTCATATGAGAGTGCTTTCCTGTTAGGATGCTGGCTCGCGAAGGACCACAGATGGAGTTGGTGCAGAAGCTGTTTTCAAAGAGCAGGCCTTCCTTCGCTAGGCGATCAATTCCAGGAGTGGGAGCGACTTCATCAAAGCGCCCTCCAGGATAGGCTGAAATGGCTTCGCAGGCGTGGTCATCTGAGAAAAGAAAGAGGATGTTGGGGCGCTCAGGAGGATCGTTTTTTTCTTGGGCAAAAGCGACGAGAGGAGTTAGGCAAAGAAGATACTTGAGCCTCGAACGAAGCGAAGGTGAAGAAGATTTCATCTGAGCAAGACCTTAACAGCGGCGGCCTTGCGAGTCACTCGATCTTTTGGAGAGAAAGGGCGGCTGGTTATTAGATAGCCAAACGAGCTTTCTGAATGTGATTTTCGATGAATGATACTTCGTCTTCTCGAAAGGACGAGAAGACGGAGTTGGGAAAGGAAAGAGGCTTATGCTTCGAAGAGGTTCATCAAGAACCACTTGAGTGCCTTCCAAGAAGTCTCGTCTGCATTCTTATTATAGGCGATCTGCAGTCCGCGTTCTTCTCCGAGCTTGGTCGCTCCTGGGTTCGAGAAACCATGAATTGCTCCTGGGAGGTTTAAGAAGGTGAGGTCTGCCTTACGCTCAGCGCTAGCTTCCATGAAGGAACTGATTGCTGAAGGAGGAATGAAGCTATCGTCTGCGCCATTACAAACGAGAAGGCGAGCCTTGAGAGGAGAGGCGCTTTCTGGAAATTCGATATTGAGAGCGCCATGGAAAGACGCTGCCCCTAGAAGATCATCGAGACCAATCGCTGCCATTTGGAGCGAGATTTTGCCGCCCATGCAGTAGCCGATCGAGACGATTTTTGTGCCGTTGACCTCAGGGCGATCTTGTAGCGTCTTCATGCCAGCGAGGAAACGTTCTTTCATGACGGGAAGCTTGGCTGTAGCTTCTTTAGCAAAAGAGCCTGCGTCTTTGGGGTGAGTGGAGACTTTCCCGTCGCCATACATGTCAATAGCGAGCGCCGCATAGCCAAGCTCTGCGATCATGTCAGCGCGCTTGTGAGCGTATTCATTGTTTCCCCACCATTCGTGGACTACGACGACTCCTGGGACAGGAGTCGCAGCCGAGGCCCCCTCAGGAAGAGCGAGGTAGCCCTTGGCGGTAACATCGCCAGCGGGATAGGAAATTTCTTCTCCCGCAAAAAGGTGGAAGGAAGAGAGCGCGCAGAAAAGAAAAGCAGTTAGTTTTTTCATACCAAGAAACAGTTAGCCTAGCTTTGATTTATTTCACGAAAAAACGGATTCCGCGAGAATAGGAGAGTATTTCTAAATCAGGCTAATAAGCTAGCGAGGAAGTCCGGAGGTAGCGGTAAATGCGTTCGAGGCATACGGATTATCCATGGCTCGGAGGTTGCAGATTTCGGGAATCTTGATAAGAATCACCGCAGTTCTGTTTCTAGGGCGGAGCTATCTTTCTGACCAGACCTATTCGACTAAATTAAGAGAATTCAACCGCGACATTTGTCGATTTTGAGCTAGGGTTCTTGCATGTTACGCATAGCCTTTTGCCTCTCTGTCCTGCCTATTATTGCCGCCGAGGTGAGCCTTTCCTATCCCGACTCTAAACCGCAAGATTTGACGGAAACGTTACATGGAGTGGAGGTGTCCGATCCTTATCGTTGGCTAGAAGATTTAAACTCGGAGGAAACAGCTACTTGGGTAGAAGCACAGAATGAGGTGACGGGAAATTATCTTGGTGAATTATCAGGGGCTGAAGCGATTCGGGATCACTTGACCGAGCTTTGGAATTATGAGCGCTATGGCACTCCTACCCAAGAGGGTGAACAGTATTTCTTTTTTAAGAATGATGGGCTGCAGAACCAGTCTGTTTTATATACCGTAACGGATCTTGCCGAGGAGCCGAGGATTTTGTTAGATCCTAATCTCTTATCGGAAGATGGGACTGTGGCTCTCAGGGATTACTCGGCTTCTCCGGACGGTAAGTTACTGGCTTATGCGATTTCTCGTTCGGGTTCCGATTGGATGGAGTGGAAAGTGCGCGATGTCAAAAGCGGGGAAGACCTTGATGATGTTGTGCTTTGGTCTAAGTTCTCAGGAGCTTCGTGGAGCAAAGATAGTAAAGGGTTCTACTACAGCCGTTATGCCGAGCCTAAAAGTGGGGAGGAATATGCCTCCAAGAACACGAACCATAAGGTCTATTACCATGTTCTCGGTGAGAAGCAGGATTCGGATGCTTTGATCTTTGAACGTCCTGACAAACCTTATTGGAGTTTGGGAGCGGGAGAGACTGAAGATGGTCGCTTCCTTCTACTATTTCCTCGTAACGGCACAGATACGAAGAATGCCTTGTTTTACCGCGACTTAAGCCAACCAGAGAGCTCGGTAGTGGAGCTTTTCGCGAAATTTGATGCTTCGTATAGATTTGTGGGGAACGTCAATGATTTGTTCTTCATCCAGACAGATTTGGAGGCTCCTCGCCAGAGATTGGTGGCAGTTGATTTAAAAAATCCTGCGCAGGAAAACTGGGTGGAATTGATTGCTGAAAGTGAGGCCACTTTACGTTCGGTGTCGCATGTAGGAGGGATGTTTATCGCAAGCTATCTAAGAGATGCGAAGAGTGAGGTTTTACGCTTTTCGATGGAGGGGGAAGCTCTAGGGAAAGTAAATTTGCCGGGGTTAGGAAGCGCAGGAGGCTTTCGAGGTAAAGTAGATAGTAGTGAAACGTTTTATAGTTTCTCTTCATTTAGTGATCCAGGAACAATTTTTAAATACGATATTGCTAGCAATGAGTCGACTATCTTCCAGCGTCCTGAAGTTAAGCTGTCTCCTGACGATTATGAAACGAAACAAATTTTCTTTAAATCAAAGGATGGGACTCGCGTTCCAATGTTTGTGGTAAGTAAAAAGGGAATTGAGCTAAATGGGAAGAATCCTGCTTATCTCTACGGTTATGGTGGTTTCAATCTCTCCCGTACTCCTGGCTATTCGCCTGCTATTGTTAGTTGGCTTGATATGGGAGGGGTCTACGTTCTAGTAAACTTACGTGGTGGAGGTGAATATGGAGAAGAGTGGCATGAGGCGGGGATGAAATTACAGAAGCAAAATGTCTTTGACGATTTCATCGCTGCTGCTGAGTATTTGATTGAAGCAGATTACACTTCTGCCGATAAGCTAGCAATAGCGGGGGGCTCCAACGGGGGATTGTTGGTAGGGGCTTGTATGGTGCAGCGACCGGATTTGTTTGGCGCGTGTTTGCCTGCGGTGGGTGTGATGGATATGCTCCGTTTCCACAAATTTACTATCGGGCATGCATGGATTCCCGAATACGGTTCTCCGGATGTGAAGGAAGAGTTTCTAGCCCTGAAGGCTTATTCCCCTTATCACAATTTGAAGAAGGGAGTTACTTATCCCGCAACGATGGTCTTAACTTCAGATCATGATGATCGAGTGGTTCCATCGCATTCCTTCAAGTTCGCAGCCGCACTGCAGGCAGCTAACGGAGGTTCGAATCCACAATTGATTCGTATTGAGACCAAGTCAGGTCATGGAGCGGGCACTCCGACTTCAAAGAGAATTGAGGAGGTAACAGATAAGTATACTTTCCTCAGTGAAGTGTTGGATTTTGAAGTGAAATTGTAAACTGGAGCGAATAGGGGGTTGAATTGTCATTCCTGCGTTTGGAGTCGTTTCTTTGTTATTAGTGGCAACCAACAACCAACAGCAATGACTGAGCCATCCTGTTTGTGTGCCAAAGTTGAGTAAGCTTCTTTAGGAACGGTCCGTGCTATCGACGGGCAAAATTGGACCAAGGAGCTAGAAGGCCCTGACATCACTAACATTAGAATATCCATGCAGCACGATGGTGAGCGCTTCATCACCCCAGGACGTTTCGCCCTAGCAGCTTCCACAGATGGTAGAGAATGGGAGTTCGGCCCTCTAATTTCATCGAATGTGACTGTGCAGGACTTTGCATATGCAAATGGCACTTATGTCTTCACCGGACTTCGAGGCTTCGTTGCTTCAGGGGATGATCCGCTCAACATGAGCGAAAGCCGCGCGGCTGACTTAAATAACGAAGTTCTTGGCCGCATCGCTTATGGCGATGAAGCTGAGCGCTGGGTCATCACCGCACGTAATGGCACCTTTCTTGCCTGCGGATTTTCACTTCTTGATTCTTTAACCAGTGTAGACGGTATCAACTGGACGGAAATCACACCCGACAATAGTTCCGCCGTGGGCGATTTAAGATTCATCGGCGGCCGCTTTACTTTCCTTCGCGACCGCACCCCAAGCCGCGGACAAGCCCCAATGCCACTCCCGTAGGCGATATCCTCAAAGG
>CAYUHN010000149.1:0-7672 GCA_964444495.1 uncultured Roseibacillus sp. | reverse complement strand
ACTTGCGTCGTCTGTGGCGGGGAAAGCGTAGGCAAGACTCAACTGCTGGCCTCACTCACTGGCAAGCGTGCCGTTCCTGAAAATTTCCGTGGCTCGACCACCGCCTGCGAGACCTACCGAGACGGCGGCCTCCATTGGATGGATACTCCGGGTATTGTATCAGAATCGGAGACCTACGCCACGCGCTCTACCTTCGAACAAATTGACGGAGCCGACCGCGTGATGCTTGTAGCTCGCGCCGACCGAGCAGCGGAAGAACTTCCTCTCCTCCTTCCCTCAGTCGCTGGCAAGACCGGATTCATCATCCTCACCTTCAAGGACCAACTGCCGCCAGAGACCCAGCTTTCCACCAAAAAACTAGCAGCTTTCTTGGGTGTCCCCATCTTCCTGCTCAATGCCCGGAACCTTCAAGAGCGCGAGGCCTATGCGATTCGCACCACAGCGAGCAATCCGGCGGAAAAACTCAGCAGCTTCCCCCTCTCCCTTCCTTCAGATATTCCTTGGCCTACTATCGAACCAATAGTCCGGAAGAACTATCTGGAAAAAATCTCTTCCCATCCCCTCGCCGCACTCTTTCTCCTCTTGCTCCCGGCTAGTCTTGCGATTATCCACACCAATCGTTTTGCAGACTGGCTCGCTCGACCCGTCGCCCAAGGACTCGACCCCATCCTCTCACACATCGCTACCTGGCCCAGCCTACCCGCTGCACTCTTGGCTGGCGACTATGGCATTCTCGCCATGCTCCCCTTCCTGCTCCTCTATGCCACTCCCACCATTCTGGTCTTCTCCATCATCCTCGCTACTTACAAATCCACCGGTCTGATCGACCGGTTGTCCCACGCTCTTCATCCCTGGTTACGCCCCATTGGAGTAGGAGGCCGCGACCTCGTTCGAGTTGTGATGGGCTTTGGCTGCAACGTCCCTGCTATCGTCTCTAGCCGCTCATGCCACAGCTGCTCACGAGGGGCCTGCGTCTCCGCCATCTCCTTCGGCTCCGCGTGCTCCTACCAGCTCCCCGCTACTCTTGCCGTCTTTGCCTCCGCCGGGATGGCAAGCATGGGTCTGGTCTATCTCATCGTTTTAGCAGTCACCACCCTCATTTATCTGCGCTTCACCACTCCCAAAGCCCTCCGCCTCGCCAGCAACAGATTGGACCAGCCCTCCCCCAATTCCCTGCGCATGCCCGCTTGGAAATCCGTATGGTTAGAAGTTGAAGGTAACCTTCGCCAGTTTATCGTGATGGCCTTTCCCGTCTTTCTTCTCATTTGCCTCGCCGCAGCACTCTTAGATTGGTCCGGTGCGCTAGACGGACTTTCCCGCTTGCTCGCTCCAGTGATGACGGTCTTCAACCTCCCCAGCGAAGCCGCCACCTCTGTTGTTCTCGGTTCCATTCGCAAAGATGGTATCGCCATCGGACTCTTAGACAGCAGCTCCTCCAATCTCAAAGTCAGCCTCACGACTCCCTCCCAAGTCCTCACGGTGGTCTATCTCGCGGGAGTTCTTCTTCCCTGCCTCGTGACCGTCCTCACCATCGCTCGCGAAATGCGATGGAAGTTTGCAGCCAAACTTTGCCTCCGCCAGATGGCTTGGGCAACAGGGTTCGCAATCCTCATCGCTTGGAGCGGAGCCCTCTTCTATTAGCAAAAAAAATCGCCGGAACAATGCCTCGTAAGAATCTGCCAGAAACCGTCCGCTCCCTCGTTCAAATCGAGGAAGAAGAACCTCCAACTGACGCCCAAGAAATCGCCGATCGCTCGACAGAAGCCAAACGAGTTGCGAAACGAATCTCAACCCTCATCGCCGAACATCGCCGCGCCAGCCTCGAACTCGGCGTCGAACTCGGAGGACCTGAGCTTCACCTCGTCATCGCCGCCCTGCGCAACCATGCCCAAGGCGGCTCGGGCTCTATCGACCTCAGCAACCACGATGAAATCCAGAGCCACTGCCTCCAACGCCTCTTTGAGGAGCTTGTGGAAGAACCCAGTAACATTCTCTATGTTGTTCAGACTGGCCCTGACACCACTCGTTACGATGCGATGGACTCCACCTTCTGGCTCGAATGCCTCGACCTTTTACAAAAACAATACTCTTCCAACTCACAACTCCAATGAGCCTTTTCACCAACTACCAAGAATGGCGTACCACCATGATTGAACGCGCCGGCCTCACCCTAGACGCTGCTTATTGCAAAGAACGCCTCACGGTCCTCGAGGACATGGACTCAGCCGAAACACAATCCTTCATCAAATCCTTTGGAGCCACCTACCACCGACAAGTAGTGGCCTGGTTTCACAAAGCCCTCTCCGAACAATAGACGAACTCTCAACGAACCATGAAAACGGATTCATCTATAATCCAAACCCGCGTCCTCATTGTCGGCGCGGGCCCAGCCGGACTTGGTATCTCCCTCGCTCTGAAACGAGCCGGGGTTATTGATCAACTTGTTGTCGATGCTCGCGAAGTTGGGGCCGCCTTCCGAGCTTGGCCCAAGACGATGTCTCTCCTCACCCCCTCCTTCTTTTCCAACGCCTTCGGTCTCACCGATCTCAACTCCATCGACCCCGATTCTTCTCCCGCTGACTACCTCCACACCCAGCACCCCAAAGGCGAAGGATATGCAAACTATCTAGAGGCAGTCGTGGCCCACTTTCAGATTCCTGTCCGCACAGGGCTCGAAGTCACCTCCGTCAAAAAAACTACCGCTGGCTTCGTCGTCGAATCTTCCCAAGGCACCATCTATGCCGACTACATAATCTGGGCTGCCGGTCAGTTTTTCTACCCGAGAGACCAAGACTTTCCCGGCTCACACCATGCCCTGCACAGCTCCAAGGTTCGTGACTGGGCCCAACTCGAAGGCGAGCAGTTCACAGTCATTGGAGGTTACGAGAGCGGGGTCGACGCCGCTCTCAACCTCGTCAACAACGGGAAATCGGTGCGTCTCGTTTCGCGCGGAGAACCCTGGGCCTCTGACCACCCCGACCCCTCTCGCTCACTTAGCCCGCGAACGTTTGATCGACTACGCGAACTGCTCGCTACGCCAGAGAAAGCCCAGCGCCTCGAATTCATGAAAGACACCACCATCAGTAGCATCGAAGCTGGTGAGGGTTTCTGGATTCTGCGCGATCAGGACGGCATCCCCATCTCTGCAACCACCAGACCCATCCTTGCCAACGGCTTTCACAGTGGCCTTGGAATCGTGAGCGAGCTATTCGAACACAACAAACACGGCAACCCTATCTTTACCGAGGAAGCTGACGAATCCACCCTTGTCTCGGGTCTTTTCTACAGCGGTCCAGCTCTCGTCCACCGCAACGCCCTCTTCTGCTTCATCTACAAATTCCGGGCACGCTTCGGTGTCATCGCGGCAGAAATCGCCCATCGCCTTGGGAAACCAGATGTCGATGAAAAACTCATCTCCTACGCTAAGGCCGGATTCATGAATACCGACCTCGATTGCTGCACTACTTGCGAATGCGCCATCGACTCTGACGACTCTGACGACTCTGACAACTCCGACACTCCCGAACCCGCCTCTTTCGAAAAACAAACCTCGTGAAACCAACCACTCAACTTCCTGTTACGGTTCTATCCGGATTCCTCGGATCCGGAAAGACCACCTTGCTCAACCACATCCTCCGCAACCGCGAAGGCAAAAGAGTCGCGGTCATCGTCAATGACATGTCCGAAGTCAATATCGACGCCGACCTCGTGCGCAATGGCGACGCCTCTCTTTCCCAGACTGAGGAGAAAATGGTCGAGATGTCCAACGGCTGCATCTGCTGCACCCTGCGTGAAGACTTACTCATCGAAGTCGGCAAGATGGCACGCGAAAACCGCTTCGACCACCTCGTCATCGAATCCACAGGCGTTTCCGAGCCCATGCCCGTCGCCGAGACCTTCACCTTCGAAGACGAGGACGGAAAATCCCTCGGTGATATCGCGAAAATTGACACGATGGTCACCGTAGTAGACGCCCCCAACTTCCTTCGTGACTACTCCACCACCGAATCGCTGGAAGACCGTAAACAAGCAGTGGGCGAAGAAGACGAACGCACCATCGTCGACCTCCTCTCCGACCAAATCGACTTTGCAGACGTCATCCTGGTCAACAAAACCGACCTTGTTTCCGAAGAAGAACTTACTGCGGTTCACGGCATGATTCGCGCCCTCAATCCCCAGGCTCAAATTCACGACACCGTGAACTCCGATGTCTCGCTCGACTCCGTCGTCGGCACCGGACTCTACAACCCCGAGAAAGCCACCGAACACGAAGGTTGGCTCGACTCACTGGTGGAACACACCCCCGAAACCGAGGAATACGGAATCTCGAACTTCATCTACGAACGCCGCATCCCCTTTCACCCCCAGCGCTTCCACGATTGCCTTAAAAAAGAATGGCCCGGCGTCATTCGGTCCAAAGGAATCTTCTGGTTAGCGACCCGACTCTCCTACGCTGGCTTCTGGTCCCAGGCCGGAGCAGTGGGTCACCATGAATGCGCCGGCTACTTCTGGGCGGCCGTGCCCAAAAAGAAATGGCCCGAAGACCGCGCCCACATCGACCGAGTTTGGAAGGGCGAAAACGGCGACTGCCGACAAGAGCTCGTCCTCATCGGCCGCAACATGGATCAAAATGCCCTCATCGATATGCTGGACGACTGCCTCCTCACCGAAGAAGAACTCGCCAGCAACCACAAAAGCTGGAAGAAAAAATTACCCGATCCCTTTCCCAAATGGAAAACGGGCCTGCTCTGAGTCGAAGAAAATGGGGGGAAAATGATAATCACGACTGGTTCAATACTTCCCATCTGAACGCTCATTACAAGTCGCTCAATTTACTGATAACTCTCTCGAACACAATCAGCGAGCCTTGATAAGTATTTTTCAAACGTCGAGTTCATAAATCTACCTAGCGAAAAATCAAAAGTCCTACAAACAATCACAGGACGAGCTACCTGTATTTATGCGTCATCCCGTGTGAGGAACGAGCCGGGTCGAGGACACCATGAGAACCCAGCGAACGCCCTTCAAGCTTCAAGCTACCTGCGAGCGAGTGCCGGCGCGATGGCTGCGGGTGCTTTTTTCCAAACGGCAAAGCCGCAATTCAGCACCCAACAAGCAGCCAGCGTGACGGCACGGTTTTACGAGGACAGGCTTGAGCACGTTTCGTTTTCAGCGACAGCATTGCCGCTCCGGTGATCCTCAATACCCGTTGCAATTACATTATCAATTAGAACATCGAGTCTAAAGCGGCTTTATCTTCAGCCCCAAAATTAGTTCTTCTGTAAGTTTCAACAATCGGCAGAGAGACTTCCTCACCAAGATTTTGAATCGCTCTCAAGGCTTCTAGTCTAATCTCTTGAGACTGGTCCTTCAGGAAAGAGTCGTAGTAACGACCAAGCTCTTGATTCCTTTCCTCTGTTGTAGAGAAAGAAGCCTGCTTATTCGTTAAAAATCTTCCTAATTGAATGGCAAGCATCTTATAAACTGGGTTAGTCGACTCAGAAAATTGCTCCCATTCTTCTAGATACAATTTGCTAGGTCTATTGTCGACGTCCGTGATTCCCGCAACGACTGTCTTATAGATCTCAAGGTCGATATTTTTAGCAGCCGGATCACTGGCACGCTCCTTCATTAAAGCGTATAACTCCTCACCACCATTTGACGATGACAAAACGGAAGCTAAATAAAGGCCATACAGACCTCTCTTACCCACGGAAGACTGATCTTCAGTCTCCTCATACATGATTGAAGGCATCTTCCCTGTGTTCAATTTGTCTGCTAGTTGCTGCCAAATATCCCGATCGTCCAAAATTGCGTTCAACTCATTGTCAGTAATAGCAATCCGAAAATACTTCTTCCAAACTTCACTCGCTGGTCTTTCTGAAGACTGAATAATCTTCTTAATGTCCTGGTTGACCTCTGATACAACCTTAGGAACTTCGACTGAATTTTGTTCAACAGGTATCTCTTTGAGCTCGAATTGAGATTCTATCTGATTCACCTCAGGTGAAGGACGAGGAATGACCTTGGAAAGTTCCTTGTCACTTTTTGATGGAGTATTAGGAGCGCTTACCTCCTGAGATTTCTTTTTACACCCTGTCAAAAGTGAGAGGAAAACCACAAAAAAGATTATCTTGGTTTTTCGCATCTAAATAAAAGGTATGTATTAATATAATAAAATGGTAGCTGCCCAGTGTGCTTACCCCCCTTGATTTGAACGGTCATGCTCTCGTCCGCATCGGTATATCCAAGTGCAACTGAAGAACCTCCATCTAGTAACAAAAGCTCCTTAGCCCCAACTCCGCCCCTTGGAAGAGACGCAACACCCGATCGTTCTACGTCTTGCACGAATTCCGCTACCTTTCCTACGAATCCATTGCCAACTGGCTGCCTGTGAGTAGCAGTGAAAACAATGACATTATCTTCACTTTGGTATTTCAATTCACTACGACCAAACATTTGGTAGGGCTTTCCGTCGCGGTCAGGGTGACTGTAATTTGTGGATGCACCTCCAAGTGCTGCTTTAGGAATCGGATCTAAAGGCACCCTTCCTTTCCCAAGTTCAAACTTATTACTCTGGTCAACCAATAGGTACTTACCCTCTGGTCCGGCAAGATCGCTCCCCGCTGGAGAGGTAGTGCTCACGTCGTTATCACTGGATACATCTGCATCAAGAACGCTAAATCTCACCATTCTTCCATGACACTTGTCGGTGATCAGATTCTGAGCCCCAGGAACAAGAATCCTACTTACCGTGCTATTGTAGTTATCATTTGAAAAATAGCTAATGTTTCCGTTTATCGCCACGGTAATACCCTCGAATGCATTTGCGGTTGAGTCTATGCCTCGTAGAGGAGTTCCGCTAGCTCTTCTTGATGCGTCAATGGGGAACAAAATCGTTGCCGATTCCCTCATAGAAACCATTCTTATCTGAGAGTCAGCCCATCCAAAACGGTCATCGTCATAGCGAGCATCTCGGGCATGAAATCGAGTGTTGTTTTCTAAAATATAATCCTTTGATGCGTGAAAATATTTTGGAGAACCAACTCGCTCGACAACGTTTAATCTCATTCTTAAGACTTCAATTTCTTCTCCATCCTCTCCGCCAATTTTCACCTTGAGAACAAGGTCGCCTTCAACTTGAGGATTTACAGCAGGAAAAGTGATTGCTCCATCAGCCCTCACAAAAAGCTGCTCGGGAAATGGATTTGCTGTCGAAACCGAAAATCTACTGGTAGGAGAGAGGCCAATCAAATCTGCAGGTTTGCATTCACGCGTTTTATAAAATGACAGGCCTGTAATCGCTGGATGATCCAACCATACTTCGCCCTCAGATATCCCTGGCACGATCTTAATTTCTTTTGCGTCGTCATCGTCGGCTTCATCTTCAGGCTTGTTTGGGTCTGGATCGTCCTGATCCCAAAGGCCATTTGAAAGCTGATCATTATAGAAGAGATACTCAGTGCCCTTTTCCTTTATTACTTCCCAAGCAGCCTCGGTGATTTCATCAGCAACAAAATCATCCAAATTTTCTGCGGCTTCGACTGCCGGCTCCCTCAATCCTGAATCCGCTCCTCCGATATTTCCATCGTTGTCGAGATCCATCAGTAACTCCACGGGGAGGAGACTAACATTAACTGCTCCACTGCCTTGGGGAATAAAGCTTTCGTAA
>CAYUHN010000148.1:0-7672 GCA_964444495.1 uncultured Roseibacillus sp. | reverse complement strand
GATAGAATGCCGCTTCTTCTTTAGCTGAGTTATTAACTCGGCAATTAATCATCAGGCATCTAACAGTGACCTTCTTTGATTTCAGGGTATTGTTGAGCTCCAGCGCAATCTGATTAGTTGCCGGATTAATAGCTGCGTTATTCGTCGGTCATTGGTTCCGACCAATTCCCTCCTTACGCCTTGCTCTCAACAAAATTTGTCTAGGTAATAGACGTGCAAACTTCTGAGAAACGCACAAACTTTTGGCTAGGATAAGATTTGATAATTGAGCGAATCCTTTCGACGCATTTGATTCCTCGCTGTTTGGTATCGATCGCGAAGGAGGGAGGCTGGGCTTCTTCATCGAGAGGTGTGACGAATCGAGTGATTTTATGAGTAAGTTCTCTTCATTCGTTGTGGTATTCCTTGTCTCACCATTTCATGTCGTTTTCTGTCTCTTTTTTTCTGTTAGGCTTCTTTTCGCTCGTTGTTTTCTCCTTTGGAGAAGGGGTGGCGGACCCAGAGGTGCATTCCTACGCGGATTTTAGCAAAAGCCGAGAGCACCACCTTCATAGCGATCATCGGACCAATGAGGCCCGGCTTTATGATTTTTATCAACGGCAAGCGGACTTTTATCTCGCGATGTCGCCACAGGAGCGCCCTAAGCTCTTGCCTGCCTACCCCGGATTGGATGCTGGCCTGCATGGTCACTGGGGAAAGCACAACCAGAATAGCCACAAGGACGGGCGGTGGAATCAGGTGAAGATTGGCTCCATGCACACTCAGGTGATGCGAGGCCCGAAGAAGCTCCCGCTGGTGATTAAGGGGGTAAACGTTAAGCTTGATGATAGCTTGGCCGCTTGTTTCGATCCCGATACCTTGCACTATCGAGCCGTGTGGCAGGGTTGGATCGCTTTCAATCCTTTTCGGTGGGGCTGCTCCCGCAATGCTTCTTTTGAAGGGGAGCTGCTGTTCACTGAAAAAAAGCCGCGCCTCCCGCAAGGGGGGAAATTTCTCGGTACCTATCGCCATGGCGAGTCCGTTATTTTTCATTACCGCATTGGCGAGGTGGAGATTCTCGATAGCCCCAGCGCCAAGAACGGAGAGTTTGTGAGAACTGTGGAAGTCATCAGTGGAGGAGGGGAGAGCTCTCTTCCTAAGCTCTTTGGTCCTACTGTTACCTACGGCCAGCTTTCTCATCTGACTCAGGGCGGCCCTTCCGCTTGGCCCGAGACCGTGACCACTGCCATTGAGATGGGCAAACCTCTTCCCAATTCTCCCTACGCGATCGATACTTTTGTTGTTCCTTATCAAAACCCTCATCAATCTGTGATGCAGTTGACGGGCATCGCCTTTGGCCCTGACGAGACCATTTATGTCTCCACTCTTGTGGGAGAAGTTTGGTCTGTTAGAGAGCATCCTACTGAGGATTCTAAAGTGATCTGGCGGCGCTTTGCCTCTGGTTTTAATAGTCCGATGGGGCTGCACTGTGATCAGGACGGTCTCTTTGCTCTCGACCGAGGGCAGATCTATCGCTTTCACGATCTGAATGAGGATGGCGAAGCGGATTATTACGAGAACTATGCCAGCGACTTTCGTGATGAGGGTAAAAGCCACACTCACACCTTTGGCCTGCATCGCACCGCTGATGGGGCCTTTTACTTTACGCAAAAAGAACAAATCATGCGCACCTCTCCCGAGCGCGAAACCAGTGAGATTGGTTACGGTATTCGTAATGGGATGGGAATCGGGGGTGATGCCGACTCCTTCTGGGTTGGCCCACAGGAGGGAAACTGGACTCCGGCTTCGACTATTATTGAGGTCGAAAATGGAAAGCACTACGGCATCCCCAAAGGAAAAGATCCCAAGCCTATTTCCGCTCCCCTTTGCTTCATCCCTCGTGGCATTGATAATTCTACGGGAGGTTTCGTAGAAATAACCTCTGACCGCTGGGGCCCTTATCAAGGATCTCATGTCGGGCTCAGTTTTGGATCGTGCAGTCACTACCTCATCTTGCAAGACCAGAAGGGACCACAACCGCAGGCCGCCACGGTTCCTTTGGAAGGAGACTTCCTTGCCGGAGTCCTGCGAGGAGCCTTTCGCAAGAGTGATGGCCAACTCTATGTTGTCGGTCTGGATGGTTGGGGTGACTACTCCCTTGTCGATGGCTGCCTGCAGCGAGTGCGTTATCTCGAACAACCCATCACGCAGCCAAAATCCTTCGAGGTTTTTGAGAACGGAATCCGAGTTGATTTCCCAGTTGAACTCGATGGGAAACGGTCTGCTCAAGCAGGTCAACAATTAGCCCAGACTTGGGAGTATATCTTTTCTAAGGGCTATGGCTCGCTGGAGTTTTCGGCTCACTCCGATCAAGTGGGGCATGATTTGGTCGCGATTCATTCCGTGCATGCACTCGCGGATTCGCAGAGCCTTTTCTTTGAGATGCCGGATCTCGATCCTACCATGGTTCTTTACCTACGCATGAATCTCATGACCGCCGAAGGCGCTCCCTTTGCGGCAGATCTCTTTGCCTCCGCAATGTATCCACAGCCTCATTTTGATTTCCCTGGAGCCCTTCCACCGCGGGCTCATGAGAAGAAAGAAGTGGCACTGCGTGTGAAGAAGGACGGATCTAAGAAAAAAAGAAAGAACAGTAAAGTGATCGAAGGCGCGCGTGAATTGGTGGTCAATGCCGTTAGTGGTCTTCGCTACGACAAGAAGATTCTTAAGGCGAAAGCAGGCGAAGCTCTGGCCTTCAAGCTCGTTAACAAAGACGTCATGCCTCACAACCTCGTCATCGTTTCCCCTGGAGCCTTGCAAAAAGTGGGTGAAGCTTCTTTCAAAATGCTCAACAATCCCAAGGCCTCCGAATTGAATTATGCCCCTAAGATGCCTGAAGTGCGTTGGGTCATCCCCGTCATCGACCCCGATCAAGAAGAGAGCATTTATTTCTACGCTCCCAGGAGAAAAGGAGATTACCCTTACATGTGCACCTTCCCCGGTCACTGGCAAGCCATGCAGGGTGTTTTGCGAGTGGAATAAGATGGTGCGAGGTGTGAGGGGGCCGTGAACATGATTTTTAACTTTTTATGAGCCTATTGCTAGGGGCTTTTTCGGAAAAACGTTCGAGGAGGATCGAGGAGGAGGGATTTTCTAGTTTGATTTGTCAGGATTCGTTTTCTATCGTTCTCGGTTCAATTTATAATTAGCGCCTTTTCCCCCTTAAACCAAGTATGAGCATTTTTCGTTTTTCAATTTTTTTGCCATTTTTGTTGGTTCTCTCTCTCCACGCTGGGCCGTTCATTTCTGAGTTCATGGCGTCTAATTCTCAAACCCTTGATGATGAAGACGGAGACTCCTCCGATTGGATTGAAATTTACAATCCCGATATGACGGCTGTGGATCTCAGTGGTTGGCACCTCACTGATGATGCTTCCGATTTGAGTAAGTGGACCTTCCCCTCCGTTACACTCGCGGCTAATGAGCGCTTAGTTGTCTTTGCTTCTGGAAAGAATCGTGTGAATCCAACTGGGGAGCTCCATACAAATTTCTCTCTCTCAAGCGGCGGAGAGTATCTCGGCCTTGTGGAGCCTGGCGCTGGTGTTATCGCCAGTGAGTTCGCTCCCTCATTTCCACCTCAGTTCGAGGACATTTCCTATGGGAGTTCTGATCCCTCTGATTTAATTGTGCTCTGTGGATTCCGTAGTCGTGTTCGAGTTCGCATCCCGGATGCAGGTGTGGGAAATGATATTACTTGGCGCAATCAGTCCTTCGATGACTCATCTTGGATGTCGGGCTTTCTTGGAGTGGGCTACGAAACTACCCCCGACGAAATTTTTGCTTTTACTCCTGAGATCGAATTTGATGTTCTTGAAGAGCTACGTGGTAGCACGGCCTCTTGCCAAATCCGCGTCCCGCTCTCGGCCGACCTTCCCGATCCAGAGGACATTCTTTCTCTTTCCCTAACGATGAATTATGACGACGGCTTTGCTCTTTTTCTTAATGGGCAATCTCTGGGGGGAATTAATTCCCCTCCGATTTCTACCCTCACTTGGAACTCGCAAGCCACACGTGGAGCTTCTGATGAAGTAGCCCTCGAAGGTCAGACCTTTGATCTTACGAATCAAATTGGTAATCTTCAAGCTGGTACTGGAAATCTCCTCGCAATTCATGGTCTCAATGCCAGTGTGAATAGCTCCGATTTCCTTCAACTGCCGACGCTCACTGCTACGGTTGTCGATCCTTTGGGGAGTTCTGATATTGGATTTTTTGCAGTGGCTACTCCTGGAGGGGTAAATGGAAGGGACGTTTCTTCAGGTTTCCTGCCCGATACGAGATTTGCGGTAGGTCGGGGCTTCTATAGTGTTCCTTTTGATGAAACCGTTACGACTGCTGAGCCAGGAGCGACCATCGTTTACACCACAGATGGAAGTGTTCCTACTCTCAGTAATGGTATCCAAGTGCTCGCTCCAGATGCGGCGACTCCACCTACTGCTATCGTTTCGATCACCGGCACTAGCACCTTGCGTGCGGCAGCTTTTAAGGATGGTTTCTTTCCAACTAATACGGATACTCAGACTTATGTTTTCTCAGCAGATGTGGCGTCGCAGGATGTGACGGAGACTTTGGCTAGAGGATTTCCTTCCTCTTGGAGAGGGACTACTCCCGACTACGGTATGGACCCAGATGTCGTTGGGCCGGAAGACATCTTCGATGGATTGTATGCCGATAGCATTGCCAGTGATTTGGAGGCCATTCCGAGTGTTTCTGTTGTCATGCCAATAGATGATTTGTTTGGAGCTAATGGCATCTATTCTAATCCCACTCGTCAGGGAATGGCTTGGGAGCGAGCCACATCAGTGGAACTCATCAACCCAGATGGCTCGGAAGGGTTCCAAATTGATTGCGGCATTCGTATTCAAGGAAATGCTTCTCGGAGTAATAACTTATCCTTAAAGAATTCTTTTCGCTTAGCTTTCCGCCGTCAGTATGGGGCAGGCACCTTAGAACATGACCTCTATGGAGATGGAGCCGCAGATGAGTTTAACACTTTGATTTTAAGAATGCACTTCAATGACGGTTGGAGTTGGGGCGGAGCTGGCAGCACTCCGCAGTTCGCCAGAGAGCAATATGGTCATGAATTACAAATGGCCTCTGGCCATCCTTCCTCACACGGTACTCTCACCCATCTTTATCTAAATGGTGTCTACTGGGGGCTCTACAATCTGAGGGAAAGACCAGACGCCCGCTTTGCCGAATCTACTTTTGATGTCGATGATGAAGAATGGGACGGCCTGAACACTGGTAATCCCGTCAATGCCAGTGATGATCCCGCACGAGCGTCGAGAGCCTTTGATGCTTGGGATGCCTTAGTGGCTCGCTCTCAAGCCGTCACCAGCGCTGGTAGCAGGGCCTTACGCCACGCTGCATACATGAATGTGATGGGGTTGAATGCTGATGCCTCGAATAATCCCGCTAGCGAAGACTTCCTTGATGTCGACAACTACATCGATTACTTGCTGCTTAATTTTCATATGGTCAATGCCGACTGGCCGGGTCGCAATTTCTATTGTGGTCGGCACAATTCACCTGATAGTGATGGTTTCAAATTTTTTGTTTGGGATCCTGAGCTCTCCGTCAACCTTTCACAAGGGGGGCCCGATGAACGGGACTCAGCGGTTGGTGATAACCGAATTGAGGCAGAGAGCGATGCCCCGAATAGTGATCGTACTACCGTAACCGTGCCCTTCCATCGTCTCCGTCCCAGTGAGGCTTTTCGCATTCGCTGTGCCGACCGCGCTCACCGTATGCTTTTTAATGGGGGAATTCTTTTTGTTGATTCAGACAATCCAGTCTGGGATCCGGCAAACCCTGAGAGGAATCGCCCTGCAGCGCTTTATAGCTCCATTGTCGATCAGGTTGAGAGCCCTGCAGTCGGGGAATCAGCACGCTGGGGAGATCAGCACACAGGCACTCCTTTAACTGTGGCTGCAGAATGGGTTGCGCAGCGCGATTTGATTCTGAATACATGGCTTCCTGCTCGGAGCGCCATTTTTCTACAGCAATTGAAAGATGCGGATCTTTACCCTGATACCGATGCTCCAGCCTTTAATCGACACGGCGGCACTATTCCCTCAGGTTTCTCTCTCATCATCACTGCTGGGGAGAACGACTCTCAGGCTGGCACGATCTACTTCACCACCGATGGTTCTGATCCCCTCCAGATCAATAGCGATGGAACCTTCTCCGTATCTTCTTCCGCTCAAGTTTATGCACGCGGTGGAACTGGTGTCCTGATCACGGACTCTAGCACTGTCATGTCTCGCACCCTTAACTCCCAAGAGTGGAGCGCACTCAATACCGCCGATTTCATCGTCGGAACGGCACCTTCTTCTACCTCACTCGTTATCTCCGAGTTCTCTTACCGTCCAGCTCAGCCGAGTGCTGGTGAAGCCCTTGCTGGCTTCGATGACCAAGATGACTTTGAGTTCATTGAGCTGCTCAACATTAGTAATGAGTCTCTTGATCTCAGCGCTTTAGAATTTAACCTAGGGGTGACCTTTGATTTTTCCACTATCAACGAGGTTGCTGATCGCACCCTCGACCCGGGAGAGCGAGCCCTCTTGGTTGAAGACGCTACTGCCTTTGCCATGCGCTACGGAACATCGGCGCCAGTTATCGGTGAATGGACTGGCGGACTTAATAACGGCGGAGAGCCTCTTCGCTTACAAATTCGGGGAGGAGCCATTATTCAAGAATTTGCTTATGAAGATAGTGTTCCTTGGCCTGAATGTGCGGATGGAGATGGCAACTCCCTGACTTTGGTCGCTCCTAGCACTGCTCCAAATCATGGCGATCCCTTCAGTTGGCGTTGTTCGGTTCAGTTAGGAGGGAGTCCAGGGTTTAGCGATGCGATTTCTTTTGCTGGTGATGTTGAGGGTGATTTTGATAACGATCAAATTCCGGCCTTACTAGAATATGCTTTAGGAAGTTCTGATAATGATCCTAGTTCAGGAAGAGAGCGCTATCAGCTCACCACTACTGAAATCGCAGATGGAATCGATGCTGGAATTTATCTTTCTCTAACATATACGCGAAATCTTGCTGCAGATGATGTAACCCTCGAAGTAGAGCATTCCGTCGATTTACAAATTTGGGAAAATGCTTTGGATGGAGCGGTCGTCTTGGTTTCTGAAACTCCGAATGGAGATGGGACTACTACTGTGACTTGGCGATCCGCGACTCCCATCAATATGGCTCAACGTCAGTTTTTAAGGCTGGCTTCTGAACTTCGATAGGTAGCACAGAGCCATTACCTGAGATGAGGTCATGGCATTTCCTCCTAGATTTTCTTGTGTTTTAAATTCACCTTTCTCTGGAAGAATCTTACCCATTTCCGGACAGATTTTGCTGATAGCTGCGTTGTTCGTCGGTCATTGATCCCGACCAATTCCCTCCTCTCGCCTGACTCTCATCAAAATTTGTCTCGGCAATAGACGCCCAAACTTCTGAGGAGCGCTCTAAGGGGTGAGCTTTGAGTTAAGTATTTCATTCTTCCAAAGAATGGGCCTGTTCTTTAGGGGAGTGATGGGATAGGGAAGGGGGGAGATGTTGACAACGGATTGTCCTATTTTACTCCTTAGAGCTTCATGAAAAAGTATGAAATCGCAGGATTCCTAAGATTCTAGTTCTG
>CAYUHN010000147.1:0-7673 GCA_964444495.1 uncultured Roseibacillus sp. | reverse complement strand
TGGGAGCGGCCGCCAGCTACCCTCAAAAATTCAACTTTCTGTGGGATGGCTGTGATTGCGTTTCAAACGATTAAGCCAAGGTGTGAGAGTTGATTTGAGTTCGTTGACGTTTTTCGTAGTAAACATAGGCCCAAAGGCCAGGCTAGAGGAGGGGTGGTCCTTTTGGCTCGCGAAGAGGAAATAGGAAGTGGCTTCTCCTACAGTGAAGGCTTTTTCATTTAAGTGAAGAAATTCGTCAACAGAAAGAGCAGTTGTTCTCCAAAGGAAAGGAAAGAGAGGCCGGCGGGAAATGATCCAGAGTCGAGTCTCGGAATCGGAGGAGATTGTTGTTGTTTGTGCAAAAACTAAGATGATAAGTCCTCCAGTTAGGCAGGGAATAGCTATTGCGATAGCAGTCATGGTTCCGGACTCATGATGAGAGAATTGGCTTTCGGGTTCGTTGATATTTGCAATAAGAGAGTCAACGAGATCTCGTTTGGTGTCGCCGTCAGAGAGAAGTGTTGCGATGCGAGTCTGCTGGTTACGAGTGGTGATTGTGATTTGATAAGAAACGCCGAAATTTTTCTGTTCTGTTAGGTTGATGAGTTCGATGTTTGAAGCCTGTTCTGACCACTCTTGTGTTGCAAGGCGACCGAGAAGAGAAGATTTATAAAGGATTACATTGTCTTCGATCGCGATGTGAGTGCTTCTTCCTAGAAGGAAGAGGGTCGCGAAACTTATCAAAATAAAAAGAAGGCCGCCGAGTAAGTGAACTAAACCTGTGCGAAGAGTGAGTTTGAGAGCTTTATCAGAATGAGTGTGCGTTGTGATTTTCATTTTGAGGGAAGCTCTCTCAAAAAGAGACGGTTCCTATTAGAGAGTTAATAGCACTTTTCTTGTTTTGGAATAGCGATTCATTTGCTGGATGCGAGCGATTTTTTCTGCTAGGCCTTTTCTCGCGAAGTGATGATGAAGATGTTTCTGCTTTCTTGTTTGGTCTGTGTAAGCTTCGTTCACACGGGTTGTGAGGATGGAGATGACTCCCCCGTGACGACCAGCTCTTCTTTCGTGGTTGACCGTGATTCAGTTAAAGATTTTTCCGCTTTTTTGAAAGAGCTAGAAGAGACGGCCTCGCAGAGTAAAGAAGGAGTCAAAGTCTCGATAGGAGCACAGGAATTGTCTTTTTTTCGACGAAATATTGCGAAGCTGATTTTTCATTGGTGCATCTTTCTGAAGATCGTGTGTTCTTGGGAAGACGTGCCGGACGAAGGGTTTTATCGTTGGATGAGTTTCGTCGGCATCTCGAGAAATATAAGGCCTATTATAATGGATATGCCACGAACCATCCGGTGGGAATTTTATTAATGTCAGATAGAGGTGTTTCAGGTGAGTTTGGACTATCGGTTATCGAATTACTACATGATGAGGGATGTGAGATAGTCTTGTTTCACGATACCATGGCCAAGAAAGAGTTTCACCCAAAGAAGAAGCTATCGTCTCCGACAAGGCGAATCAGTCCTTAGGTTTCAACGTTATGTATACGCCGTCCCAGTTCAAGATTGATGACCCAAGTGTGATTCGTCAGTTTATCGAAGAGAATTCATTTGGAGTTTTGCTGTCGAGCCATCAAGGGCAGATTTACGATACTCACACCCCATTTGTTCAGTCGAAAGAAGGTGATTGCTTGTTGGGACATATCGCGCGAGCCAATCCGCAATGGAAATTCTGGAACGAGAATCCGGTGGTCAAAGTGATCTTCACGGGGCCTCACGCTTATATTTCTCCGCGCTTTTACGTTTCAGAGTTTGCGGTGCCAACTTGGAATTACACTGCGGTTTCAATTTCTGGAAAAATTTCGATTCTTGAAGAAGAGCAAGCCGTTTTAGATTTTCTAGATACTCTGGTGGAGAAAAATGAGGGGACCAAAAATTCTTGGACACTTGATCGAACAGATGAGCGATATATAAAACTTCTTACTGGCATCGTCGCATTTTCGATCTCAATTGAGTCTGTGGAATGTTGCTTTAAGATGAACCAGAACAAGTCTTCTGAAGACCGGGAAAAAGTTATTGATTCACTTTCTGTTTCAGGGTGCCCGTTTGATGAAAAGGTGGCGGGTGTTATGTCTGGCAATAAATCCGAAATAACTGAAGTGAATTAAGACGATATCATGAAGTGGAAGCGTGAAGGTCCTGGTTGCCGAGTTTCTGACGGACTCGCCTTCAAGCTCTCGAGAAGAGCTTAGAGCAGACGAGTAAGGTTGCTCTACTAGTTCGTGTTTTATTCAGCAATTGAGCCCAAAATTTAGCTTCTGAAAGAGCCAAAGGTGCTGTTCAACCTCTTAATCTAAGAAGGTTGACCGTAGCTGCGGCCGTCTTTGCCTTCGAAGTGGTTGATGTAGGCGATGTTCGCCACTGTAGTTCCGCCTGGAGTCGGGTAGTCACCTGAGAAATACCAGTCTCCTGTTTTCTCTCCAATGGCCTTGTGGAGATCGTCGATGGTGATGAAGACGACTTCGATTTCACCGTCCCAATTGATATTTTCGGGGGTGACCAAGCTAGCAACTTCTGCAGAAATTTCTTCAACGCTCAACCCTTCGTAAATGCCTTTGGCGGCATTCTGGCGTTCCTCGAGAGGTTTTTCTAGTTCAGCCTTACAGGCTTCGTAGACCTCTTTGAGAATAGTTTCTTCGCCGCGTTTGCGGCGTAAACTTTCCGCTGCGCGGAAGGCGATGAATTTTCCGAGTTCCGACATGTCGATGCCGTAGCAATCGGGATAGCGAATTTGCGGGGCAGTGGAGCAAATGACAATTTTCTTAGGAGAAGTGCGGGCCAAGATTTTCAGGATCGATTCCTTGAGGGTGGTTCCTCTGACGATGGAATCATCAAGGACAACGAGAACGTCGTCTTCTTTTACGACTCCATATGTAATGTCATAAACGTGAGAGACCAATTGAGCTCGCCCTTTTTCCTTGGAAATAAAGGTTCGCATCTTGATGTCCTTGTGAGCGACTTTCTCGCCTCGAGGCCAATTCCCCATGATCAGTTCATCGAGTAGGCTCTCATCAAGTTCTCCAGCTTTTAAAGAATTCAAGAGGTGAGCCTTTACTTGCTGGCGACGGTGAAGTCGTAATCCATCCATGAGACCATAGTAGGCGGTCTCCGCGGTGTTGGGTACGAATGAGAAGACTGAGCGTCCGAAGTCATCATTGATGCTTTTGACGATTTGGGGAACGAGGGCCGCTCCCATTGCCTTACGCTGACGATAGATTTCAGGATCGTTTCCTCGGGAAAAATAGATTCGTTCGAAAGAGCAAGGTGATTTGGTTTCTCCTTTTGAGAAATTGGTTCGCTTGATTTCGCCATCTCGTTTGATGGTCATGACCTCTCCGGGAGGGAGCTCTGTGATTTTGGCTTGGTCCGCTTCAAAGACCGTCATGAGCGGGACTCTTTCGCTGGCGAAGGCAACGACTTCGTCGTCTTCATAGTAGAAGCAAGGACGGATGCCCATCGGGTCCCGCGCTACGAATAAGTCACCACTTCCTACGGCGCCTGCAATAGTGTAACCGCCATCCCATTGTTGAGCGGATTGGGAGATGATTTTAGAGATATCGAGTTCATCGGTAATGATCTGCTGTCTCTCTTGTCCTGTGATTTCGCTTCCGTCTCGCAGTCGGCGATAGATATCGGTGTGGGCTTCATCGAGATGAAACCCAATCTCCTCTAATACTGTTTGGGTATCGGTATCAAAAATGGGGTGCTGTCCACGGTCGATGAGCTTTTGGTTAAGCTCGCCCGCATTGGTCATATTGAAGTTGCCCAATACCAGCAAAGTGCGAGTCGGCCAGTTGCTGCGACGCAAGTAAGGATGGCAGGAGCTTCCGCTAAAGGCTCCAGAGGTGCCATAGCGAAGGTGGCCCATGAGGATTTCGCCACCAAATTCGAAGTTCTCTTTTATGGAAGCAGGGTTTTCTCGAGAAAGTTGTTTGTTGCGCTCTAGCTTATTGAAGCGCTTCATTTCTCGCCGGAAAAGGCTGGCTAACGAGTCTTTTTCGGCGTCTCTTCTGCGGAAAATATATTGTTCCCCTAGCGGCATTTCAAGCTTCACGCAACCGATTCCCACTCCATCGTGGCCTCGGTTGTGCTGCTTTTCCATGAGAAGCATTAGTTTGTTAAATCCCCATAGGGCAGTGCCATATTTCTCGTAGTAATGCTGCAGGGGCTTGCGTAGGCGGACGACTGCTACGCCGCATTCGTGTTTCAGAGGATCGCTCAAAGTCTCTAAGGGAAGATGGGTTTAAAGAAAAAAAATCTTTGTGTGTTACGAGATTAGTCGATTTTTACCGTTACCCCCGCTCCTTGCTTCACTACTCCCATTTGATAGCCTCCAGGTTGCACGGCAGTTGCTTTTTCAGCTTCTTCTGGATTCACGATAGCCACCCAGCCAATTCCCATATTGAAAGTGTGAAAGCGATCTTCGCTATCAACGGCAGTCATGATTTTTTGGCAAGCGGCGTTGTCCCAGTGAGGAATCGTGAGATCGGCACCAAGGTCACTTTGAAAAAGGCGTTCGAGGTTTTCAGGTAATCCGCCTCCAGTAATGTGGGCCATCGCCTTAGGCTTGACCCGAACATCGCGGAGGCCTTGCACGACATCGTGATAAAGGCGGGTAGGGGCTAGCAGTGCTTTTTCCTCTTCTGGGCTTAGGGAGATTTCAGGCAAAGCTAAAACTCGGCGGACTAGGCTGAAGCCATTGGCATGAAATCCATCGGAAGGATAGCCGACTAGAATATCACCTTCTTTGATGGTGGTTGGGTCGATTAAATCCGGTTTTTCAACTGCCCCGATACAGAATCCAGAAAGTTCGACGACGTCTTCAGGGACCACTCCAGGCATTTCGGCTGTTTCTCCGCCTGCCAGAATGCATCCGCATTCTTCAAGGTAGTCAGCCATTCCCGAGATTAAGCGAGCGAGTTTGCCCTCGTCCAACTCCGCTACTCCAAGATAGTCAAGGAAGAGGAGAGCATCGCCACCAGTGGTTAAAATATCGTTCACGGACATTGCCACCAAGTCCTTGCCCGCTTCTTCCAGCATATCGTGCTTAAGAAGGAGCTCTAGCTTGGTTCCAACCCCGTCGCAGCCGGTGACAATCACTGGTTGCTTGTAGTCGCTGAGGTCATAGGCCGCAGCAAAAAGTCCAAAAGCCCCGAAAAGCTTCCGTTTTTGCTGAGTACGCTCAACATGAGACTTAATATCTCCAACGAAAGCAGCCGCTCGACGCGTATCCACTCCTGCTTCCTTATAGGTCAAATCGCCCGCCATGCGTGGGAAGCATGAAGAGGCTTCTAGGCCCTTGTCAAAAGGCTTCTTCAAAAAAGAAATTTATATGAGGTTTTGAGTGGAGACCTTGATGGTGCCAATTCTTTGATTTAAGCGGGATATAAGAGATTTTTTCTGCTTATTTCTGAATGGATGAGGGCTTGTTGTTAAAAAGGCTCCGCATCTTTCTTTTTTCTTCGCCTCCATCTATCTCGAATCGATAGCCCCTTCGGTTGAGCTCTGAGAGCCATTTAGGCAGAATTTTTGACCGTATGAATGAGGTCGAGTTTCGATTTAATCTTTTTCGGCGTGTTCGGTATTCTTACGGAGAAGGTGGTGCAGATTGACTTGGTCAATAGGAGGTGTCCGCCTTTCGGAGGCTCAAACCAGTGTGAATGTTTTGTCTATCTATTTCGTGAAATAAAAATGAACATAAGTGTTTTTTGGGGAAAGATGAGTGAAATGGATTTTGACTTACGAATAGCTTAAGTAAGCGATCGCCATATTGCGATATTCGTGTTCTTTGAGGTCTTCGTGTAGCTCGTCGAGTTTGTGGAGCAGTTCCTTTCCTAATTTATTTGAAAGGTTAGCTCGTTCTGATTCGGCTCTTTTCTCAGCTCGAACTGCACTTTGCCAAGAAGAGGTGAAGACCAGATGGAGTTCATCATGGAATTGGCGTTCTCGTAAAGCTTTCCACTCGCCTTTGTCAAACCAGAGGCTTCCTGATGGAGAGCGTTCAATAAAAAAGCTGAAGCCGTGTCCAACACGATAACGTTGCATCAACAGGCCAGATTCGGGGCAAATTTTAGCGCCTTCCGAATCCTCGATGAGCTCTTCGTTTCCGATATCCGGATCCGGGAGTTTGGGTAATCTTTCTGGCTGTTTTCCTAGCCAGCTGAAGTAGGAAGCAATGGATAAGAAGATTCCTTCTGTTTCGGGACATTGATAAGCAGATAATCCTTCTTCGAGTTTGATCGGGCTCATTTCCTGATTTTTCGCTACGGGGCTATTCATATTCTTAAGGACTAGAAATGACTCTGTTGTCCGAGGCAAGAGGGAATCTCGAAGGAGTAGGAGGGGGTGTCGACGAGCTTGTTACCATCGTTTCATGTGAAAAACGTTTGCCCGTGGCGAATCAACTGGGTTGATGCTAGAGCTGCGAGCGTAGTGAGCATTGGTATTTTCCCGTGTCGCGCGAACCCAAAATATCCAGATGGTGAAGGAAAGTCCATGTCCTAAGAGAACCACTAGATCTTTGATGACCACCGAACGAGCAAGCTCGGCATCTAGAAGACTAATTGGGATTCCGATTAGAAGGCCTACGCCACATATGATTAGTGGAATGAGGAAGAAGGAACAAGGAATGGCAATTAGAGCGGTAATGATTCCTTTGCCTGCATTGCGCCGTGCGTAGAGACCTCCAAGCAGCAAAGCAGTGAGCCAAAATCCGTAAAGAGCGAGGGTCATTGGAGAAGGGTTAAAGAAGAGTTTTTCCATGTTCGGTCGAGGGTTGTTGTTAGTTGAAGGCAAAAGCATTAAGCCCGAATTGGAAGAGATCGACGATTATAATTGAGTAGCTTTTTTCTACTTTCTTTTAGATGTTGTTTCTAACAGAAAATAATTAAAGGTGGTTAAGGAATGGGTGAGGTCTATTTTCTAACTTGGAAAATTTCTTGTTATATAATAGTTCTATTGCTTACAACGACATGAAGCACCTAATTTTACCTCTAATCGGGGTCTGTCCACTCGTGGCGGTGACCTTGCATGTTGACGAAACTGTTGCTAGTTCAGGTGATGGAAGTAGTTGGGCGAGCGCTTTTCAAAACCTTCAAGAAGCTTTCACTGTAGCAGTCTCAGGGGACGTCGTTCTGGTGGCGGAAGGGGTTTATTTTCCAGATGAAGGGCCGACAGCAATTGATAATGATCGTCTAGCCTCGTTTCAACTTGTGGAAGGGGTTGAGGTGGAAGGAGGTTATCCAAATGGGGGAGGAGTTCGCGATTTGTCTTCTCATCAAACGGTGCTCAGTGGCGATCTTGAACAAGATGACGATGATGGTCCTTCGGGTCTGAATAGTTACAATGTCGTTTTAGCCTCAGGTACTACTGCCGCTACAATTCTTGATGGGTTTTTGATTTCTGGAGGGTTAGCAGATGATGATTCTGTCGATGACTTTGAGAGAGAGCGCTCAGGAGGAGGGCTGTTTTCTTCCGGTGGGAGTCCTACGATTATCAATTGTTCGTTTAGAGCGAATGTCGGAGGATTTGGAGGTGCTTGTTTCTTATTAACCCGGCAATTAACCAGGTGGCATTAAATCTGCTTTTGAAATTGAAAGATGCCCGAACAATCCCACCGGAGCAATTATATGAGCGTCGTAA
>CAYUHN010000146.1:0-7816 GCA_964444495.1 uncultured Roseibacillus sp. | reverse complement strand
TTTAATCAGGAAAACGGAGTTCGACTCTCTGGCGCGGCACCATTTTTTAATAGGTCCATTGATGTAAAAGTAGCCTGCCTGTCTGTCGAACAGGATGCGTCGGAGCGTTACCGGCATGGACCGCCAACGTTTTAAACTGGGGGCCATGGTGTAACGAGTGAGCATCCGGCACTGTGAATGCCGCGGAATGGGTGCAAGTCCCATTGGTCCCCCCAATTTTCGAGTTTGTCCTCGACGGAGCAAGTGAACCGACCTGTTTGCAAAACAGAGTATGCGGGGTGCGATACCCCGGAGGACATCTTGTTTTTTAATTTCCAGCGTGGCGGAGAATCGCGCCGCATTTGTACCGCGGATTATGCAGGTAACCAACCCTGTCGCTGGATCCATTTTCAATAATTCTTCCGTCGTCCAACGGCAAGGACACCAGGCTACGAACCTGGAGATGCGAGTTCGAATCTCGCCGGAAGTACCAAATTTCTAGAAGCGGGCTTGGTGTAATAGTAGCACATCTGTCTTCCAAACAGAAAACGAGGGAGCGTAACCCTCAGTCCGCACCAATTTAAGCAAAGTGTTCCCACTACGGTTTTCTAAGCCGTTGACGTTAAACCGTGGGCAGGATGTCGAGAGGTTCGAGCCCTTCACTTTGTACCAATCTAACTTAATAAGGAGGAAACTATGAAAAACGAAGAAAACTACCACGAAGAGCCCTTTTAAGGAAATCATCAGCAAGCGTCGCAAAGGTTTCCCGTCTGAAACGCGGGTGAAGAGAGGTTTCCACGTTGTTAACGGTGATAAAGAGCTTTCCGAAAAACTTGGGCGTGAGGATTTATGCCCTTGCGGTTCCAATCGCAAATTCAAGAAGTGTTGTTTGGGTAGTGGTGCCTACGACGGAGCCTTGCGAGACCATTACTTTTAGGGAGTGATTCTCTAAACTTGTTTTTACACCCATGTAGCCCAAGCGGTAGAGGCAGCTGGCTAAGAACCAGTCCAGTGCAGGTTCGAGTCCTGCTATGGGTATTTTTCAAATCTACAAAGAAAATGGGTTTGTAGCTTAATGGTAAAAGCGGCCAGCTCATAACTGGCGGATTCGGGTTCGATTCCCGGCAGACCTACTGTCCGCAGAGGCCTCCAATGAGGGTAACTCATATAGCCTGTGTAGTCCAACGGAAGAGACGCCCGGCTTAGAACCGGTTCAGTGTTGGTTCGAATCCAACCACAGGTACTTTTTTTGCCTACGTAGCCCAATGGAAGAGGCATCTGGCTTAAGACCAGAGAAGTATGAGTTCGAGTCTCATCGTAGGTATTTTCTAAGAGGAGTCGGAACCGGACAAGCGAGCCGGTCTTGTTTGCTAAACAATGAGTCGCAATATTGACGAAGGGGTGCAAGTCCTCCCGGCTCCGCCATTTTTTTAGGAGGGTGCCGCTAAGTGGCTGGCAACTGGTCTTGAAAACCAGGGTAGGTATTGCGTCCTAGGGGTTCGAGTCCTCCACCCTCCGCCAAATATCCCAGTGGTCTAATAGGTAAGACGTCTTGTGGTAAACAAGGAGATGCCGATTCGATATCGGCCGGGGAATCTTTTCTGGGGTCTGTAGCTCAATTGGTAGAGCAACCGGTTTTTACCCGGTCGATGCGGGTTCGAGACCCGACGGACCCACCATCTTTATAGGATCTCTTATCAACGCTGTGGCTAGGATCCTGCACTTTCATTGCGGTAAGCCGGGTTCGAATTCAGGCAAGAGCGCTATTTTTTTTCGGGGGGTAGTTCAATGGGAGAATGCGCGCTTTGGAAGCGTGAGGTTGTCGGTTCGAGTCCGGCTCCCCCGACCATTTTTTAAGCACCTATCGTCTAATGGTAGGACAACGGACTTTCTATCCGTGAACCGGGGTTCGACTCCCCGTAGGTGTACCAACTTTTCAATTAATTCCCGGATAGCTTAATTGGTAGAGCACTCGACTTTGACTCGAGCAGTGTGGGTTCGAGCCCCACTCCGGGCACCAATTTTTCACCAAAATGAAGCAATGATAACATTAGTAACTGATAATGATACCCGCCCTTTTCTGGAGACAGAACGGATGGTCTTACGTCCATTTCAAATAAGCGATGCCCTTGAGGTGCGTCGCTTGGCAGGAGATATTCGTGTCGCGGAGCAGCTTGCCCGTATGCCTCATCCTTATCCGGCAGGGGTTGCTGAGGAGTGGATTTCTGGCCAGAGAGCGGAATATGAAGCGGGAACGAATTTGAATTTCGCGATTACTCTCAAGGTAAGTTCAGAGCTAATGGGCTCGATTGGGTTTGTGCTTAAGGAGGATCGATTACGTTCGGAGATAGGTTATTGGCTAGGAGTTCCCTATTGGGGCTTGAGCTATATGACTGAGGCTCTGGAAGAAATGATTCGCTTTGGTTTCGAGGACTTTGGTCTGCAGAGAATTTTTGCGGTTCACCTCGCAACTAATCCCGCTTCTGGACGGGTGATGGAAAAGGCGGGGATGAAGCTCGAAGGCTTCGCCCGCTTAGGGGTCTCACAACATGGGAAGCTACGTGACGGAATCCAGCGAGCTATTGTGAAGCCGGATTGGGAGATGGCGCGAGAAAACGACTTTGATGGATAGTCAGTGTCTGTGTGTTAGGCGGGTGGGCTGCTTTAGTTGGAGCCCATCCGCCATTTTTTGAATTTTATAAATGAATAATAAGAAGAAACGCTCGACAGGAGCGAGGTCGTTGCATTTTACGGGACGAGATCGGATGTTACTGAGTATCGACCGTGAAAGGCGGGAGCTTTGGAATCAGCTTTGGCGGGCTCCATTGGAAAAACTTGAGGAACCGTATCAGAAAGGTTGGGAACGATATTTCGTTTTGAGTAAGCAAGCTGAGAGGCGCCGCGATGCTGCTGAATTAGCTGAAGCCCTTGAGTTGGTTCGAAATTACCAAAGATGTGCTGTGAATCCATTTTTAATAAAGCGTTCGGTAGGGAAAAAGAAGGTTCCATGGGAGCACAATCTTAGCGGCATTCGTGCGCGAAGATTTTTATCGCTAAAAGTTTCGCTCTCTTTGATGCATTATTTTTGTATTTGCTTGCGAGAGCCTTTGACCGCGCAACGGCTTCGAGAACTTGTGAACTCAAGATGGGGTGGGAAGTTGTGGTTTAGGTATCCTGAATATGCCGTTTCTTTGGTGCAGCCTTATTGGATTACTCATGTGAGAGTGGCTCTTCCTGAAGTTGAATCTCGTCTCCACGAGATTGAAGGTATTCTGAATCGTGATGGAAACAGTTTTCGACTCGAACGTTTGAAGGATATTGGAGTGAGAAAGTGGATGAGGTATGATGAGAGAGGCCAAGACTTAAAAGAGGAAGAGAGAGTGCGCCGGGAGATTCAACAAGCGCTCGCTGAATTTGAAAATAACAACAAATCGGACGACTGGCGTCCCGTTCTTTTTCTTAATTGAGGAAGAACGAGACGTCAGTGGTTAGGAAAACGTCTGAAATGGACTAGGAACAAACACCAAGGGGATACGACGGATCTTTCGATGGGTTCTTTGGCTGCATTAAGAGCAGTAACGAAAACCTACAAAAATGAAAGACAGACCCGCTTCGGTCACGAAGCGTATTCAGATATTGTTAGAGAAAGGGAAGGCTGAAGTGTCGGCGGTCCAAGGCATTAACAAAAACCAGAGTCCCAAAAGCTCGCCTCGAAGATCGGTTTTCGCCGAGTCCAGAGGTCAGAGGTAGGGAAGAATTCTATGAAATCCATAATCAATAAATCCGTTGTGCTGGTGCTTAACCGCAACTGGCAAGCTGTGAATACAGCGACTCCCGCTGAGGCTTTTTCGTCGATGATCTCAGATGTCGCGACGGGGCTCGATGTGCAGGGTCCGGAATGGATGGTTCCTGTTAAGTGGGCTGACTGGAAACAGTTGCCCGTGCGAGAGGAGGATTTCTCGATCGGAACAGTGGATGGATTCATTCGTGTTCCTACTGTGATGGTTTTAAGTAATTTTGATAGAGTGCCTCTTAAGCGGCCAAGCTTTTCATTAAAAGGGCTTTGGTTACGGGATGGAGGATTGTGTCAGTATACGGGACGGCCTCTTAAGCCTGGCGAAGGAAATATTGACCACGTCATTCCACAATCTCGCGGCGGGGAAACCTCATGGGAAAACTGTGTGCTCTCTGACCGAGACGTGAACAACCGTAAGGCGGATCGAACTCCTCGAGAAGCTGGTTTACGCCTCAAGCGGAAACCTTATCGGCCGGAGACTGTTCCTGTTACTCAATTACTTCAAAATACGTATCAAATTCCCGAATGGGACATATTCTTAGGAAAGAAAAATCAAAGTTAAAAAATTTCGACTAGTATCGGACGTTTGTGGCTCGGAAGGAATTTCTGGATGAGTTCCTCGTATTGGTCCGATGCGGTTGTTCGCTCAGTAGTAGAGCAATGCCTTGAAAGCATCGATCGCGGGTAATGCCCGCGAAATATATGGGTCGCTTTTTGTCCCCGCAGTGCCGAAAGGTGCTGCAACCAGACAGGAGCTTTGCGAGATTTGCCTCTCGTGCTCTCCGCCTTTTGGCCGAGACGCTGATGTATGATTTCCCGCTCTAAGCTGGGGGGATAAGAAGTCGACTCTGCAATTTTAGAAAAGTAGAAAAATTAAATGAACATTTATCAATACATACTCTTGGGGGCTCTTTTGCTGATGCTCTGGAAAGGGCGTTTGTGGTTGAGCCAGCTACGGCAGCGTTTTGTGGTGAAGCAGCATGAACTGGCTCTTCACTTCAAAGACGGAATCTTTCAGGGAGTTTTGGAAACAGGTGCTACCGTTCTCTGGGGAGCGGGCCATGAAGTGAGAACTTTGGACTGCCGTTGGCAGGAATTGACCGTTTCGGGTCAAGAATTTCTTACGATTGATCGAGCTGGAGTGAAGGTTAGTGGAGTCGTTCGTTATCGTATCGTGGATGGCGAACGTTACCTGACAGAATCCCAAAACCCGGAAGGAACGTTGCATGCTGCTATCCAGATGGCCCTAAGAGATGTTATTGGGAAGCTTGGATTAGAAGCTGTTCTTGAACGGCAAACTGATCTCGGTCCGGAGTTGACTGAGTTGGTAGTTCCAGTTGGGAAGCAAGTTGGGATCGAGGTCGAAACAGTAGTGGCTCGCGATTTGATGCTTAACGGCGATTTGAAGCGAGCTTACCAAGCAAGTCTGCTTGCTAAGCAGGAAGCTTTGGCGGGTCTTGAAAAAGCCCGAGGTGAAGCTGCTGCTCTTCGTGTGAGAGCCAACGGGGCTCGAGTTTTAGAAAAGAATCCTGGCTTGCTACAGCTACAAACTTTGGAAGCCGTCGCTAAACTAGGAGAAGGATATAACAACCATCTTATTATGGGGTCCCTAGATTCCATGTTGAGCACGGTAAAAGAAAAATAACAAACAGGGCTTTGAGGTATCTCGAAGCCCATTTTTTTGGTAAAGATATGAAACCATTGAAGAAAAAAGATTTGATAGAGGCCGGTTGGCCTAGAGGGCCACAGTTGGTAGAAATGTTGGATAAGGTTCGCGAACTTCAAGAACGAGGTGTTTGCGATCGTAAGTATTTGTTCAAGCTTTTGAGTCGCGACTATGGTGCTCCGGAGCCGAAGGCGAAGATGCGGGAGAAAGCTGCTCCGTTTACGGAGGCTATTCAGGGAGAGACGAAGGAAGAAAAGGAAAATATCGAAGCTGTTAGGCAGCAGATGGATGGGCTTCTTAAGGTTCCTGTGATCCAAAAAGGCGCTGTGATGCCTGATGCTTGTCCGGCGAGCCGAAGTCCAGCGGTGATTCCGGTTGGAGGCGTCATTGCAGTCGAGAACGCGATTATCCCAAGTGCTCATTCGGCTGATGTTTGTTGCTCGATGTTTGCATCCTTTTACGAGAAGCGCAGCGAAGTGAGCGAAGAACTCGATGCTTTGATGAGCTCGACTCGATTTGGGCCAGGAGGGCGACACTACGACGATCTTGTTCCGCATGAGGTGATGGATGAGGAGGTCTGGGACAATCCTTTCCTATCCGGATTGAGAGAGCGTGGGGTGATCCACATTGCTGATCAAGGCGATGGGAATCACTTTTCCTTTCTAGGCGAGGTGACAGTCGATGAAGAGTTTGTCACCCGTTTGCGCGAGGTCGGTTATCAACAGTTGGCTAGTGAGTTGGAAGGCGAGAAGGTCGAGGGTAAAGAGAAATCGAGAACTTTAAGGGTCTTAGTGACGCATCATGGTTCGCGGAGTCTCGGTGCTCATCTCTATAAGAGGGGGCAAGGAGTCGCTCTTAAGCAGACTGAAAAAGCCGCTCAGCATGTGCCTAAGGCAGGTGCTTGGATCGATATGAATTCAGATGAAGGATATCACTACTGGGAGGCCTTGCAATATGTTGGGCGTTGGACGCGAGCGAATCATGAGGCAATTCACAAGCGTTTCCTGGAGAGGATTCAAGCGGACAAGGTAGCCGCCTTTGGGAATGAGCATAACTTCGTCTGGAAGAGGGGAGATACCTTTTTTCATGGGAAAGGCGCGACTCCAGCTTGGAAGGATAAAGGAGGAAGACCTTTACTGGGATTGATTCCGTTGAACATGGCGGAACCGATTTTGATGGTGCTTGGTGGCGATCAGGAGGAGTTTTTGTCCTTCGCTCCTCATGGGGCAGGGCGAAACGTTTCTCGAACGAAACTTATGCGACGCTATCCCGATTTAGCTACGAGAAGAAATGTGTTGGCTCATCATACTCAGGGGATCGATGTTCGTTGGTATTGTGGTCAACCTGATTTGAGTGAAAGCCCGGTGGGATACAAGAATGCAGAGCAGGTCAGAGAGCAAATTAAGCACTTCGGGTTAGCTGAAGTGGTGGCTGAGATTCGACCTCTAGGTTGTATCATGGCTGGAAGCTCAGGTCGTAGTTGGAAGGAGATGAAAGATGAGCAGCTGACTCCGAAACAAAAGCGTCAAATCGTGCATCGTGCTGATCGCAGGCGAACGAAACAGGATTTAGGTCAATGGGAGGATTGAGTGGTATAATTATTTTTTCGCCTCCTCCGCAGAATCTGTGGGTGAAACGAGTTTAAACAGCTTCAGATGGAGAGCTCGGCGCACTACTTAGCTGCAATCTAATCGCCTTCTGCAGCGCTGCGTATTCTGAACCGATTTGCCCATTCGACAATTCAGCGAGAAACCTAAGTGCTCTGTCGCGATGAACAACCTTTGGTGGCAAGATAGGCATTTTCAGTCGAACGTCAACGTTCACCGGGTCGCGGCGAAAATCATTGTTACCAAAAACCGCGCGGCCCGCGGCTCCGTGTGCAACGTATTGTTATCACGCGACATGCCCTGTCAAAAAAGGTTCCATCCGTGGTCGCAATCGCGGTAGTTTCATCTGCCGGGCCATTCTGACGAAACCCATTGGGCGTACAGTTTTTCCACCATTTGCGAATCTATCTCATCTATTATTTCATCAAAGTTGCCGTTCATCTGTTCGTGTAGTATTGAGAATTCATTGAGATCGCACAACCATGTCCCCTCGCGTTGCAGACGCTCAGGATAAAGTGATAGATCCTGCTCGTCCAAGGGAATGCCGTTGGCGGGAATTCGATACACCTCGAAAATCTCTGGGCCACCGGCAGTTCGACCAAAGTACCGCCATGAGTCAGCTGAGGATGTTATGTTAGGCGACATTGGAATAGCGTGATAGCGTCCAAGGTGACTCACGCGCGGTAGCGCGTTGAGTCCACCGTCTTGTTCGCCTTGTTTGTTTTGGGGATGTGGGTTGCGATGAGGGACGAAACCTCCTGCACTGAG
>CAYUHN010000145.1:0-7819 GCA_964444495.1 uncultured Roseibacillus sp. | reverse complement strand
TTTTCTATTTCGTCGCTTCTTCCAAAGATTTAATCGCAGTGAAAAAATCAGGGTAATCGAAGACGAATCCTTCTGCCTGTAAACGCGCTGGCACGACTCGTCGAGATTTAACAATCAACTCCGTTTCTGTCCGCAAGAAAAAGGCCCCCATCTCCAACATCCATCTAGCAGCAGGTAAACCAAAAGAAACTTTTAGCACCTTTCTCAAACCCGCCATCATCTCTTTATTAAGAAGAGGATTTGGAGCGGTCAGATTATAAACACCGACAGCATTCTCATTCTCGATTAACCATTGAATCGCACGACAAAAATCCGTTTCGTGCATCCATGAGACAAATTGACGACCGTGCCCCATCTTCCCACCAAGCCCCATTCGCGCCAACTTACGAAGAGCTTCGTAAACACCCCCTGACTCTTTTCCAAAAACCATCGCAGTACGCAGAACAACACCCCTCGTCATCTCTAAACCATAATCTTGATAAGCTCTTTCAAAAGAATCTTCCCAAGCATGCGCCACCTCTAAAGAAAATGCATCTTTCGCTTCTTTCTCTGCTCCATAGAGCCCATCACTTTCCGTATTAGCCTCATCGTAACGATGCCGATAAATTGTTGCGGTACTTGAATTCAGCCAAACTGGAGGCGGATTTTCGCACTTTGCAAGCGCCTCCCCTAGCACCGCAGTAGATAAAGTTCGGCTCTCTATCATCTGCCTCCGATTCACCTCATTATAGCGACAATTCACCGTGCGACCCGCGAGATTGACAACCGCGACTGCTCCTTCCAAGCAAGCTTGCCATTCGCCTAAGCTGCGCGCATCCCAAACAAGAACCTCCGCATCAACCATCTCGTGGTCCCGTCGACTTAGAACAATCACTCGAAAGCCTCTTTTACGAAACCAAGCCGCCAGAGTCCTGCCCAGAAATCCACTTCCGCCTGGTAAGATTATCTTCGGTTTCTCCATGCCCAAACCTAATTCACTTAAAAATGACTGTAAAGATAGTTTTTTCAGAAATTAATGAAAACAAGTGAATGACATCGAACTTTTTTTGGTCTTCAAATTTCTGAATCCCCATGCAGTAGTTGGGGATGCCAGAGAGTTGCCGTCTCGACAAATGGCTCTGGGCCGTGCGCTTGTATAAAACACGTTCACAAGCCGCAGAGGCCTGCCAAGCCGGAAAGATCAAACGAGGCCTTCATAGCCTCAAACCTTCTGCCAACTTGCAGATCGGAGATCACCTCATGGTCACCGTGCCTGACAACTCGTATGTGAGGCTAGTGGAGGTCAAACAACTTCTGGTAAAACGCGTATCAGCCCCTCTAGCCCAAGAGGCATTTGATGATCACACTACTGCCGAAGTTCTTAAAAAAGTAGAGGAGAAACGACAGATTCAACGCGAAGAACGTCTCTTCAGACAGGAAGGTGATCAAGGTCGTATGACCAAAAAGAGACGCCGCGAATGGGATCGCGCTCAAGACAACAACCATCGCCCTTTCTTTGACGATCAAAGCTGAAGAGAAACCTTCCAGAAAAACCCATTTATATAATGACGATTCAACAACTCTCACAACAAACTCCTTTTATCACAAAAGATGGCTCCACGATTAGAAGCCTCCTCGACCTCTCCAATGCGCCTGTAAAGAACCAAAGCCTAGCAGAAGCAACCGTCCCAGCAGGTCTCACCACCGAGCGCCACTACCACAAAGTGAGCGAAGAATTTTACTATATTATCAGTGGAAAAGCGATTATGGAAATCGAAGGAATTGAGAAAGAAATTTCTTCCGGTGATACCGTTCTCATTCCCGCTGGCTCTTGGCACAAAATCACAGGCATCGAAGAAACGACCTTTCTTTGTTGCTGCTCTCCACCCTACTCGCATGAAGATACCTTCTGCGAAGAGTAAGGCCTATTCGAGTTCACCTTCAACCGATTCCTCCTCACGCTCAATAAAGAAACTGACGTTCTCAAGCTCAAGCGCAAGATCGACATTATTCACCGTAACATTTTCGGGAACTTGCAAAACAGTTGGCGAGAAATTGAGAATCCCTTGCACTCCATAACCAACAAGATCATTACAAACTTCCTGCGCATTTTCGGCAGGCACACAGAGAATAGCTAACTTTACTCCCCTTTTGCAAATGAAGGACTTCATCTTCTCGCTATCCAACAAAGGAATTTCTATATCACGTTGTATCACGGCTTCCGGTACAGCATCAAAGGCTGCAACAACTTCAAAGCCTTCCTTCTGAAATCCACCATAACGTAGAAGAGCACTTCCGAGATTACCCGCGCCCACCAAAACAACCGGCTGCAAATGCTCACGACCAAGAGATTCTCTGATCTCTCGTCGCAGCTCCTCAACCTGATAGCCTAGGCCTCGCGTTCCAAATTGACCAACGTAAGAAATATCACGCCGAAGTTGAGAAGCTTTAACCCCTGCTGCTGCGGCCAAGGCCGATGAGCTAACGGTCTCATGACCGTTCTCATGCAATTTGCTTAAGCAACGATGATAGAGAGACAATCGATAAATCGTCTTCTTTGGAATACCCATTTTTTCTCTTTCAACTTCCACAGCTATATCAAGATAAATTCAGTCGTTAAGTTGTCAAGTTGCTCACTCGAGACCCTTGCTCGAAAAAAGGGTCGGCATGATGCCGACCCTTAAAAAATTCGAACAAGAAACTTACCCGAAAACTATTTAGTCTTCAGATGAGCTGAGTGGCGGAATTCACCATCCTCTAGACGAGTATGCATTGTAAAAGAATCAAATTCAGAGAGCCCCTCAATCACACCTTCGATATACTCTTTACTCTCCTCAAATCCTTCAAGATCACTTTCACTATCACCAAAAACGGCCTTCGGATCTGCGGCTGTGATGTCGTAGTAATTCTTAAGAGTTTTGTGAAGCTGGGATAAGTCAACGTTCGCAAACAAACCCTTCTTATCTTCAGGCTTACTTCCGGCAGCGGCTAAAAGTTCCAACGCACGATTTTTGGAAGTTCCGATTACCGCAAACTCATCACCCAAAGTCACCGAAGGAACACAATCATCGGTCTGCATCGGAATCGCAAAGAAATATGTCTTATTTCCGTTAGACTCAGAACTCATCGGGCGCTGCATGGGAATATCCTCTCCCATTTCTGCGCTGATAGCCTTCAAAACGTTAGCAGCTGAATCCTCAATCGCTTTCCACGATTCAGCCAACTTCGCACGCTCGGTCACTGGCTGCATGAAGTTGATACGCACAAACGGTGCCTCTTCAATAAAAGGAGCGGGAATATTCGGAACAGTTGGCCAAGTCCCTGCTACATCAATCTCAAAATAAAATTCGTTTCCAACTCCTTTGGCTGCAGTTTTGAGGCCACCTAACATTTTCTCCAAATCGCCCTTAACAGGACCATTGCAGAATTCTACAAACTCACGAAAATCTCCATCCATGTCGAGTTCCTCATTCGGTCCCACTAAAGAAACGATTTCCCATGCTGTCTCACCTACTTTAGAAGCATAGGCGCCAAATTTCTTCACCGCTTCTGGATCCCCTGCTCCATGAATGGTGACAAAAGCTTCACTCTCAGGAGCACCCATTACCAAGGGAGTAGTCAGGTCATAACCGTAACCATTAGTGCCCCCAAACCCTTCGATGTAGAGTCCATCAGCTTTCAGATAACTAAGAATCCCATACGGATAAGACTTTGCTCCTGAAAAGTAAGATTTCTCAAGCTCGATACACTGATCCAAAAGCCCCTCAAGTTTTGTCGTATCTCCGAGAACTTCATACTTATCGATAACCACCTTAGAAGCTTCGAAATAAGAACCCAATACCTCGCTGTTTTCATTCAAAAGAGTCATCAAGCCTTTTGACATCCAGGTGAAAGTCAGTAGCTCTTCATCAAGATACTTATCCGCAAAATCAAGTTCAGCTAGAGTAACGAATGATGATGAAGGGTCAGAAGCAACAGGAATCTCGTCAGGGCTACTACCTAAAAACAGATGAATGGCATCCTCGCTCTTTGCCGCCATCACATAGAGATTTTTCTCACTAAGAGCTCCGAGTATATCCTCCACAGTAGTGGCATCGAAAATTCCCCCCAACTGATCGGCTGCCCCCTGCGAACGAGCCAGCTCAATGAGACCCTCCCCTTGAACCTCTAGGCCGGTGAAATTGAGTCCCCCCACCTGCTTCTCAGCAGCTTTCAAGAAAGGCATTTCACTCATCATCGCCATTCCTTTTCCCATTTCAACAGCTCCAAAGAGTTGGTCTCGTTGATCTTTATCCGAAACCTTAAATGACAGCAGGATTGGAGGCATTTGCGAAGTCCCCAGAATATTGGCCAGCTCTGCCTCGTTTTCAGTAAAACCTTCCAAGAAAATTTCTCCAAAATCGAACACCCCATCTTCAAGCCCAAGCGCCTGACTCATTGTAGAGGCATTGGAATATACTGAGATAAGACGGGCAATATCCATGAGGTTCTGCCCCTGTTTTTCAGTCCCTTTTCCTACCGCCAAAGAAAATTCTTCGCCAAAAAGCATCGCGAAGTAAAGCCCTGGTCCTTCGGGAGAAGCTAAATCGACATCATTCTCCTCCATAAGCTCCAAAAGGAACGAGCCTAATTTTGATTCGTTAATCTCACTCCAAAGCTTTGCTCCATTCTGGAACTGAAAAACACCAGTAACATCACTGCTGAGGAGGCTTAGATTAGAAAGCTTCTCCACGCGCTTAGCAGAAACCCCCTCAAGAGGCTCCGCCGACGCACTTGAGGAAAAAAAAGACGTTCCAAGGGCAACACTTGAAGCCAGCACGAGGGCCCCGAAACGTGATAGAGTTGTTGATTTCATATTTAGACGGAGAGGGAATACCGATTTATCATCGACGATGCGATGATAAAAAATCCGTCATTTTGTACTTCGCTTCAGTTAAGTGGAACCAACTGTACCTCGCCTCACAACGAAGGCGAGATAAACCACTTCTTTAAGCTAAATTACTTATCTTCCTTTAGGAAAATTTTCTGCTCACGATAGGTAACGACTGCGTCTAATTCACGCATGTAGTCGGAACCAAAGAGACCAATGTAATCGAGATCCTCATCAGGCTGGAATCGAGCAAGATCGGTAGAAAGAAGGCGACGGTTAGTTAACTCCGCATTTCCCAGAGTAATCTTCGCAATTTTGGTAATAGCGGCAGGAGCCTCTCCACCAATGCCATTTACTTTCTGATCCATAGGACCAACTTCGCAGCCATACTCTTTCGCCCAATGTAAATGAAGCAAACTGCTATCCGCACCAGTATCGATCAACCATGTCACGTCGTTATCGTTAAGCGTCCCATCAACAAAGATATGGTTCCCTCGGCGCTCGTATTCAAATGATTGATACCTACGAAGCTCAAGAAGTTCCTCGATCGTAAGTGAGCGGCAATATTGCAAAAAAGAAGCTGCCTCAGGACTCCATCTAATAATGTATTCTTTATCCTCGGGAGAAAAACGACTAATCGCATATCCCTGTTCACGACCATTTTGGAGTGTGAGGGTCACCGAACTCGCGTTCTTGTCTTTAATCCGGCCACGAAGAGTGGTGTTATCAAGAAGCTTGAAGAGCCGGAAACTCAAATCGGATTCTGTCTCAACTTCGAGCTCTGAATCCTTCGAACGATCGGGACGAAAAAAGATGCTACGCTCTCGGTAATCAATCACCGTTTCCAGCTGTATTAGTAAATCAGCACCCAGCAGCATATCTTCTCCAGAAGCAAAACTCTTCTGCACATCAGTGAGATCCTCAGCAAGGTCCGCTGCAAGAATTTTAATATCAGAGAAGCCTGACTCACCGAAAGTTAAGCTATCGACCTCAGTCCATGCCGCGTCAGTTTCTCCCGCAACTCCGTAAACTTTCTGGTCAAGCGGCCCAACTTTGCACTTCGTCTTATGAGCACTTTCAAGGTGCAGCAAGCTTGAACCTGCACCTGTATCAACCAAGAAACGGCTATCAACTCCGTTCATTTTTCCCGGGATAATGATACTATTGCCCTGTAACTCATATTTAAAAACTTCGTATCCCCGAAGCTCAAGAAGCTGTCGAACGGTCAGCCCCTTACATTGCCGTATAAAAATCGCTTTCTCGCGATTCCAATCCTGAACAAAAGTACGATCTTCCTCGCTTAACTTATCTTGCGGAAACGTGGTTCGTGAACCGTTTTTCAATAGGAGAGTCACCTGATCATCGGATTTATCAATCAAAACCGCATTGATCTCTTTACCATTCGCGCCTGTAAAGGTGCGATATTCTTCCGCTATGTCCTGCCCAAACGAAGAGCTGAGCGAAGCTGCCGCGAGAACGGGAAGAGCCCAACGAAGTGCAATTACTTTTCTTAGTTTCATGGAAAATTATTACTAAAAATTTCCTCTGGCCTACTTGAATTCGCGACTCAATACGAATTCTTTCCAAGACGCATTGAACTCCTCTACCGATTCGAAATCGAACAGCTTCGCAATCTCAATTGCTTCCGGAATTTGATTTCCCGACTCAATGCGACGCATAAGCTCAGCCATGCTTGAAACTCGCGCAGCATTACTATTCAAGTAATAAGAAAGGGCATAAATAGTAACAAGTTTTGTTGGAGTCAAATCGCCACCATTCTGGTACCCGAGAGTCCGGGCAAGATCGATTTCGACCTCTCCATCCTTCACCATCTTACGCAGCGACTTTGACCAAGAAGTTCCATCAGAAAATCCACGTGTTTGCCCGATTTCATCACTATCATATTCGGCTGGAGCAAGGAGTGTTGTCTCAGATCTCCCAGCTAACTGGAGTTCCTTAAAATAAGAATGACCAGTGGTAAGAGCGAAATACCCAGGAGCCGAAAGCCCACTTTGCCCTCCCATTTGTTTGGTGATGAGAGACGAAGCGATCGCATTCGTCATGAAAGGACCAAAAACTTTACGGAAAGAGCGTGAAGTTTGGTCCCTTACCCGTAACACTCGAGCGTTTCTTACTACGCCGTACTCCTTCTGAACCTCGGAAGGAAGAAGAATCTGCGTGGCCCCAACTCGGTTCCATGATGACGCCGATTGAAGTGCTGCCCCATCAAGACCTGCACTTTCGAGATACTCTACATTCCACTTACCTAAAGCTTCATAAATTTCCTCATCTTCAATTACAAAGATAACGAACTTCTCGTCTCCCCAGTCCTGGCGAAAATTCATATGCTGGAAAGCCATTCCATACCAAAGTCGTTCCGCAGTCTCTGCAATCGCGTCGGGGCGAGCCTTGCCTGCAGTCGCTATTAAGAAGTGATCCGTTTCCATCAATTTGAAACAAAGATCTTCAGAATCGGGAACCAAACACAACGGAAGGTCGAGATCCTTAAACTGTTTTTTATCAATTCGGACATCTTCTTCCGGCACTCCGATTTCAACCGAGGTGAGAATATCTTTTGGCTGATCCGCATACTCAACGAGGTGTTGCCGATCAGCTAAGCTCAGATCCGCAAGCTTTACCGAAATTTCACGAGGTTCCTCTGTGATGAGAACAACTGAATCTTCCTTAATCGCTGAATATTGGGCCACAATAGAAGAGCCTTGGCGAGAAGTCCAAGTGCGAAGCTCAGCCTGCGCAATAAAGAAGGACGATAATAGCAGCGTGGGTATTAGTCTTTTCACGCAGAGGAAGCTGTACGATTGAAGCCAGTTTGTCCACGAAATGCCCAACGAATCGAAAAATTACCCTTTTTTCCTTCTTCGCCAAAACCAGAGACGAATTCCCCTTAAAAAAGCGGCTCTTCCGCAGAATCTGTGGGCGGAGTGAGAATAAATTACAACTGAAATTAAT
>CAYUHN010000144.1:0-7859 GCA_964444495.1 uncultured Roseibacillus sp. | reverse complement strand
AGTACAAGCCTCAGTTGTTAGGTCTTGTGTCATGACCCCTAGCTTGATCGCCCTGCCGGCCTTTCCGATAACGCCCACTCAAAAACAGAAGTACGAATTCTTAACATTCGTCACGGGGCACGTCGTTTCTTATATAAAGAAGAGGCCAGGCTCAATCTTTCCTTTCAAAGCGAACTCGCCTTCTTAGAAAAATGGCAACCGCATAAGCAGCCGAACACAAGACCATCGCCATCACTAAGATCTGATAGCGCACCGCGCCGAGTGGTGAAGCTCCAGCTAGAATTTGCCCCGTCATCATTCCGGGAAGAGAAACTAAGCCAACCGCAAGGAATGAATTGATTTGAGGAATGAGCGCCGCATTCCAAGCCAAGCGCCGCGCCTCCAAAAGGGGCTGTCCATGAGCTCGTTCGGATTCAAATCTCTCCAACGCCAAGGTAAGAGCTGTCATGGCATTGGCAAAAATCATTCCCGCTAGAGGGATGGAATAGCGAGGCTGCCAAGTCTGGAGCACTCCGACCAAGACTAAAACGAAGACGCTTCCTCCACCCACTGTAATTGCCAAGAGCGCTTCAAGAAACGCGCGCCAGCGTTGCTTCTTAACAGTTCTAATCGCGATCCAAGACGAAATCGTAATCATAAAGGCGATAATCACCCCCTGCAGGAACCACGACTCATTACCAAAAACAAAGACCAGTACATATCCCATCAAGAGAAGCTGGACCACCATGCGAACGACCGCGATCGAAGGCTCCTTCACGTCTCCCGACCAACACTTCATCAACCATAAAACACCTAGGACAGGAATCGCCATTAGCAGCAAACGTAGCAGGGAAATTTCGACCATGACTCCTATCCTGACCTGAAGTCACAACTTTGGCAAAAACCACTTTTTCACTTCCGCTACTGGCTCTGAAACGCCAGCTTTTCACTATGAACTATCCCCTTTCACTCAGCTTCAAAATTATCGCCCTCTCGCCACAAGCCACCGTCAGAGACGCCGACGGCAATATCATTTGCCACATGAAGCAAAAAATTTTCCGCTTAAGAGAAAAGGTAGAAGTTTACGCCGATGTTAAGAAAACGGAATTGGTGGCCACGATCCAAGCCAACAAGATTCTCGACTGGTCCGCTCGTTACACTTTTCGCGATGGGGAGGGAAATAAAATTGGCTCTGTTGGACGTCAGGGCATGCGTTCGATTTGGAAGGCTCATTACGATGTCTTTAATCCTGGCGACAACGTTCCAGATTTCAATATTCGTGAGGAAAACCCTTTCGCCAAAGTGATCGATTCTTTCGTGGGACAGATCCCCATCATCGGTCTCTGTTCAGCCTTCTTCTTTCATCCATCTTACCTCGCTTCTCGTAGCGCGAATGAGGTCGCTAGCATGCGACTGAAAAAGATGCCTGCTTTTCTAGAAGGAAAATTCGAGATCACAAAAGAAGGAGATTTAAGCCAACACGAAGAGATGGCGCTTATCCTCTCCTTCATTATGCTCAATCTTCTCGAACGCCGTCGCGGTTAAAGACATTTTTCTATGATGACTTCTCTACAAGAACTACCCGAAGGTTTGTCGTGGGACACCAAGTTCCCAGACTATCCTATTCTGCAAATTTCTAACAAAAATTGCACCGCCTCGATCGCTCTTCACGGCGCTCATCTCACACATTGGCAACCCTCTGGTGAAAAGCACCCCGTCCTCTACACTTCCCCCACCGCTCTATACAAAAACGGAACCGCGATTCGAGGAGGAATCCCATTATGCTGGCCTTGGTTCAACGCTCACCCAACCGCACCCGAAACACACCCTTCCCATGGAGTTGCTCGCAATCGCTTTTGGACTCTAGAAAAGGTGAAACAATCTTCACTAGAAACCGAGCTCACCTTCATCCTTCCTTCTACCTCAGAGATCGCCACTCACGTTCCCTTCCCTTACACGGTCAAAGCCCACTTCCACCTCGGCAAGGAATGTTCTCTCAACCTTACCACCACAAATAACGGTAAAGAGAATATCCTCGTAGGAGGCGCTCTCCACACTTATCTAGCGATTTCACAGTTAGCAGATATCTCGATCATAGGCCTCCAGAACACTCCCTATCTCGATACTTCCACTCAGCCGAATTCCTCCAAGCTACAAGAAGACGCTGAGCTCCTCATCAAAGGCGAGCAAGACCGCATCTACTATGGAAGCAAGAATACCGTCGAGCTTCATGACCCAATCTGGCAACGACGAATCCAAGTCCACAAAGAAGGTTCTCTTACGACAGTTGTCTGGAATCCAGCCAAAGAAAAAGCGGCTGCGCTCAAAGATCTACCCGACGATGGCTATGAGAATTTTGTTTGTATTGAGGCCTGTAACGCACGAGAAGATGCGCGAATTTTAACCCCTGGAGAATCTCACTGTCTAGCCACGTCTCTCCGAGTCTCCTAAAAAACTAGGAGGAAGGTAACTCTTCGAAGGCAGAGACTTTCCCTGCCAAATGAGCTTCAGCGAGGTCTTCCAACTGAGCAACCGATTCGACTTTCGACAGCTCCTTGCGAAGAGCCTTCGAACCTGAAAACCCTTTTGAATAAGCCATCAAACGAGCGCGCATCGCCATGACGGTATGTCGCTCATCACCGTAGCGGTTGGAACCCACTGCCATGCGACAATGACGGATAATGAGCGGCCACCGGTCCTCAATACTCGGAGGCTGCAAGGTCTCGCCCGTTTCTAGAAAGTGTTTGGCTTGCTGAAAAATCCAAGGATTTTGCATCGCTGCTCGCCCAATCATCACACCAGACACTCCGGTCTTCTTCTTTCGCTCAGCCAGAATCGCACCAGAAGTAATATCTCCATTACCTACTACCGGAACCGTCACCGCTCTCGCAGCCGCATCAATAATATCCCAATCCGCCTCGCCAGAATAACCCTGAGAACGAGTGCGACCATGAACGGCAATTGCTTGAATCCCCTCCCCTTCCAAAATCCGACAGACTTCCTCTGCGTTGATACTCTCTTTATCCCAACCAACGCGTATTTTCGCTGTTACGGGAACCTTATCGCCTACCGCCTTTACAATTCCACGAGCAGTTGAGGCTAGCAAGGGACAATCCTTTAAAAGCGAACTTCCCCCATTCTTAGAAACAACTTTATTCACGGGACAGCCAAAATTGATGTCGATAAAATCAGGTCGCTTCCAATCAATAATTTTATTCGCAGCCTCTCCCATCCTCACACCATCGGCGCCAAAGAGCTGCACTCCTACCGGACGCTGCTCATCCACAAACTCCGTATACTTTCGCGTACGCTGATCGGCCTGTATGATGCCTTCCGCAGAGACAAATTCAGTAACCATCACATCCGCTCCCAATTCCTTACAAATCGTGCGAAACGTAATGTCGGTGACACCAGCCATGGGCGCTAGAAATAGCGGAAAGCGCCCTTCAGCAAACCAAGGTAACATCAAATGCAGTTCGCTAAATTTGAAAAAGCTGGCAGGAGAATCACGCCAGCATAAGCGAGCCCTCTATAGACGAGGAAGAACCACTGTTTTGGCAAAGTGATGACTGCCCTTACGTAGCAGACGTTCTTGCGCCGCAGTGGGGAGTCCGCCAGAACGGAGAGCATCTAAGGTGCTATCATCAAGCACAGTCAAAGCAATATCGGCGGATAAGATACGACCACTAGAAAGTCCGTCTTGAGCTGCGCGATTGAGCAAAATCTGATTTCCACGTACCCGGAAATCTTGCGTACTACTTTCAGCCCCCGAATCGACGACCAATACCCGCTCTGTAATAGCTTGTCCGTCTATCTGATATTGAATCAGAAAAGTGATAGTCAACTCATAGATGTTTTCGCACAGAAAATTAGCTCCGGAAGTTTCGGAAGACTCATATTGGCGATAAGCACCTTCCAAATCTGACTGCGCCAGCAAATCAGTAAAAGTATCGTCAGGATCGATGAGCTGACGGTAAAGGACGAACGTCGCGAAAAGAGGATTCTCAGAATTAACGACAGGATCTCGGAAGAGCAGTCGATAGCCCACCGTTGAAACATCGCCCCCTTGATCAGCATTTCCTCCAACCTGTCCATTATAGCGATCAGTAGCTGCGGTGAAGAAAACCGCACGAGTCGCATTCGGGCTCTGCGCTCCATTCGGTCCAGGACTACCATCAGTAGCAACCCACAACCATTCGAAGTCATTTCCAGAACGGACAACAAGCGACTCAAGATCTCGGCTCAACTGGTCTAGAGCAGAGCGCGCTTCACGTGCCGCCTTCACACGATTCCGACTGATAGTATAACCATCAATCGCCTGAGCGGTAATCGTCACCAACATTGTGATGATTCCGGCGGTGATTGCTAAGGCAACAAGAAGCTCTGTAAGAGTGAATCCGGAGCGGCGTTTATTGGAAATTCGGTTCTGCATTGAATTGGAATGTCGGGGTAAAAAGTCAGAAAAATAGAGTATCAACGACGGACTGATAAGTTACGCGAGAAAAGAGGAACACCCAAAGTGCCTTCAAAATCACTACCTCCATTGCTCATAGGCCCAGTGAGAAATTGAAAACTTGAGGCTGGCGATTCGAAAAAATCAGCTTGAAACGCAATAACTGCATCCGTGAATGAAGAGGAGCCTCCCCCCCCACCACTACCACCACCGTTATTGCTCACAAGGTCACCACCACCAGAAACAGAGAGTCCATTAGCACCCTGAACAAGTTGGCGCATTCGAACCACATAAATTTGTCCTTCCAAGGCTTGTATAAAACGTTCCGCATCTGCCGAGCTACCGAGCTGACCGACAAAAGGCTGAATCGTGTAGTCCCGCCCTGGTTGACCATCATTTGTCTGGTATGGTTCGAAAATTCCATTCGAGCTGTTACTAATGTCGGCTCGATAATTGAACACAATTACCGGGGAAGACAGATTACTAGAACTTTGGATCCATTCAAAAGCTTTATCAAAAGCGGTACTAAATTGTTCCTGTTGATTAGAAGAGAGAGAACTCAATTCGCTTTCTAAAGCCGCCGTGAGGCGATCCGCCTCTTGCGAACTAATACTGCGCCTAATTGTATTAGTAGCAGGACCGAATACAGCAAGAAACGTTGTTACCAAAATCGCCAATACCGTGACCGAAAGCAAGGTCTCCATAAGAGTGAATCCAGAGCGTGAGGAGCGAGATTTCATTACTAAAGTCATCGAATTAAATAGTTAAGAAAAATAAGATTACTGATTACCAATTAGGCCGAGGTTACGAATCTTGGAAATTCGGCCATTCCGCCAAACAACAAAACCATCGAGATCGTTACCAAGGACTTTTGGAACAATTGCGTTTGGTCCCGTAACACCTCGACAGAGAACAAAGGCGGCACCAGCCTGAGTCGCATCCTGCTGCAGACAAAGGCCTTCTGCATTAAATTCGTAATAATAATAATCAGGCTCCCGCGACACATTGTAACCTCCAGGGAAACGAATCGATTCATCTTTCGTACCAAAATCTCCAACTCCTGACTGACCAGCAGCGACCCGACTTCGTTCAGGATGAAAATAAACGCTTGGTGGAAGGTAGGTGCCGCGTGAGGCGGTTCTCCAACTCCGCCCGATAATTTCACCCGCATTATCCCTTTCGAGCTCTTCGAAAGCCACAATCATCAAAGTCAAATTCCGGTCTTCTTCTTGAGATGACGAATGAATGCAAAGCCTTGCACGAGTACCACGACCAACCGCAGTGGAACGAGCCTCGTCCATAAGTGCTTGCACTTGAGCAATTCCAGTCACTGTCGCTTGCCCCTTGTCGACATTTTGTAGCCCTACTGCCGCCACCGACAGCATCACAGCCATAATTCCAACAACCACCAGTAGCTCGATTAGAGTAAAACCACTAGACCGACTGCCTGAACTTCGAGGACTTTTAGCAATTTGGACGTTTCTCATTGTTGACTGACTAAAGTGTCAGACAACCCTACTCTATGGCCAGCAAAAAGCAAGAAAATGTATTCACTTTGTATTTCCCGAGCCAATTATGGCCGGAAGTACGTTATTTCTCAAAAGAACCACCTTTTTCACCCGTCATCCAAAGCCAAGCAGACTCTACCATGGCCTTTACATCGCGATGTTGAGCCTCCCAATCTAAAATCTTTTTTGCCAAGGTGGGATCGGCGATGAGACGAGCAGGATCCCCAGCGCGACGATCTCCATAAGCAACTGGAACCTTTTTCCCTGTGACCTTTTCAGCAGCTTGCAAAATCTCTTTCACAGAAAAACCCTGCCCCGTTCCTAGATTGCAGCGAACACTTTCGCCCTCTGCCAACAAGTAATCGACAGCTTTGGCATGTGCATCGGCAAGGTCGAGCACATGGATATAGTCTCTCAAACAAGTGCCGTCTGGAGTATCGTAGTCCGTTCCAAACACGGTCATCTGATCAATCCGACCAAGAATCGCCAAAAGGATATTGGGAATCAAATGAGTCTCAGGCTCGTGCGCTTCCCCGATAAGACCGTCCCCCCACGAACCCGAAGCATTGAAATACCTCAAGCAAACACTCTTAAGCCCCCAAGCCTTTCCACAGTCAGCCAAAATTTCTTCCAGCATAAGCTTACTACGTCCGTATGGATTCACTGGATTCAGCGGGTGAGACTCAGTAATTGGAACCTCTATCGGTTCGCCATAAACGGCAGCAGTTGAAGAAAAAACAAAACCTTTACACCCATGATCCCTCATCGCCTCAAGAAGAACAAGAGGGCCAGCTGTATTATTTTGATAGTACTTTAAAGGGTCATTGACAGACTCTCCAACGTTAATAAACGCAGCAAAATGAAGAACGACCTCAACTTTATTTTCAGAAAATATACGATCAAGAAGCTCCCGATCCTCGAGATTTCCTTCAACAAATTTAATCTCTGGGTCCAATAACGCATCACGGTGACCGTAAATCAGACTGTCCAATACGATTACATTCCGCCTCTGCTCAACCAATAGACGAACGATATGGGAACCAATGTATCCCGCTCCCCCAATAACTAGGACTGCTTTTTCACTCACTTCACAGAAGAGCGAAGAGAAAGTAAGCAGACTTTGCAAGCTGCAAGTCGAAAGCCCTAGGCAGCCTCGTTGCCCATTTCAGATTCCCGAACAGCACGCTCTTGTTGCAACTGAGCCAAAGTGATCGGCTTCTTCAAATACTTACGGACCGAAATCGACCCTGCAATTGCCCCCCCAAGGTGACAAGCATTTCCAATAGAGTAAGGCAGAAGCTCAGGAGAAAGTCGCAAATACTTTATCGTCAATTGAAGGACTAGGAAAAAGACTGTAGCGGCAACGATCCCCAACTTCAAATTTCGAGCCCGAATAGGCAAAGGGGCCATACGAGACTCAGGAGAAACCGTACAAAGCGCAATCAAGAGCCCGATTCCTACACCTGAAGCCCCAACAAGCGGATACTCGGCTTGAATAAAGAGATGAAACAACCCGCTAAGCGCTAAAGAATAAGCCGCGGTGACCCAGACCTGTTTCTCTCCGAAGATATCACGCAGACGGCCTCCAAAGTAAAAAATCACGAAAGCATTGGTAAAAACGTGCAACCAAGTCCCATGAAAAAAAGCATGAGTCACCAACTCCCAAACTTCCCCGCGCTTAAAAACACCATCCCATGATAATCCGAGGTGTTCATATATTACGATCCAGGAGCTATAGAGCCCACCGGTTAACCCGAAAGGGAGAAAGAAAAGCACCAAAATCAATGGAACAATCGTATGAAATCCCCATACCAATGATGGAAACTTAATTCGTCGTGGGCCCAAAAATTTTCTCATTGGCTCACTACAGGCTACACGAAAAAATTTACAGCGCTATCTTTTTCCCCACACCTAAAAAC
>CAYUHN010000143.1:0-7917 GCA_964444495.1 uncultured Roseibacillus sp. | reverse complement strand
CACTAGGCTCCTTCTTTTTCTACAGCCTTGAACGACGCGCCAGCAATCCCAGCGCCCCTAGCAAAAATAAGAAAAAACTCGAAGGCTCTGGAACAAAAGTGTGAGTTCGCAGCAAAAAATCAGTCGAGGTGTCAGTAAATTCACCTGTCGTTCCATCATTCACACTCATCCCATTAATCGCCCCAAAAATCACTTGATTGGCATCGGACGTAAACCAATTCTCCGAAAACGCGAGACCGCTCACGACAGGGAATACCCAGCCACCCCCACCTTCTCTAGTATAGAGAAGCCACTCCGAACCAGGCGTTGAATCATCCGAATTCCGAACAAAAACATAGGCCTGTGTCCCCGGAACAAAGGCAAAAGTCATATCCGCATCCTCAGAGTCGGAAATCTGCATCGCATTCAAGGAAGCATTCCCCACAAAACGAGAACCTGCTCCAGTTTCAACAAACCCATCACTTGAATCCGCATCAGGAAAAGTAATCCCATCAAAAATGCGCCAGTTCTCAATCCATTCATTAATATTAGCGGCACTGGGGACAAATCCACTTGTAAATCCACCCAGCTCAAAGCTGAAACCATCCGGTGTCAATGGAGAGCCGTCGCTTGTTAACAAACTAGCGGGAAAAGTTCCTGTTCCCCAATTCACTCCAAAACCCTGCGCCTGCGAATTCACCACAAGCAGTGCGGACACACAGAGAGAAAGATAGGAGGCTTTCATGGAACTACTTAGAAATATTCCTGTCTTTCGTTAATTCTCTAGTAGCATTTGTGGCAGCGAAGAACTTCGAAAGGCCACAACGAGTATTTTCTCCGTATTTACTTTGCTCTCACCCCTCTCACTAAAGAAAAAAATATCTGTCAGTCGCTAAATACAAGGCTCTTACTCTTCCGTTCACTGCTCAAAAAGCCTATATTTCCAATCCAATACCCTCCAATAAGCACATAAAAAAAGCCTCCCTCGCTTGCGAAGAAGGCTTTTGTGAATTGATACTTTAAAAGCGAAACTACCCAAGCGTGAACGTTTCTTCCTCATCCGGAATATCGTTCAAACTCTTAGAAGGAGCCTCTTCGGCATTCTTCTTCGCTCCACCCTGCTCACGAAGAACAGCCTTGATTGACATCTTCACGCGACGCTTATCATCGATTCCAATACATTTAGCCGTAACAGTATCACCAACCTTACAAACATCCTCAGTCTTATTGACTCGATTTTCTGCAAGCTCGGAAATGTGGATAAGGCCGTCCTTACCAGGAAGCACTTCCATAAAGGCTCCAAAGTCCTTGGTTGAAACAATGCGTCCAGTGTAAATCTCACCGACCTCGATCTCTTTGAACATTCTTTCAATAAGATCCTTAGCACGCTGAAGGCCTTCTCCTTTGTTCGCGTAGATGCTCACCGTGCCGTCATCGGCAATGCTGAGCTCCGCACCAGATTCGGCTTGGATGCCCTTGATATTCTTACCACCAGGCCCAATGAGCTCGCCAATCCGCTCGGGATCGATTTTAACGGACTCAATACGAGGAGCATTTTCAGAAAGCTCGCCAGGCTGACTAATAGACTCTGCCATCTTAGCTAAGACCAGACCACGACCGCCAATTGCTTGGTCAATCGCTTCTTCAAGAATACTCAACGGAAGACCCGGAAGCTTCAAATCAAGCTGGTAACCAGTAACCCCTGCTTCACTGCCGCAGAGTTTAAAGTCCATATCGCCATAGAAATCCTCACTTCCGATGATATCAAGCAGTGTCTTGTATTCCTGAATCGCACCATCCGGAGAAGTCTCCGTAACGAGACCGACAGAAATTCCAGCGACAGGCCGCTTAAGAGGAACCCCCGCATCGAGAAGGCTCATCACTCCTGCACAAACGGTAGCCATCGAGGTCGAGCCATTAGACTCCATCACCTCAGAACTGACTCGCATCGCATAAGGAAAGTCCTCTTCTGATGGAAGAACAGGAACAATAGAGCGCTCGGCGAGAGCACCGTGTCCAATTTCACGACGATTAAGACCTCCCATACGGCCGGTTTCACCTACCGAAAATGGAGGGAAGTTGTAGTGAAGAATAAAGCGCTTTTCGCTCTCTCCACCAGCATAGTTGTCTAGGTACTGGCGCTCATCAGCAGGAGCAAGAGTAGCGATTCCCATTGCCATAGTCTCTCCTCGAGCAAAAATCGCAGAACCGTGCACTTGCGGCAAGCTCTTCACCTCACCATAGAGTTCACGAAGATCCGCCGGAGTCCGACCATCAGCCCGCTTCCCTTTTTCCATAATAGAAATTCGGAAAGCCTTCTTCTGAATGTATTCGAAAACTTGTTCGATCTCAAACTCAGTAACCTCAGGGTATTCAGCTCGAATTGCGGCTTCGACCTCATCCCGAAGAGCTCCAACTTTCTTACCACGCTCAACTTTGGAGGGAGCATAAATCGCCTCTTCGATACGATCCCCAGCGACACGATAACCCACTTCAAGAAGGTCTTCTTTCGCCACGCAAACTTCATACTCACGCTTAGCCTTACCAGCTCGAGCGGCGAGTTCCTCAATCGCAGAAACGATCTTGGTGACGTTTTCCTGTGCAAAACGAAGCGCTGCTTTGAATTCAGCTTCGGGAATCTCGTCCGCAGCTCCTTCAATCATAATCACATCGGTCTTGTTACCGACATAAACGAGATCGAGATCACTTTCTTCACGAGTCTCGTGAGTAGGATTGATTACAAATTCACCGTTCACTCGTCCCACTCGCACAGCCCCGATAGGACCAGCAAAAGGAATATCTGAGAGACAAAGTGCCGCAGAAGCACCATTCATACTAAGAACGTCGGCATCATTAATGCCATCAGCCGCAAGGAGTAAAGCTACGATCTGAGTATCGTATAAATAGCCCTTCGGAAAAAGCGGACGCAAAGGACGGTCCGTCATGCGACAAGTCAGAATTTCTTTCTCAGTAGGGCGGCCTTCGCGCTTGAAGTAACCACCTGGGAAAACACCTGCAGCAGAGGCTTTTTCCTTATATTCCACCGAGAGAGGGAACCAAGTCTGGCCCGCCTTGACTTTCGATTGAGAAACCGCAGTTACAAGAATTACGGTTTCACCACACTGCACAGTTACTGCGCCATCAGCCAGCTTAGCTAGCTTTCCTGTCTCGATTACCATGGGGTTCTCGCCGACCGGAATTTCTATTTTTTCTATTTTCATCTTCTTTTTTTCGTTCGTCTTCCGATAGACCTCTTAAAAACGTCAAAAGGCGAGCCTCTGCTCGCCAGACATCAAAAGGTCTTACGAAAAAGGCTCCGGTCTTTCGAACCAGAGCCTCTTAGAAAAGCTTATTTACGCAGAGAAAGTCCCTTCAGGCATGCTTGGTAACGCTCCTCAGACTTCGTCTTCAAATAATCGAGAAGCTTACGGCGCTTCGCTACCATCTTAAGTAAACCACGACGTGAAGAATGGTCTTTCTTATGCGTCTTAAGGTGCTCAGTCAGTTCGCGGATACGACCAGTGAGAACAGCCACCTGATAATCAGGGCTGCCAGTATCGGTATCGTGCTGCTTATAAGGAGTGGGGTCTACGGCTTCTGCCAAGACCTTTGCTTTCATTTCTGCTTTAGTATCGCTCATATCGTCGTACGCTTCGGACCAGCAACATTGCCAGACCGCCCTTTATGCGGGGAGGCGCGGATATAAGCGGAACTCGAGCCGCAATGCAACTGCAAAGAAGGGAAACTTCTTCAAACTTCTTCTTTGCTTTCTCTCAGGCCCGAAAATGAACAAGTGGCCTAGCGCTGCTGAAATTGCCCCAAAGCCCCCTGCCCTTCGCCTGGGCGAAGATCGTTCCAAGGACGAGTATTTTCTGAAGACTGAGGCAAAACAATTTGTCGCTCGGGCTCCCCCGCGCAATTGCACAAACACAAAGTCACCACGCCCAAAAAAATTGAACCACACACTGCTTTCATCAAGATAATTGAAGCCCAGAAAACCTCCTTCGCAAGTAAAAATCCCGCAGCCGGAAAAACACAAAACCAGGCTTGCCATGAGAAGAGCTTTCTCGATCCTCTTTAGTCCATGACCACTACTTACCCTTCCTCCCCCCGCCAAGAAATCGAGGGACTCCCCTACTTCCCAAGGATGTGCGAGAAAATCCGCCTATTCGCAACGAACTCCCTCCCCGAAGACCTCCACGACAACCTCGGAAAAGGAATGGATCTCTGGACCTGCGACTTTTTAGGTATCCACTACGCTGATCTGAAAGAAGCAGTCCTCACCAGCACCTCCGATGGAGAAGCACTCGCTTGGGCAAAAAAAGAAGGGCAAGACCGCTCGCCAGAAGAATTGGCTTGGTTCCGCTCTTACCTTCTCAATCGCGGCTTTCGCGATGATCTTTCTGAACGCCTTCAACAACGGGTGGAAGAATCTGGCTTCCAAGATCGTAGCGATATTCTCACCTTTTGCGACTACATCGACGCAGATGAAGGACGGATCTAAATCAAATTCTCAACACCACTAGAAAACCAAACAACAATGCCCCCGCTCTCATATCTCACCCTTCTCGTCTTGACGCTTTGTTCATCCGCTCAAGACAAGAAACCAAACGTGATCTACATCCTCGCTGATGATTTGGGCTACGGAGATCTCTCTTGTTATGGGCAGGACAAACTTTCCACCCCGAATATTGATCGCCTCGCGAATGAAGGAATCAAGTTCACTAATCATTACTCAGGAAACACCGTCTGCTCCCCCTCACGAGCAGTCCTCATGACTGGAATTGAGTCGGGCCGCCTCTACCTGCGAGGAAATATCCGGAAAGAAAAAGGTTGCGCGCTCCCTCCGCAGCTCACCGTCATGCCCGAGGTCTTTAAAAACGCCGGTTATCGCACTGGCTGCTTCGGCAAATGGGGCCTAGGCGTCACGAACGGAAGCAAACGAGAACTCCCCTCCACTCACGGCTTCGACGAATACGTTGGCTGGAAGAGCCAACTCATTGCCCATACCTACTACCCGTCTAGTTATGTTCGCAACGGAGAGGAAATCCCACTTGATGGCGATTCTTACCTTAATCCCATCATCATGGATAGCGCGCGCGGATTCATCGCCGATTGCGCCCGCAACGAAGAACCCTTCTTCTGCTACATCCCGACCGCAATTCCTCACGCAGCCATGCACGGCCCCGCCGAGCTTCATGAAAAATGGCGAAAAAAGCTTCCCCAATTTGACCACCTAATCGGCAAATACGGTGCTGGCAAAGAAGAACACACTCCAGACGTCATCAATCCCGTAGCTGGCTTTGCTGCCATGATTGAATATCTGGACAACGAGGTAGGACGTATTCTCGCTTTGGTCGAAAAATTAGGCATCGACGACAATACCATCATCCTTTTCGCAAGCGACAACGGCCCAAGCAAAGAAGGCGGGCATAAAACCGGCTTCTGGAATTCCAGCGGAGGTCTAAGAGGCCACAAACGCCTTATGTATGAAGGAGGCATTCGCTCCCCCCTCCTTGCTCGCTGGCCTAACCAGATCGAAGCAAACACACAAAGCGATCACCTCTGCGGATTTCACGACATGCTTGGCACTTTCGCGGAACTCGCAGGAGAAGCCACACCCGAGCAAAATACTGGTCTCTCCATCCTCCCCACCCTTCTCGACGAAGGAGAACAAAAAGAGCACGAATGCCTTTTTATCGAATTCAGGAAAGAAAAGAAGCTATTCTCTCAAGCGCTCCGTTTCGGAAACTGGAAGGCCTACAAACAAGCTAAAAAGAAAATAGAACTCTATAACCTCGCCGAAGACCCCACAGAAAAGCAGAATCTCGCCTCAGAGCCAGCTTACGCCGACGTAGTATCGCAAGCAAAAAAGCTGATAGAACAATCATCCATCCCACTGGAAAAAACGATTCAATAGTAAAAAATTGTTAGACTACTACTAGGTTAACAGAATAGGTTCTAGATAAAATTCACACCCCAACCTACCGGGCACCCCAACAAAAAAGACTCGCCCAACAAGTAGGCGAGTCTTCTTATTATTGCTCAAATTACCACATCCAAAGACGCGGTAATTCAGTTAAATCAAGAAGTACTAGAAAGGTAATTCGTCGATCTTCTTCGACTCTTTCACTTCCATTCCAAACTCAGAAATAGCGCTCTTAACAGCGGCAAGATCGAGTTCGATTTCTTCAGAGAAGTGGAGGGCAATGTCATTATTAACATACGCTCCAGTTACCCCATCAAGTTTTTCCAAAACCACACGGGCCTTATCATTCTTGATCGCTCATGTGGCTCCTTCAACAACGAGCTGATAGGCCACTTGAGGGCGCTCAATCTCGGTCATTTCGAAACCTTCAAATTCGATTCCCTTGTCGGTGATTGCTTTCTTGACCGCTTCTTCTTCTAGAGAAGCCCCGTCATTCATAATGACAGTTGCTCGCATTCCAGAAAGAATTACGGATTTGACACCGGGCTGACTCGTCAAGGCCGAACTGACCTTGGTTGCTCCGCCTCACCCGCCGCCGCTAGCTGTGACTACATAAGCAGCCACCTTTGCTGATGCCGCTTCGCTCGCCGTCGCCTTCTCTTCGCCATGATGATCAGCGAAAATAGGCGCAACAAGGAAGCCTGACACAGCCATCATTGATAACACAAGTTTTGTTTTCATTTTAAAATGCCCTTTTAAGGCATTCGAATGCTACACTATTTTGGCATCTCAGCGCAACCTCTTGCATTGTAAAATATCCTTCTGTTGCAAAAATCGTCGTAATTTACTAGTTCCAAAGAAGATGAACAACACTTCCTATGGAATTACTCCTTCGAACATCTTCGCAATTCTTGGCAAGCTCCACTCCAACCTCCGACGGAAAAGGAAAACTCCCCTGCGGCTTCCATTCTGTGCGGGTAGAAAGCAACTGCTTCACCTCCTGCGTCACCACCACTCCGTCCCAAGAAACTCCCGATGCCTGTAGTTCCATTTCCTCCGAAAACTCCCGAATCAAAACCCCTTCCAACTCATCGGACTTATCCGAAATCGCCCTCTTCAAGCCATCGAAAAGAATCTCCACTTCGCCTTCAAAATAGGCGCAAATACGATCCTCTTTAGACTGCCATCTCAGACCTCTCTCAATCTGAGCAGAAAGTGCCCCCGAATAACCTACCAGTTCTAAAAAAAACCTTCGTCTTTCGGGATCATCTACACCTTCCTGAGTGAATTCCACCTACTCAGTGAAGACCTCAAAAATTTCTCCCGCAATCCAATTGTTTAGATTTTACCGAGATCGGAGGTATTCCCTCTAATCCAATCCCGTGCCGCAAGAATGAGTTGAGAGGCATTGTCGCAGTCGATCTTATTCTTAATATTTTCGCGATGGCTTTCCACGGTCTTCACCCCAATCGAAAGCCTTTCGGAGACCTCGCGAGTCGTCAACCCCTCGCCAAGCAGCCTAAAAACTTGAAACTCACGATTCGTCAACCGTCCAACCAAGGTCTGCCCTTCTCCCTGATTCGGTAGAGTGCTACGAGCCAATTGCTGGGCTAGCTCCGGAGTGATGAAAGTCTCACCAGCGAGAACAACCGAAATCGCCTCTCGAATCGCCGAAATCTCAGCCCCCTTCATGAGATAGCCATGTGCGCCCGCACTCAGAACCCGATGTCCAACCGCATTCTCTTGGTTCATCGAAAATACCAAAATTCGGATTTTAACCGACAAATCACGAATAGCCTGGATCAAATCCAATCCATCTCAAACTCATATCAATAATCGCCAAATCGGGCTCCTCCCGCGCAATCAGGTCACGCCCCTCCGCGCAACTGTTAGCAGCTCCCACAAATTCAAGGTTGGGAATTGTTAAAGCGACCCCCTGCAAGGCCGCAAAATAGACTAGTGCTGCGACCGAATTAAAGTGAAGGATAGAGGTGCCTGAGCTTTACCCG
>CAYUHN010000142.1:0-8009 GCA_964444495.1 uncultured Roseibacillus sp. | reverse complement strand
AAAAGTTCTTGAGCAGCTTTCACCAGTTTTGTTTCCTCAACTTTTTTCCCCTTGGGGTTGATAAAGAAAGGGGTTTCGCCTTTGGAATAGTGGAGCACATAGAAGTGTCCATCCAGTTTGGTGCTGACATGATATTGATCATGTTTGGTGATGCCCTCGGCAATTCCTTCGAAATCTACCGAGAGATAGCGAGAGCTGACCCTGTTTTTGTAGAGCTTGACCTTATCTAGGCTACTGAGTTCCTGTTCCATTCTTTGATTCAAGGAGGCCGTGTTCTCTCAAATCTTTCTTCTTCCTGCAAGCCGAAGCGTTTATAAGGGAAGTGGTTATTAAGTTTGGGTGGTTCAGGCCTGAATAGCTGTGCGAGTCCTTTTTGAAGGAGGGATATTTTCTTCAATTGAGAGCTTGTCGAAAGCTGAAGGAGCTGGTTATTGTCGCCGTCCTCCGAAATCAAGCATCGGAAACGTCGGGATGTGGCGCAGTTTGGTAGCGCGCTTCGCTGGGGGTGAAGAGGCCGCAGGTTCGAATCCTGTCATCCCGACCAATGCCCAGACTTTTTGCTAGAATCTGAGACCGCAAAAGCGACATTGTATTGAATGTTTGCATGGTGACAAAGTAAGCGTTTACATTGATGAGACTTTTGGCGATGTCGCGTATTCTGGAAAATTTAAGTCTCTCATTGAGTCATCAAATCACGATTTGCTCGATGAAATTCGGTCTTTGGGACTTTGGGAGAGGATAAAAACGCTGAGCGTGGAATATTATGGGGGCAGCATGTAGATTTCTTTTCTCCTCGCCTTCCTGAAGAGCAAATTAGATTCGAAATTCCTGGATTGGAGTAATGAGTGTTGGGCAGTTCTAATGCAGGATTGAGGACGACAACTCGTTGAAAATTCTATCAGTGGGAATCCCTCGGGCGTGGTTTTTTCTTGAGTAAGCAGTTTTTAAAGAACTCCCTTCGCATCTTTTTACATCACGATTCCATCGCAGTGGGTCATCCAAAATGACGGAAGAGTTATCCATTTTCTTCGAAGTTCTATCGAAATTATCGGCTTCAGCGATTTGATAGGTTGCGTGGGTTTCTGAATGCAAGAGGCAAGGATTTGCCCCAGAGTGGGTCAAGAATGGCGACTAACGTAGCGAATGCGGCCTACACTTTATCGAGGTCAGCTACGATGAGGGTGGTGTCGTCTTTCCCGCATTCTTCGTAAGCGTGCTCAAGGAGTGCAGGACAGAGTTCTCGAGGTTTTTTTTCATCGACGAGGGCTGCGGTGAAGTGTTTTTCCCAGAGGCCGTCACTCATTCCGTCGGTCAAGAGGAGGAGGCGTAAAGGGTAGGAGATGTCGTGGCTAGAAACTTGAGGAAGCAGGTTGCGGTGTTGGCCTCCAAGAACTTCGTAGAGGACTGAGCGACGAGGATTCATGCGATAGCTGACCTCGCTTTGTCCTTTGCGCATCCATTCGAGCCAGGCGTAGTTGTGGTCGTCGGTGACTGGACCAGGTTTGGTGTCTGGGTGAGTTAGGTAAATACGAGAGTCTCCTGCGTGAACGAGATGGAGTTTGCCGGGGGAGAGATAAGCGAGGGAGAGAGTGGCTCCCATTCCTTTGAGGTTGGAGTCTTCTGCGGAGATGGCAAGAAGTCCTTCGTGAGCGTTGCGAGCGAGTTGAAGGAGGCGCTCTTGCATCACTTCGTCGTCATGTGCTGAGTCGTAGAGTTCGGTGGCATGACTGCGAACCCAGGAAAGTACGAGGCGGGAGGCGAGTTCACCAGCGGCGTGGCCACCCATTCCGTCCGAGACTGCAAAAATTGTGTGAGCGGGGTCGAGAAGGTTCTCACCAACCGCATCACAGGTAACGACTTTGTTGGGGAATACCTGAAGGGCCATCCAGCTGTCGTCGTTGCACTTGTGAGTTGAGCCCTGACGGCTGTCTGCAGCCCAACGCGCACGCAGAACGGTGGCTTTGTTGTTGGACGATTCGTTGGTCTGATTCGGAGCTTCAAGGATGGTTGCCAACTCGAAATCGATGAGGTTGAAGCGACCTTGTTTTTGGTTGTAGGTAACGTTGCGGGGAGCCGCGTCGTCATGGCGAACGCCGTATTCTCGTTCCAGTTCTCCAAAGAGTGCGTCGCACTTTGCTTGCGAGAGGCTCTCTACGGGCGCTCCACAGTTGCTGCTAACAAAGGAGAGTTCCTCAGGATTAGATGAAATGAACTTGGGGACAAAGTTACAGCCACGTTCTGCGAGAACTTGGAGGACTTTGACTTCGGTTTCGAAGCGTTCCTTGGCGTCTGTACCGCGAAACCATTTATGAACGTTGCCATGGAAATCCAATTTGACCAAGGATCGGATGCCGTCTTTTAGTTCGCGCATGATGAGAGGGTTCTATCAGATTAGAAGTCCAAGAAAGCGATGAAGTCGACGGATGGTTTCATCTTTTCCGAGAAGGCTTAAGATGTCTCCGAGGTCCGGCCCGCCACCTTTGCCAGTGAGAGCGATGCGGAGAGGGAACATGATTTGTCCTGGTTTTGCGCCGTTTGCTTTGGCGGTAGCGCTGACTTGATCTTTGGCTTCGGACCATTCTGTGAGACTGGTGAAGGTGTCTGCGAGAGCTTGTAAGAGGGGGGCGGCTTGCTCGTTTTTACTGACTTTGGCGAGTTGTTCTTCATCGATGGGGTAGTCGGGGTCCGAATAAAATGAAATGGCGTCCTGCACTTCAGTGAGGAGCGCAACTTTTTGTTGAACCGTTCCGACTTGGACCGGAAAATCGCTATTACTATTACTGTCAGGACAGTAGGAAGCCGCTGCGGTGGCAAAATCTTCGGGAGAGAGCGCCATCAGGTGCTGTTGGCTCAGCCAGCTACATTTCTTGGCGTCGTATTTTGCCGGAGCTCGATTGATTGCTTCTAGGGAAAAGCGTTCGATGAGTTCGTTGAGAGAAAAAACTTCGCTGTCGTCTTTGGGAGACCAACCGAGGAGGGCGAGGAGGTTGACAGTGGCGGAAGGGAGGAAGCCTTTGCTCTGATAATCAGCCACCGCGGCGCCTTCGTCTCGTTTCGACATCTTGGATCCGTCCGCATTGAGAATGAGAGGAATGTGTGCGAATTCCGGGGCTTTGGCTCCAAGTGCTTCGAAAAGTTGAAGGTGCTTGGGGGTGTTCATAAGGTGATCTTCGCCTCGAATCACGTGAGTCATTCCCATTTCGAGATCATCAACTACATTACAGAAGTGAAAGATGAACGAACCACCAGAGCGGCGCACAACCATGTCTGGAGTGTTGTCTTCGTTGCGATAGTCGATGGTGACTTCGCCACAGACAAGGTCTTGCATCGTGATGGGCTTGCGCTCGAAGCGGAACCACCAAGCGCCATCTTTTTCGTAGACCCGATCGGCGTCTTTTAGTTTTTGAAAGTGCTTTTCATAAATCTGTGCACGTTCGGATTGATTGTAGGGGCCGCAGTCGCCGCCCTTTCCTTCGCCTTCATCCCAATCGAGACCTAGCCACGACATACCTTCGAAGATTGCTTTGCGAGCTTCTTCAGTATTGCGGCTTTCGTCGGTATCTTCGACTCGGAGGATAAACTGACCTCCATGTTTACGAGCAAAGAGCCAGTTGAAAAGAGCGGTACGTGCGCCTCCTACATGGAGGAATCCAGTAGGAGAAGGAGCGAAACGGGTGCGAACAGACATAATAGTTAGTAGAAAAAGAGAGTGTTATTTGTCGTCCTCAAGGGGGACGATGCGAAGGCCGGAGGATGGTTTTTGAGCGTGAATCTCGCTCTGGAGAGTGGGGTTAGAAGAAGGGAGCGGAGCGGAGGGCTCTTCTCCATTGAGAGCGCTTTTGAGGGCGTTTTCGACAAGTTGACCACAATGAATTTTCATAGGGGGAAGAGGACCGAGGTCTCCGCTGAGTTCTTCGGGTTTCAAGGCGGCGGCTTCTTCTGGGGATTTACCTTTGAGAAGTTGGGTGGCCATGGATGCGACCGCGATGGCGGTCTGGCAGCCAAAGGCTTGGAAGGAGGCACGATCGATGACTTTCTTGCCGTCTTTTTCCGTAAATTTGAGCCACATGCGGACCATGTCGCCACAATCAGGGGAGCCGACCGTACCTACGGCATCGGCATCTTCCATTTCGCCTACATTTTGTGGGTTGGCTAGGGCTTGGCGGGCTTTGTCTTCGAAGTCAGTCATGGCTTGGGCCGGAGGGGCTTGTTTGAGGAGTGATAATGACTCCGACTGGCTCTTTCTGCAACTGCTCTCTTAACGAGCCGCGCAATGATGGAGAAAACGGCCTTCGGTTTTGGAGGCCGATGGTTGGTTCGATGTTTTTTTAACGCCAAGCCTCGAAGCCTGTTTCGAGTTGAGGTTGGGTTTTGGGCCCATGCCCAGGGTAGAGAGTGGTGTCTGGAGGGAGGGTCATCAATTGTGAGGCGATGCCGTCGAAGAGAGCGTTGTGGTCGCCATGGGGAAGATCGGTGCGACCGATTCCTCCGCGAAAAAGGGTGTCGCCGACAATGGCAGTATTCTCACTGGGGAGATAGTAAACGAGGGAGTCGGGAGAGTGTCCAGGGAGGTGGCGAAGCTCAAAGGTGAGGTCACCAATGGTGAGTTCTTTTTCTTCCGTAAGAAGGTTGTCGATAGTGTAACTGGGAACTTCACAAGGTATACCCATTAGCTGAGCTTCTTTTTCGCGAATTAGGTCGGGGGAAGATTGACTGAACGCATAGAGAAGGGATTGAAAGCGAGAAGCGTCTTCGACGTGGTCAAAGTGTTGATGAGTGAGGAGCACTGCGTCGGGGGCGATGTTTTGTTCCTTTAGCCATGAAGAGACGCCGGAAGGAGTGTCTATGAGAATATTCGTTTTTTCGGTTTGGAGAAGATAGCCGTTAGTGGAAACGGCTCCGCCAGTGAAGGTTTGGATTTTTAACAAAACAGAGAGAGGTTGGTTGTTAGAAGAGTCGTTCTTGTGCGCCATCGCTTCCGGTAGGAGGGAGGGGCGCTTTTAGTTTTTGGTAAGCGGCAGGAAGAGCGACCCGTCCGCGAGGAGTGCGTTTAAGGAAGCCTTGCATGATTAGGAAGGGTTCATGAACTTCTTCTAGCGTGGATTCGTCTTCACCCAATGCGGTAGCGAGGGTTTTGAGTCCACAAGGGCCGCCTTGGAATTTGTAGATGAGAGTTTCGAGGAGGCGGATGTCCATTTCGTCCAGGCCTTCGTTGTCAATGTCGATCATGCCAAGGGCTGCCTCTGCGACTTCCCCGGTGATGTCGCCTTCTGCTCGAACTTGTGCGTAGTCGCGGACCCAACGGAGAAGGTTGTTGGCGATGCGGGGAGTGCCTCGTGAGCGTTGGGCTATTTCAAGTGCGCCTGATGCTTCGATGGGAACGTTGAGGAGTTCGGCGCTGCGAGTGATGATATGAGCGAGTTCCTCAGCCGAGTAGTAGTCGAGCCGATTCACGAGGCCGAATCGTGAGCGCAGTGGGGCGGTGAGCATTCCCGAGCGAGTGGTAGCGGCTACGAGAGTGAACTTGGGGAGGTTGAGTTGAATAGAGCGGGCGGAAGGGCCGGAGTCGATGATGATATCGAGGCGAAAGTCCTCCATCGCAGGGTAGAGATACTCCTCGATGGCTGGGTGAAGGCGGTGAATTTCGTCGATAAAAAGAAGGTCTCCTTTTTGTAGGTTGGTGAGGATTCCGGCGAGGTCGCCCGCTTTTTCGATTTGAGGGCCTGAGGTGGTGTGAAGTTGAGTCCCAGTGGCGGTGGCAATGATATTGGCGAGAGTGGTCTTTCCGAGGCCAGGAGGGCCGGAGAGGAGGACGTGTTCAAGAACATCACTGCGCTTGCGCGCGGCCTCGACCATGAGGATAAGCCGTTCTTTGACCTTTTCTTGTCCGTGGAAATCGGAGAAGTCGGGAGGGCGCAAGGAAATGTCGAAAGGAGTGTCCTCCTCGGGCATTTGTTTGGGCTCAAAAGGGTCGATCATCAGCTGGCTGGGCAGGAGGGTAGACAAGCTTGGCGGGAAGACACGCTAGTTCTTTGTCTTTTGGGTGGACGCGAGGTCCACCCTCATTTGTGAATGTCTATTTGAGTCGTTCTTTGATTGCTGGGATAATGTCGTCGAGTTCGTCAACGATAACATAGGTCTCAGGCTTGCAGAATTTGGCGAGGAGTTCCACCAATGGTGCCCAGAAGCGATCTCCGCCGGAGTCCAGCCGGTTGAAGATCACGACAGGCTTGCCTTTCATGAGAGGGTGGTCCTGTTGATGGAAAATCATGAGAGCGAGGAGCTCCTGCACCGTGCCTGCTCCTCCTGGAAAGATTACGAAGGCGTCGGAGTTCTCGATCATGACTTCCATTCGGGTATAGATATCGTCGCGAAGCCAGAAGCAGGAAAGGCCTTCGGGTAGGCCCTCGAGTTCGATGATGTGGGGAACGTTAGAGCCAGCAGTCCATCCTTTGGCCGCAACGGAGCCACGGACGACTGCTCCCATAATGCCGGTCTTGCCCGCGCCTGAGACACAGCCAAGTTTGTTTTCGGCAAGCTGGCGTCCTAGGGTTTCGCCATCGGCAATATAGTCTTCTTTTTTAATAGTAGCAGAACAGAAAACGCACACGTTTCCGAGAAGGTCGTTAGGAGCGGGAGTGTTTGCATCGGTGGAAACTGCAGGGGCCTCTTCGAGGGGCTCGCGGTCGATGGGAGGGAGCGATTTATCGTTTTCTAGAAAAGCGTTGAGGATGTCGTCGACTTGCTCGGGGCCTTCGGCGGTGAGGAGATAGTCTCGGTAATCTTGACTGACAGTGCCAAGCTTATTGAGGTGGGTGAGGAGGTCGAAAATGATATCCCAAGAATGGTCGTCGTTGAGGATGACCGTGGGTTTCGCGGCAAGGTGTTTGTCGAGTGTTTGGTAGCCAACGAAGATGGAGATGGCTTTAAAGAAATCTTCGAGACTTGCTTCGGGAGTGAAGACAAAGGCATCGGCGTTGATGATTTTTTGCTCGATGTTTCCGAGAGTGATTTGCTCTTTTCCGTTGGAATTATTAATATCCCAGCCTCCGTCAAAGAGGTGGTAGAGGAGTTTGGCACGGAGGGAGCGATTGAGGTCATCGGAGCCGGTGACGGTTCCGGAAAGGCGGACAGTTGGCATGTTTTAGGGGTTTGTGAGCTGTAATTTGTTAATGAAGCGTCGTTTTGCGCGTTGCTTAGGAAAGGAGGGTAGCCTACTTTTGCCTTTGATGGACCAGTTTTTAGCGGCAGCAATTGAGGAGGCTCAAATTGGGTTAAAAGCGGGCGGAATTCCGATTGGAAGTGTCTTGGTGAGAGGGGAGAAGATTTTGGGTCGAGGACACAATCAGCGAGTGCAGGGCGGAAGTGCGATTTTGCATGGGGAGATGGATGCCTTGGAGAAGGCGGGTAGACTACCTGCTTCGGTTTATCAGGAGTCGGTGCTCTATACCACTCTCTCTCCGTGTAGTATGTGTAGTGGTGCAATTCTGTTGTATGGGATCCCGAAAGTGGTGGTGGGAGAAAATGAGACTTTTCTGGGAGAAGAGGAGCTGCTGCGTTCTCGTGGAGTGGAAGTCGAAGTGGTGAACAGTGTGGAGTGTGTGCAAATGATGCGAGATTTCATCAAGGCGAAGCCTGAGCTCTGGAACGAGGATATCGGGGTATAGGAATCGGAGGGGTGAGCGAGGTTGATGCCTAACTTAGTCCACTCACTCGAAGAATGAATCTTAGTTGGCGCGATTACGCATCGCTGTTTGGTTTTAGTTTCGAGCGGAGAAGTTCTTGAAAAAGAGGCATAATTCCTGCGAAGGAGAGGTATCTTATATCGGTATATTTCTAGTGTTGGCTGGATTTTAGGCCAAAAATCGCGCACTGAATTCTCCAAAGAACCTTTTTCTAGAGATGGATGGTTTTTATTTGATGAGCATTTGATAGCGCTGGGGTCAGTTTCTTGTTGATTCCTTATAAGTTTTTACATGTAAGGATATTTCTTAGGTGAAGCATTAGGG
>CAYUHN010000141.1:0-8162 GCA_964444495.1 uncultured Roseibacillus sp. | reverse complement strand
ATTTCACCATGGGTGATACCGAGAAAGGACTTGCCCTACTACGCCAACAACAAGCCGAAGATCCTCGCACTACCGAAAAGACTGCTACCGCGCTCCTTCGAGCCGGACAACCAGAAGCCTGTCTCACCTTTCTCACGGATCTGCCCAGAAGCGATTGGCGCATTGACTTCCTTCGTGCAGTTTCTCTCTACCACCTTAACCGTAGAGAAGAAGCCCGGCAGCTCCTCTACTCACTTGCTACCGTCACCCAAGAGATTCCATCACTAGTAAGTAAACCCAATAGTCAGTATGCCTACATGAAGGCCTACTTCCAACAATCTGGACTAGGAGAATACACCGACCAGTTCATGACCCTCTACGCAAGCATGGAACTAGTCGAAGTCTGGAGCTCCTCCGAACAACAAACTCAACTTTCAACAACCCACCTTCCTCAACAAACTGAAATCCTACGTAACCTCGCCCTCTCTCTCCTCCAACAAGAGGCCGCGAAATCTAACGGAGAAGAATATGAGAAACTAGTCGCCGCCATTCCCTATGAAGACAAAAACCTCACCCACTTTTTTCTTAAGCATTACAACCAGACTTACGGTGGAGATGTTAAATTCATGATTGAAGGCTATGAGAAAGGAATCGTACCACTTGAAATGCTCATTGCTTTCGGCAACCATACTGACGCAATCAGTGCCGAACTTCTAAAAGAGGCTGCAGAAAAATTCTCCGATAAAAAACCATCTACCGCGAGTCAGGCACTCATCAAACTCTCCAGTATGGAGCCTGAAGAAAGCGACCACTATCTTGAGCTAGCCATTGCCCAAATCGCTCAGCTCCCGATACCGCAACGGGTAAACTCATTGATTACCTTAGGTAATTTAGCACTCCTTCCTCAACTCCAGGATAATGATTTCTCGGGAATCAATGGCTCTGTGGGAATAGCCGGTCCAAACACCAAATCGTCACTAAGAAAACAGCTAGCCAAAATCTCCCAAGAGGCCACAGAAGCGAAACTTAAGCAGGCGGCCTCTCAAATGTATGTAGCCTACCCCCACCCTGAGCTCATTCTCATGGCTGATGCCTGGACACAAGGTGATATCGAAACCGTCTGCAAATATCTCTCGAATCCAGCCTTAAATAACTTCAGCGCTTCCGCCTACCAACAGATAATGATGATGTGGAATTCGGGAGGAAACAACGACGAAAACCCTTTCACCGCGCCTCCCTTCCCAAGCTCTGGTTCTGACTATCCTATTCAAGTTGAAGCTCTCATTACTAGTATTACTGGGAGTAATAACGAGAACGGCTCTCTCAAGAGCGCTCAGGCTCTCTTACAAGGTTGGCAACAAGAGAGTTCAACCCCGACAGAAGGCAACCAGACCGGAATCACTCGCGAATCTCTCGCTCTCCTTGGACAACAGGTCTCCTCCCCAACTCTACAAGCTCGGATCGCTCATAGCCTCGACAACCAAGAACTACTTGCCGAGAAAGTGGCGGCACTCAGTGCAAGCAAAAATGCCGAAGCCCACCTCTTCGCGGCTGGCTACTATGCAAACAAAAAAGAATACGAAACTTGTTATAAGAGCCTCGTCAACGCTCGTAACCTTCCTCTAGAAAAAGCGGGACAAAAGAAAGTCGATGGCTACCTCGTCTTTATCGGAAGCCAACTTGTCAAAGAAGGCCATGAACCGGAAAGCCTCGCTCACGCTCGTCGTGCCGGACTCCGGCTCTCGCGTTCAACAAGAACCAAAAAAGCCTTTGAACCCCTAGGCCCACTCCTCACCTCCCTCGGCCTAGATCATCTCGTCGCACAGCGTCAGCGTGCCTTCATGCAAAAAAACTCGCATTCAGGAAGCTTCGCTCGCTCAAATAAGAATTCCCTAAGAATGAATGACGAGCCTAAAGAATACCTCGATTCTCTCTTTGAGGCAGATAACAAAGAATTCGCGATCCACGAAGCAGCCAAAATTATTCAATTCCACCAGACTAACGGTCAACTCGGTTATTACCAAACAGATCAAATAAAGGGAGTCCTCGCCAAACAGGATGTCATCGATGAGGTCCTAGCGCTCCTTAGTCCACCAAAGAGCGGGAACCTTTCTACTGACCTCCCTTATGCCGAAATTTGTCTAGCGTTTGAAAAGAAAGAATTAGTCAAAAAAATTCTCAGCCCACACCTAAAAGGAGCCGAAACCCCAAAATCGGTTGTTGTTAATTACCTCCTCTGCCTCGGAGAAAAAGAGCAACTTTCTTTCCTAGAAGATAATGAACTCATTTTTTCCAGCTCAGCCTTCGCGGAACAAATCTCATCCCTTCTTGAAAGCGACAACATAAAAGTCGCTCTTCAACTAGCGATTACTGGGTTAAATAACTTACCATCAGAGAAAGAGAAAAATTTTAGCGGGTATATCCACCTACTGACTTACCTTAAAAATGATTACTATGCCCAAGATACCCCTCTTGAACAGCGGAAGCATTTTATCAAAATACTACTGACTCACAAAGAAACATGCCGCCAATGCTTTGTTACCATCTTTCACAGTAAGACTCAATTCGGCTTTCCCAATAAGGACCTCCCTAGCCTAGCCGTCCAAGCACTCGAAACTATAGCCAACGATGAGAACTATCTCACTAGTCTCTCTGAAAATGACTGGATTCTTAAGGTTGGAAATTCTACTATTTCATATGGGAGCAATCTTCTCTCTCCTCACCCAAAAGACTTCCTTCTCCAAAAATATCTAGAGAATCCTCAGGACGACTACTTAAGTTCTAAAGTTGAAGAACTTCTTCCTAACGCCAACTCGACCCTCGAATTTTACTCGAACTTACGTGACTCTAAATCCGAAGAAGAAATCTCTACAATACTCGCCGACTGGAAAAAAACTCTCTCTACAGAGAGAGCAGCAAAATCTACCGAACTTGGGAACTTCCTCTCTATCTGTGTCACCAGCAAGGTTCCGACTGCTCGCATCTATGATATCGAAAGAGAATTTCTGAACTCGTTGAAGAAGCAACAACACTCGTATGAATCAATACCCTCCCTCAGTCAGCTATTCCTTACCTACGACAGCTCTAAACGCGGGCAAGACTACAAAGACTTCATCAAACGCGCTTTCACCTCTTTAATCGGAGATGAAGAAGCCATCGCACAATGGATCAAGCTCTCCGAGAATAACTCTCTTCCTCAAAAATTAGAGGCTTTTGACTACAGCCTAAGAGAAACACTCGAAGGCGTTGTTACTCAAAGCTACTCACTTGCTGGCATCTTGGCTCTTAAGCAGCACCCGATTGTTGAACGGCATTGCGAGCACGAGCTCGAGCAAGCAATCCGAAAAACTTTGCGCGCCGACACTATCATTGAAGCAGTGGCAAAACTGACCGAAATTGATTTTTGGAATCTCTCCTGGCAAGAACTGGGAGCCCCCTCTGGCCAATCAGATCAAAAACCCTTATTTTCCTTTATCCTCAAAGGTCTTAGTCCGAAAAAAACATTTATTAAACAGTTTGTTGAAAGCTCCAAGCCAACCACCTTTCGCCAACACCTCGCAAACGCCATTCTTCTTGAAAAAAAGAAAGACCTCGCGAGGCACCTTGAAGACGCTGCCGACGAGCTCGCTTCTCTTCCCGCGGCAGAAAAAACGGGGCTCACAAACATTCTCTTACAACTCTATCCCAATCTTAAGCCGCAAAAAGGGTATCCAAAAACCAGTGAACTTTTCGTAGAACTCAAAAAAGCACGAAAAAACAAGACTCTTGCTAAGCTCCAGGAGGAAGCTCAAACAGAGCTCTACGGCAATCTACATAACTATCAATTCCGTAAAGAACAAGCAGAGAAAATTATCACTTCCATTCGCTATGACCCAGATCTCGCGCTTCAACTCTACCGAAGAACTATCAATGCTCAACCCGATTCAAATAATAGCTCCTATTACTACGAAAGCTACTCCGGCACCCCCCTCACAAGACTCTTCGATGAACTAGGTGACGAAACTTTTGAACAAGAGCTACCCTTCTTATCTTGGGTCAACTTTCAACAAGCAATCGAAGAAAATGAAAATCCAAAATTACTCCCTGTTGGAATCCTAGACCGTTCTACTGCTGGTGAAACCACCATGACCTTCTGGCAACAAGTTAGCAAACTCGATAAAAAGAACTTCACCGCCAAAGAGAAGAAAATCTTTGTAAACTTCAGCTACCAACGAATGGCAGAAGTCCTCCCTCCCGAAGATGATGAGAGGTTTGCCTACGCAAATTGGCTCGTTTGGTTAAGCGCTACAAATTGGAATCTCAAAAAATATGGAAAGGACTACTGGCAATGGCTCGATGATACCCAGTTTAGAAAAACAAACCCCGAGTTGGCTTTGCATTGCTACTCCCTCATTGCTCTCCGCATTTGGAACTCCCTCAATTCATCTCAACATGAGATTGCACAAAAGGACTTCCTCGCCGCACTTCGCAATCAGAAACTCAGTTCTCGCTTCCGTCTAGAGCTCGCCTGCACAGCAGCTTCCATCGAACCAAAACTCCTCGACACAAGCGAGACTCTTGCTCAATGCAATCAACTCCTGACCGACTACATCGAAGAAGGAAGAGAAAAACATGTATTACCAATACACAACCTTCTCTCTGCTCTCCCTCTATTCGACACCCAAATCAACTCTGAAGAATGGCTGCCTATTTCTCAAGCCATGACCAGATCCTATGTCGCTCTGAGCACGCAAGAAGAAAGGACCGAATCTTTACTAAAACAGGCAGGAGAAGGTCTCCTAAAACTCAATCTTGCCATCAATAACAAAAAAGAAATCAAACAAAGTTTCGCGTGGGCCAAGCAGTCTCTCATCTGTGACCTCGACTTCATGCTCGAGCTTGCACTCACCGATTCAGCTCCCCTAGCCAATCAACTTGTTGCTGACCCACAGAGAACCTATAAATTCACCATTCGAAATCGAGAAGACACCCCTCTGTGGAATCAAAAACTAGAAGCACTTCTTCCTCATATTTCGAATGAAACCGAACGTTATCGAATATCATGCCTGGTCAACTCCCTCGCAGACAAAACTGGGAAACACCGCGAGAACAGAGAAACCCTTCGCCAATCATTTAATGACGATGAGCTTAAAACCAATTTCGTTCGCTACGATGTTTACCGTTCATTTGCAGAATCGACCGAAGGAACCCTACAAATCGCCGAAGAACTTCGAGCTTTTGTCGATAAATACCCCATCGTTAGGACAATTAGCTTCCATGACATTCCGGATGAAATGTCCGAATCGCAACTGTGTCGCATTGCACGTCGCCTTATTTTTGAAGAATCAGGAATCGGCTTTTCTGAAACAGGTTTTGACCAAATCAAGCGACTAGCCAAAGCCACTGAAGCTTACAGTGATGATGAAAGCTATTACCGAGACCAAGGTATTTCTCACATCTCAGACATCCTCCTCTCAATATTTAACGGCACCCTCGTTCGTCTCTGTAAAAATTCTAATGCCGGACTTGAAGAAAGCGAACTTACCCAACTGAAAGAGCTTTATCGCCTACAAGCGCAAACTTACTCGAAGGTCGAAATAGAAAACGAATACGAATCCTATCTCTGCCGCAGCGTAGCCCTCCCCTATTGCCTCTTTGCAATGCAAGGTCTCTCTGCTGACTTTGTCACTTTCGTGCGCGCTCTTCCTAAAGAAGAACAAAAGCTATTCGATAAAGTGATGGAAAATCCGACCGACCTGATTACCCGATTATCTCCTCGAACAAACTACTGGCGAGAAGGAAAATATCGAACTCGAAACAAAAAATTCCTCACGCATCTCCTTCAAGACAAAAATGCTCGCGAAACAATATTCGAAAATCACTTCAGCAGCTCCTCCCTCCACCTTACTCGTTCTTTTCACCGTGACGATGTCAACGAAATCCTATCCGCACTAGCAGATCGAGACCCCACCTCACTTCGACTCAGACTAGAAGCCGCAATATCCACGGGACGTACTGATGAAAAAAAATTAGAGGAAAGCATTTCGACAATCGAAGCGCTCATCAAAAAACCTGAAGTGGTAGAGAACGAGGAACTCCTTAACCTCTATCGAGGAGAACTTGCAGTCCTGATCGGAAACTATCAAAAAAAACCAGCTAAAGCCCACAAACTCGCATCCCAAGTGGATCTCTCTTTTTTCCCTGATGAACGACGAAAAAAAATCACCAACTTCTTCAAGAAATTCGAGAAACAAGCATCAAATAAAACTCCATAGTTGCTGAAGTGATTACGGGGCTCTCTAATTAGTCTTTAAGGATGATTGGCCTTCTTTTACGAATTCTTTGATCTCCTGCATAGGCACCGCATAGGTCGCCACGCGAACGGCGCGCGCGATATTCACTCCGATGACTTCGCCATCAGAATTCAGTAAAGGGCCACCACATTGCTCCGGACGAATCACCGAGTCATGTGGAATCACTTTGGGAAAGTTAAAACGGCGGTCGCTGAAAGGGCCACCTCCCCACTTATCACTGCGATCAGTTTGAGCATTAGGTAGGGCACCAAGCGTGGCCTCAAGCTCGAGGATTTCTCCCCCTCTGTTAACGGAGATTTGAATAATTTCCTCTGGCTCGTGCTCGTCCAGAATTTCGATCATTGCCGCCGTGCTAACGACTTCTTCGTCTCCTAGTTTGGTAATAATGTCACCTGCCTCCAAACCAGCTCGTTGCGCCCCAGATCGTTCGCTGACTGTCCGCACGACTAGACCTTCCTCGCTTGGGCGGCACGATACCCCAAGGAAACCTCGACCTGGATCCACAGGACGCTCTCGAAGAGAAAATTTACGGGGCATGGCGGTGATCAGTCCCATCGACAACGCCTTCCCATTTTCATCAAATGAGACAACGATTTGGCCCACCTCTATGCCATCAGCCTGCTCGGTCGAGGTTGCACTGGTAAGCCCTTCAACTTCAATTTTGAGCAAGGCGAGATCATAGCCCTCATCTACACTGACTACTTTGGGAGTAAAAGTAAGCCCGTCTCCAAAAGTACATTTCAAATCCTTCGCATCTTTGATCTCACTATGTTTCGTGACAAGCCATCCATCTGTGGAGACTACAGTGCCAAGGACTAGGTTGCGTTTCCCATCACGGATTTGGCAAGTCGCTCTCATTGTTGCTTCTGATAAGCTCCCGAGGACTTCTTTTATTTCGTTAGAATTACGACCCACTCTGGCGGAAGTATTTTGCCGATTTCTTTGAGCGTTAGCAAAGTGAGTCAGGGTGAGAAAAAGGAGTAAAACTGAAATCTGTCGTAGTGAATTCATGGATACGGTTATGAAATGTTGAGTGATCTGATTGGAGGGCTATGGGCGTTTACCGAGGGTGGCTTCGAGTTCGAGCACCTGCTCGTCACGGCGAATTTTGAAAGCAAGTTTATCGCCTACTAAGGTTTTACTCAGATGCGAAACGACATCACGGAAGGCCTTCGTTTTATTTCCAGCAACTTCCAGGATTGTGTCACCCGGCTTCATTCCAGCCTTATCGGCGGCGCTGCCGTCTAGCACTCGTCCGATCACTGCGGCTTCGTTTCTACGAGCTGCATGAATACCGAGATAGCCACGCTTTGCAGGCGATGGCTTGAGCTTTCCGCTTTTATCGTAAACCTCGCTCTCTTTAAGCGACTCCCAATCTCTCTTAAAAATATCAACGGGGACATGGACATTCCCGTTAAGAGAGCGGCCACTTACCCGGCTGTTAATGCCAACGACTTGGCCATCTAAATTAAACAGCGGTCCACCAGAATCCCCACCCATTAAGGGACAGTCAGTCATAATATTGCGATTGCGATTCACCAGAACTCTCCCCAGTCGCACGGGAGGTTTCTCAGAGCGCGAGAAGGAGACGGGAAAACCAACGGCGAGACACCACTCGCCTTGTTCTAATTCTGCAGAATCTCCCATTTCAAGATAAGGGAAGTCCTCACCTCTGATAATTTTAGCTAAGCCAGAATCGTATCTTTCATTGCTTCCGAGTGTGACTGCGATGGCACGTTTTCCGGAGGGAAAGCGAATCCGAGTGCGACGCCCGGGATCACCTAAGACATGGGCCGCGCTGAGAATGTAACCTTCTTCGCCGATGACCACACCAGAGCCTCCAAAAATAGAAACGGTGGCGGGGCGAATTTTTTCGATCAATTGCTGCAC
>CAYUHN010000140.1:0-8352 GCA_964444495.1 uncultured Roseibacillus sp. | reverse complement strand
GGCGTAACTGAGTGAATCCTAGGTGATTTCTCTCTCGCAAAAGGAGCTGTGAGAAGCGACTGTTGAGGGGTGAAGTGGGTCTTCAAAGGTATCGTCTACCTCTATCGCTACACCCTCAAACCCTTCTTGAGCTGGGGGAGCGGGGGGCATGGAGTTTGTCGTTTCGAACCGTCTTGTTCGGCCTATATGCTTGAGGCATTGGACGAACATGGAGCCTGGAAAGGGGTCTTCTTGGGGATAAAGAGGATTTTACGCTGTCATCCATGGGGTGGGTGTGGTTATGACCCCGTCCCGCCAGCGCGAGAAGAAGAACCAAAGAAGGTTTCTTCTGGTGATGGCCAACTCGACTAGAATTTATTTATGGATCGTAAAGGGATCATCGGACTTGTGATTTGTGGCCTTCTTTTGATGGCGCATCTCATTGTCAGCAACCAGAACCGAACAGAGGCATTAAAAGCTGCTGAGAAAGACAGGATTGCTAAGGAGGCTGCGAAGGCGGTAGAGGGAGAGCAAGAGGTCGCGGAGGTGGCCGAAGGGGAAGAAGGTGGTGAACCTGAGCCCGTAGTCGAAATTCCAGAGGAGGAAGTTGTATTAGCCACTACGGAGACGCGCTTTGTTCTCACGAATAAAGGGGGCGGCATCAAATACGCTGAGATGATCAATCAGGGGCCAGTGGTGATTCCTTCTCAGAAAAAAAAGCTGACTTCAGACGAATTGGCTGAATTGCCACAGGTGCGTCTCAACCGGTTTGGCGATGCTGCGGTGGGGGAGCTCGTACAAGGTGGAGTAGATGGTGCGCTTGGTCTGATTTACAAAATCAAATCGAGGTCTGATCGCGAAGTGATCTTTGAGACCACTACTGAAGATGGGCTTTTTGTCGTCAAAAAGTGGGCACTCATTGAGTCTGAGAAGGAGTCGGGTAAATACCGAATCGATCTTTTAGTGGGAGTTAAGAACACGAAGTCCTCTGGTAATATTGCTCTCAATACCTTTGGGATTCATTCGGGTTCTGCTGGGCCGTTGTGGAGCAATGAGGATGTTCGTGGTACGGGATTCTTTGTGCATGATAAAAAGCTTCGCTTTAAGGGAACCAATTGGTTTCGGAAGAGTTTTTTCCGCAAAGCGCGTGAACGATTTGATGAAGGCTTCGAAGGGGTCACTTACGCGGGAGTTTCCAATCAGTTTTTCGTTACGATGGTCGGTAAGAAGGAAGAAGCCGATGCCACTGTTTGGGCCAAATCGCCTAAAAGGAAATTGGAAGCCAATGGAGGTGGAGAGTCTAAACAGTTCGTCGAGATGGCGTGGTCTCTTCCAGAGAAGCTTCTGAAGCCAGGGGATGGGTATCAGGTTGGATATGAAATTTATATGGGACCTAAGGAGAATAAAGTGGTCCGCGAACTTGGTTCTAACCGTGGTGAAATCATGCACTATGGGCTCTTTGGTTTCATTAGTCGGCCTCTTAACTGGTTGCTTAATTTTTACCACGATTCCATCTTTTCGAAATTTGCGCCAACGTTTGCTTGGGGCTTCGCCATCATCTTGGTGACATTCACCATCCGGATTTTGATTTGGCCGCTGCACAATGCTTCTACTCGTACCATGAAGCGGATGTCGAAGCTCGGGCCGATGCAGGCTGAGATTAAGGAGAAGTACCCGGATGATCCTCAGAAGGTGCAAGCTGAGACGATGAAGCTCTATCGCGACTACGAAATTCGTCCCTTACGCGGTTGTCTGCCGATGTTTGCGCAGATTCCGATCTTCTTTGGCTTTTACAATATGTTGCGCCCTGCGGTGGAGCTTCGAGGAGCCAAGTTCATGTGGGTGGATGATCTGTCGCTTCCAGATACGGTATTCGAATTGCCCTTCGGCTTGCCCTTCTTGGGGAATCCAGTTCCGATGAACTTGTTGCCCATTCTCATGATGGTGACGATGTTCATTCAGATGCAGATGTCGCCGAAGACTGGTGATGCGATGCAGCGACGGATCTTTATGCTGATGCCGTTTATGTTCTTTTTCTTTTGTTACAATTTTGCTTCAGCGTTGGCGCTCTATTGGACGGCTCAGAACATTTTCTCAATTGGTCAGACTTGGTGGATGAAGCGTCAGCCAGAGGTTGAGCTTGAGAAGAAAAAGCCCCGCAAAGGTAAGCCTGGTAAGCAGTCCTTCATGGAGCGCATGGCTGCTAAGGCAGAAGAAATGCAGAAGTTGCAGCAAGAGGCCCGCGGAGGAGGTTCTTCTAAGCCTAAATCTCGTGGCCCTCGCATTGGAGGCTAGAAGCTTCTCGAGTCTGGTTTCTTCAATGAGCTTGAGCCCCGGGTGAACTCGGGGCAGGGTCTTGCAATGGAGAAAGAGGTTATCTTGGCCTTGGATCAAGGCACGACGAGTTCGCGAACTCTTGCTTTTGATCATCGAGGTGCTGTGATTGCGTCGGCTCAGAAAGAGCTTACGCAACATTTCCCGCAGCCTGGTTGGGTAGAACATGATGCGCTCGAAATCTGGCAGGACCAGCTTGCAACTTTGCGCGAGGTAAAGGCGGAGGTCTTAGCCAAAGGATATCGAGTGCGTGCTTTGGGGGTGACTAATCAACGGGAAACAACTGTCGCTTGGAATCGGAAAACGGGAGAGCCCTTGGGACATGCAATTGTTTGGCAAGATCGCCGGACTTCACAACGTTGTCAGGAGCGGAAGGCGGCGGGCTTGGAAGCAGAGGTTCAGGCTAAGACAGGCCTTCGCCTCGATCCGTATTTTTCGGCGAGCAAGATGGAGTGGTTGCTGCAAGAGCTTCCGGAAGTCGCGCAGGCCGCGGCGAGAGGAGAGTTGGCTTTTGGAACGATTGAGAGTTGGTTGGTTTATCGACTAACAGATGGTCAACGTCATTGTACAGATGTGAGCAATGCTTCTCGCACGATGTTGTTTTCTCTGCGAGATTGCGCTTGGGACAAGGCGCTCTGCGAGGAATTTGGAGTGCCTCTTGAGGCTCTTCCAGAGATTGTTGAATCGACGGCTTCAATTGGGGAATGGGAAGGGATTCCGATTGCGGGAATGGCAGGTGATCAACAGGCCGCTCTTTTTGGGCAAGAGTGTTTTGAAGCAGGGTCTTCGAAGTGCACTTATGGCACAGGTTGTTTCGTTTTGATGAATACGGGTGAGGCACCTGTGATTTCAGAGAATGGTCTGTTGACCACGGTTGCTTGGTCTTTGGGAGGGAAGGTGACTTACGCTCTAGAGGGCTCTGTTTTTATGGGTGGTGCGATTTTATCTTGGTTGCGAGATGGGATGGGGTTGATAGAGGAGGTGTGGGAAGTGGAGGCGCTGGCGGGAAGCTGTCAAGATACTGGAGGAGTCGTATTGATGCCTACTTTTACTGGTGCGGGAGCTCCGCATTGGAATCCTGACTTGCGAGGAGCTTTCTACGGACTTTCACGTGGTTCAGGAAAAGCTGAAATCTGTCGAGCTGCTCTGGAAGCTATCGCTTTTCAATGTGCGGAAGTTCTACAAGCCATGGAGAAGGATAGTGGCATTGACCTGAAGGCTTTGCGAGTGGATGGGGGTGCCACTGGGAATGATCTATTGATGCAGATACAAGCTGATTTGCTTGGTTGTGAAGTGGTGCGACCTACTTGTAGAGAGACCACTGCTTTGGGGGCGGCGGCTCTGGCTGGTCTGCAGGTAGACTTTTGGAAGGATCAAGCCGAACTGGCAGGAAAGTTGGATGAAGAGCGAATCTTCGTGCCAGAGTCTTCTGTGCAGATAGCGGCTGGTTGGGAGCGTTGGCGAGCTGCCTTGGCCGCCACTCAGCATTTTTCAGAATAGGCCTTCTTAGGTCTCTACTAGGATTCTGTAAGAGAGGCGCGGTGTTCAGCGACTGCTTCGAGAGCGTGTTGAATGTGCTTGCCTGGAACGACTCGTTGGTCGGTCCAGATGAGTTGTTGATTGTAAAAAAGAAAGCTGTTGCGAGCGGGTCGATTGTTCGGGTGGGGAACTTCAAAGGAATCGCACATGGACCCGTCGGTATCGCAGAGTAAGGGGAAAGTGAGATCGTATTTTTGAGCGAATGCTAGTTGTTTGGGGACGGAGTCCATGGAAACTCCGAGAGCACGAACATCAGCTTGAGCGAGTTGTTGCACTGAAGACTCCAGTGCTTTGCATTGTTTAATTCATCCAGGGGTATCCGCTTCAGGATAAAAGAAGACGAGAAGATAGTCTTTGCGACTGTAGTCTCGAAGGGAAATGAGGTGGTTATTCTGATCTCGTTCGGTAAGATTCGGAATTCGCAGCTGTGTTCCCTCCGCCACAAACTGGCCAGTATTGGTGCTACAACTAGATAGGATAATGAATGGAATAAGAAGGAGGGCGAAGGGAAACTTCATGAGTAATACAGACGAGGTTTCTCTTAGTTTGCAAAAGGAAGGGGGCGAAGGGGTGGAGGAGTGTAGTCATCATCCTCTGGAATGGTTGTCTCTTCGCGTGGTGGAGAAGTTGTTGTCTCGGGAGTTTGCGGGACTGCAAAGTTGTTAGGGTTTGGTTTTTCGGCGTTATTTGCAGAGTTCGACTGGGGGGTCAAATTCGGGGCTCCTTTTTCATTGAAAGGATTGTCGGTAGGGAAGTGAGCTTTACTTGGGTCAAAGGCATCTTCGGCATAGTCTCCATGTCTCCAAACGAAAGAAAATCCTCTGGTGACATTGCCTGCATCATCGTAGAGCCAGTACATGCGACGAATAGGAATTTCTTTACCGTTCTTAGGATTGATGCGAGGCTCACGTGCATCGTAGGTATCTTCAGCTACGAGTCGACCAGTAGCGCGGTGGTAAATATAGGATACGGTGAGGAGGAGTGTCTCGCGGTTGTCATAGATATGGCAACGCAGAGGATTGCCGCGGGCGTCCATGCGATAGACGGTGCTGGTGAGGGTTGAGGCGGCTCCACTACGGGCAGTGGTGAAGCGACGTTTCGTGAGAGTTTTTTCGTCAGTTGAGCGTCTGTATTCGGTGCTGGAACCATCGGGATGCCGCATCACGCGGACATTGTGGCTGACTTGTTGCCAAACTTCATCCTCAAGGGCGTAGAGCGCTCCACTTAGCCCCAAGAGAATTCCGGCTAGAATCAGTCCAAATTGTTTGGTGAGTCTATTTCTCGAAAGGTTCTTCATGGCCAGAAGAGTAGCAGGGCCACGGTGGGATCGTCAAACTTGAAGCCGCGATGGTATTCAATCATTCAATCTCAGACATCGCCTTCGCTCTTGCGATTGTCTGTCAAAAAGCGAAAGAATGGGTCGTGGCAAAAGGACCAGTTTGGCAAATAGGAGCGAATTCTTATTCTCTCGCACAACGATCATTGGTGATGGGGATCCTGAATATCACTCCAGATTCTTTTTCGGATGGAGGTTTGTGGCTTGAGCCGGAGGAGGCGCTTCGGCATGCCCAGCGAATGGTGGAGGAGGGGGCTAATCTCATTGATGTTGGAGGTGAGTCAACTCGACCAGGTTCGGATGCGGTTTTGGAAGAAGAAGAGAAGCGTCGTGTTCTACCAGTGGTGGAGCGTTTGGCCTCAGATTTGGATGTTCCAGTTTCGATTGATACTCGTAAGCCTGTGGTGGCGGCCGCTGCTTTGGAACGGGGTGCACGAGTAGTGAACGATATTTCCGGTTTACGCGATCCCGAGATGGTCAAGGTGTGCGCTGGTAGTGATTGCGGGGTGGTGGTGATGCACATGAAGGGTGAACCGAAGACGATGCAAAAAGAGCCCCACTATGATGATGTTCTTGAGGAAGTATTCGCCTACTTTCAAGAGCGTTACGAAACTCTCACTACGGCAGGGATTGCGGCTGAACGGCTCTGCTGGGATCCGGGAATTGGCTTCGGCAAGCGATTGGAAGACAATCTTTCTTTGATCTCAAGAGTCGATGAATTGGCCGTGGCTGGGCGCCCAGTTATGATGGGACTATCTCGTAAAAGCTTTATCGGAAAACTTTTAGGGCAAACCTCCGTGGCTGCTCGGAAGTGGTCGACAATTGGTCTAACCGCTTGGACTCGTGAGCAGGGGGCGCTCGTCCATCGAGTTCATGATGTGAAGGAGAATGTCGAAGCTCTGAGGCTGGTAGAAGCGATTTAGAAAAGGATTGGAACTCATTGCAACGTACGTAGAGTCACATTGTTATGCTTCTTAAAATTATGGCAGCGTTTCTGGCGCTGAGCCTCACTCTTCAAGCGGAGGAAAAACCGAATGTGATTCTCATCTTTGCAGATGATCTGGGTCCAGGGCTTTTGGGTTCTTATGGACAGCAACTGATCAAGACGCCTCATCTTGATCAATTAGCGGCCGAGGGGATGAAGTTTACCAATTATTATGGTTCCACATACTGTGCTCCTTCTCGTTGGACGCTTCTTACTGGGATGCATGACGGGCGCCAGGGTGGTTGGTCCCAGACTCGTCCCGGGCTACCTATTTTGCGTGATGAGGGAAAGATTACGGAGGAGGAGTATCAGAAGCGGATGGAAAAGCACAAAAAAGGCGCGAATCCGATTACTGAGAATGAAGTGTTTTTAGCGCAAGTGGCTCAGAAAGCGGGATATCAAACTGCCCAGTTTGGGAAGCTGGATAGAGGTTTTCTTACTTGGCATGAGCGAGTGAAGCGTTTCGGTTGGGATTTTTATGAGGGTTTTTATTGTCACCGCCGTTGTCACGGCTTCTATCCTCCCTATCTCTGGCGAAATGGGGAACGCTTCGATTTGGAAGGAAATGATGATCCGAATTGTGGTCGCGGAACTGCAGAAGGTGATACACCAGTGGGTTCCGGCGGGGAGACTTATTCGCAAAACGTTTTTATTGAAGGTGTTCTAAAATACATTCGTGAGAATAAGGATAAGCCTTTTTTTCTCTATCATCCGACCCAGCTCCCTCACGGGCCAGTCGCGATTCCAGAGCTTCATCCTGACTTCGCAGAAGATGAGCGTCTCACGCTTGGAGAGAAAAAGTATGCTTCCATGGTGAAGATGCTCGATGATCATGTGGGACTCATTATGGCCGAGCTTAAAAAGCAAGGGATTGATGAGAAGACCGTGGTATTCTTCACTTCCGACAACGGGCATGAACTCTACTATGGTTCGAAATCTGAATACAAAGCTCAGACCTTACCCGATGGCTCGAAAGCAAACTTAACGGATAAAAAGTGGCGAACTGCTACTGATGGAGATATTTTTAACGGTGCGGGAGGGCGCGCTGGCCTTAAGAGAAGCGGTTACCAAGGAGGAATCCAATGCCCCATGATTGCTCGCTGGCCGGGTCGGATCGCAGAGGGAACCGAAACCGCTCACCTTTCGGCTCATTACGATTTTTTAGCGACCTTGGCAGATATCTGTGGAGGCGAAACTCCCGAGGGGAAGGATAGTATTTCCTATTTGCCTACGCTCCTCAGCCAGCCGCAGACGGAGGGTCATGACTATTTGGTGTTTAAAAATTGGTTTAAAACGATGGGAAGTAACGCTCTTATTGCTTCAGATGGTTTCAAAGTCGTAGAGATTGATAAAAAGAAGAAAGTGCATCAGCTTTATCAGATTCTTGAGGACAACAATGAATATCATGAGGTCTCTAAAAAACATCCGGAACGTCTGGCAGAATTGACAGAGATTCTTAAACGAGAGATCAACTCCAAGCGTCCAGATCTCAACTAGAAATATCTTCACTCAAAGTTTGAGTTCACTTGCGCAAGGCGATTTAGCTTGAGATCGAGACTCTAAGTAATTTTTCTTCAAAAATTACAGAACGAACAATAACGCTATGAATTTCCGTTGCCAATCTTTGGCTATGCGGTCGGCTCCTGCTGTCTGCAAGTCACTTCTTACTTTCACAACCCTTGCCGCTCTTTGCCATCAGGCTTCAGCAAGTGTCTCAACCAATCTCGTCGCAGCTGAAACATTCGGGGATAATCAAGGAGGCGATATTGGCTTCACGGCTTCCCCAACTCTATTTGATGATGGAAGCACTGATTTTTTTACGGTTCTTCCGAATAATGGGACTCGCTTTGCTCCGATTGCGGATGGCGAAAATTTTGTGTTTGCGGTAGAAGACATTGATGGAGACTCGCCTACGAATATGGGAAGTTTGACCTCAGCAGGTGTCGATCTTTCTTCTTATACGAATACTTGTATCGAAATTTTTCTTGCCGCCCCAGGTGATTCGCTTGGAAGTGTTGGAGCTTGGACGTCGTTCAATGACAACACGGAGTACGATACGAGCGTAAACGACCCTTCTCTGAATGATCTTGGCTAATTGTGGCATGATGTGAGAGCTTTGCTGCCTTTTTATGGACTGTTAAGAGTTCTTTATTTTTTTAAAACCGTTCACATAAAAAAA
>CAYUHN010000139.1:0-8508 GCA_964444495.1 uncultured Roseibacillus sp. | reverse complement strand
CGGGTAAAGCTCAGGCACCTCTATCCTTCACTTTAATTCGGTCGCAGCACTAGTTTGTTCGCTTGCTAAATGTTGTTTAAATAAAATTCACAGATGTCGGCATAGACCTGATGTCCTTTAGCGAGGACATTTCCGTGACTAGCATTGGGTACAATGCGGATGTTTTTGTTGGGGTGTGAGACTTCTTGGAAGAGGTGTTCGCTATGATAGGCTGCGGCGAGCTTGTCTTTGTCTCCGTGAAGGAGAAAGATGGGTTGGGAGATTTTTTGAGCATCTTTCCAAGGCTGAATCGCCTCGGGAGCGAAGTGATATCCTTGTTTGAGTCGCCAGTCGACAAGTGGTCGAAGGAGAGAAACTCCCGGTAGTTTGGATGCTTTTTCATCCATAATCCGAGGGAGCGAACTGAACGTGGAGAGAGTTCCAATAGCCCAGAAGGAGTCGGGATATTCTGCAGCAGCTTTCAGGGCGATTGCTCCTCCTTGTGAAAAGCCGAAGAGCGCGGCTCGTGGTTCGTGGGTAGATTTTTCTTTGGCCGCATGCTCAAGGAGGCTGAGAATAAGTGGCGCTTCTCTATTCCCAAACCACGTCTGTTTGGCTGGATGAGAACCATGCCCAGGGAGGTCAGGAATCAGGCAGGTGAATCCTATCGCACAGAATCGTTCCGCAACGGGAAGGAGCGCGTCTCCGCGACTGCTATGGCCGTGAATGAGAATGATGAAATGGTCGTTAGCGTTGTTATTTTGGAGAACCACTCCACGTTTTAAAAGTTGAGTGCGGAGGAGATTGCCTTTTTTGCTATTGCCTTTGTATTTCAGGCTAGGTTTACAACTGAGATAGGGTAGCCCCTCGGGACTCAGTAAACCTGTTGCTATCGTCATGCCATGTTTATGAGGAGCATGGAGAATTTCCTCTGCGGTTTCGCTTCTTTTCTCTCGTGATGGTCGAACGATATTGCGACAGATGATTTCGACTGTCACCGCCAGAGAAATCGTAACAAGCAAGATGATTGCTATGGATCTTTGGGCAAATTTTTTCCAGTGAAAAGGTTTGCGAGGAAAAAAGGAGGGGAGTTTGCGGCCGAAGGCATTGGAGAAGTTCACGTCTGCTCGTCATCTTCGACGGAAAAGATGAAGAACTGATGAATATGAGATGAAAATTGCCCCAGAGTGGATTTGCTATTGCTCTCCTGCGTACCGGAGAGCGTGCTTTTTCATCTGAGTTGCCATCAGTGAAAGGGCATTTGCGCGAGTGGGAGCGAGATGCTCTTTGAGTCCTGTTTTTTCGATGAAAGACATGTCCGCTTGAAGAATATCGTCTGGGGTTTGACCATCCAAAACGCGAACAAAGAGGGCAATCATACCTTTGGTAATGAGGCTATCGGAGTCGGCGAGATAGCGAACGAGGCCGTCTTTGAATTCAGATTCTAGCCAGACCTGGGATTGGCAGCCCTTAATGAGACGGTCTTCAGTTTGAAGTGCAGGCTCAAGGCCGGAAACTTTTTTTCCGAGGTCGATGACATATTGATAGCGCTCGGTCCAGTCTTGAAAGAGGTCGAGTTCTCCGAGAAGTTGTTCTTGTTTTTCGGTAATAGTCATCGAGCGAGAAGTTAGGAGAGAAGAGAGTGAGCTTTTTCCACCGCAGCAACTAAAGCATGGACTTCGTCTTCTGTATTGTAGGCTGCGAATGAGGCGCGGACAGTGCCGGTGATTCCAAATCGATTCATGAGAGGTTGGCAGCAATGATGTCCGGTGCGGACCGCGACCCCCATTTGATCAATAAGGGTGCCGACATCGTAGTGATGAAGGCCGTCGAGTTCAAATGAGAGCGAACCTTCACGATTGTCTGGTCCGAAGAATCTTAACCCTGGAATACGAGAGAGTTCGTTGGAGGCAAGTCCGATGAGGTGGTGCTCATGTTCTGCGATTTTGTCCAGATTGAGATCGGTCAACCAGTTGAGAGCAGCGGCAAGAGCAATGCCTCCCTCGATATTGGGAGTACCTGCTTCGTAGCGGAAGGGAAGGTCGTTGTAGGTAGAGCTTTCGTAGGTGACCTCTTTGATCATCTCTCCACCACCACGCCAAGGAGGGAGGCGATCGAGGGTTTCGAACTTACTCCAGAGGACGCCGATGCCCGTGGGGGCGTAGACCTTATGTCCGGAAAAGACAAGGAAGTCAGCGTTCATCTCTTGAACGTCGATGGATTTGTGTGCCACCGATTGCGCGGCATCGATGAGAATGAGGGCTCCGGCTTCTCGAGCAGGCTGAATGTAGTCTCTAACGGGAACGGGGGTTCCAAAGGCATTGGAGACGTGGGTCAGAGCGAGAAGTCGAGTGCGAGGAGAGAGAAGCTGGAGATAGGCATCGTGGTTGAGGGTTCCATCATCTAGAACTGGGATAATTTGAAGAGTGGCGCCAGTACGCTGAGCCAGCATTTGCCACGGGACCAAGTTGGAATGATGTTCTAGGCCGGAGACGATAATTTCGTCATTAGGCTGTAGTTCGTTGTCTAAAATAGAAGCGACGAGGTTGATACCATCGGTGGTGCCAGAGGTGAAGATGATTTCCTCGCTCCGTGCCGCTCCCAAAAATTCAGCTATTGTGTCACGAGCTGCCTCGTGGGTCGCGGTCGCTTTTTGAGAGAGATGGTGAGTGCCACGATGAATATTGGCATTGGTTTGTTCGTAATAGGCCCTAGTGGCATCAAGGACACTTCGTGGTTTTTGCACCGTGGCCGCGTTATCTAAATACACGAGAGGTTTTCCATGAATCTGACTCTGTAGAATCGGAAACTGTTCGCGAATAGTAAGTGGATCGAACGACATAGGAGGAATTTTCCTGCTGAGGTGACTCTAATGCATTTCCGAGAAGGGCAAAATAAAATCGCTAGAGAAAAACGAAGTAAGTCGCCAGTGGTTGGCCGGCGACTTAGTGGAAAAACGTGGAATCCGATTTAGTCCGTCGGAAGCTCAATAAAGCCTTCTAGCTTCCGAATGCGAGTTGGGTGACGCATTTTTCGAAGCGCTTTCGCTTCGATTTGACGAATCCGTTCACGCGTTACTTGGAATTGACGACCAACCTCTTCCAAGGTGCGGCTATAACCATCTTTGAGACCAAAGCGTTGCTCGAGAACTTCACGCTCACGTTCAGTGAGGGAGTCGAGGACTTCAATGATCTTGTCCTTGAGCATGGCGAAGCCAGCTTCTTCCATCGGGTTGTCGGCAGCCTTGTCTTCGATAAAGTCTCCGAATGAGGTGTCATCGCTGTCACCAACCGGAGCTTGTAAGGAAATTGGCTGTTGGGCCATTTTAAGAACAGCGCGAACCCGCTCGACCGGGAGGTGGATTTCCTCTGCGATTTCATCGGGAGAAGGTTCGCGACCATATTCCTGCACGAGCTGTTTTTGAACCCGCATGAGCTTATTGATGGTCTCGATCATGTGGACCGGGATTCGAATAGTTCGCGCTTGGTCCGCAATGGAGCGAGTGATGGCCTGACGAATCCACCAAGTTGCGTAGGTTGAGAATTTGTATCCGCGACGATACTCGAATTTCTCGACCGCTTTCATGAGCCCCATGTTTCCTTCTTGAATGAGGTCCAGGAAGGAGAGGCCACGGTTAGTGTATTTTTTAGCAATGGAAATAACGAGGCGAAGGTTTGCTTCAACCATTTCGGTTTTCGCTTTGTTCGCTTCACGCATCCAATGGCGAAGGTCATTCTTATTTTTTTCGAAATCCTCTGTGGTGCACCAAGTTTCCTGCTGAATTTCGCGAAGCTTGGTTTCAAACTCGCTGGCATCTTGGCCGCCGGTTTCGACTTTGCGTTTGTAGCGCCAGAATTTGGTTTCGTAGTCGTCAACGGGATTACAAAAATCTTCGACCACCTTTTGTTTGTAGTAAAAACGGACGAACTGGCGGGCAAGAGAAGTCAGGTTTTTCTCCATTGTTTCCTCTAGCTTCTTCTTGCTACGAGGATTTTTAACAGAGAGCTTACGCCAAATTTGGGCGGTCTCTTCATGAAGCTGTTGAACAGATGCGCACAGCTTGGGGAGGACCTTCATGTAGCGCTCGCGGCTTTCGATCTTTTTGTCGAGAATGACACGGTCAAAGCGCTCTTTTCCGCGCTCTAGTTTCTGAGCGAGTTCGAGATAGCAGTCGGCAACAAAGCCAAAGCGATGAAGGAATTTTTGTACGTTGATTTCGGCATCTTCAATACGCTTGGAGATTTCTACTTCCTGTTCACGAGTGAGAAGAGGAACCTGACCCATCTGCTTGAGATACATGCGAACGGGGTCATCAAGAATGTCGAGCTTCTCAGTTTTGCTCTCTTCGGTAGCGCTGGCGTCGTCGTTCTTTTTATCTTTGAAGCGGTCAACGTCAGAGGCGTCGATAATAGCAAACTCCATGCTGCGAAGGCGTTCGTAGATGCCTTCGATATCGGAAGGTTCGACCATATCCTTCGGCAGGAGATCGTGAACATCGTCATGAGTCAGGTAGCCCTGCTCCTTAGCCAATTTGATTAATTCACGAATGACCTCCTGAATTTCGGGAGAGTCGAGACGGCTTTTGCCTTTAGCGGGAGCAGAAGCTGCTTTTTCTGCTTTTTGAGGGGTTTCCTCAGTTTTTGAGGTCTTTTTAGCAGCGGCTTTTTTAGCGGAAGCTTTCGCAGTTTCCTTTTTAGCAGTGCTATCTTTTGGCTCCGCCTTTTTAGTGGCTTTTTTAGCAGCGGTCGCTTTTTTGGTTACGCTTTTCGTAGTAGTCTTTGCGGTCGCCTTTTTAGCGGACTTCTTCGTGGCGGTTGTTTTCTTAGCCGCCTTGGTTGTTTTCTTGGCTTCAGTTGCTTTTGCTTCGGCAGAATCTGTAGGGGCTTCTTTTGCGGTTGTTTCTTTTGCGGCCTCAGTTTCCTTTTCGGGAGAAGACTTTGTAGCTGCAGCTTTCTTTTTCGCCATGATTTGAAATAAAAAGAGTAAGGTTAATTCGGTGCGGGAACGTGTGAGGGAGGAGGACTTTGTGAAGCTTGCTAGAAGGATATAGTGCTGAGATGTGGATACACCTCAGCCATTATAGCAAGCCCGCGGCTCGCGAAGGAGGTTTTCTTTACTGTAGCGGTAATTTTGGTCAAGGTTTATTCTTGTTCCCGCAGCATCTCGGTGAGTTGCTTGCTTTCTTGGAGTAATTCGGTAACGGTCTCGGAGTCGTTATTTGTGTCTTTAAGAAGCGATTGAATTCTATCCAAACGCTCCCGAATAGAGGAAAAAGCTAATTTTGAAAGGGCTTTGGTTGCGTGCCGCAGAGGTTCTTCGGGAATAGGTTCTTCCAAGACTGAGGTCAGAGTGAGTTGATCTTCGGGAGCGCAATCCCTCAAGAAAGTATTGATTTCAGAGGGTTTCTTAGGGTTGGGTCGCTTTCCAACGATACGAAGAATAATGTCGCGTCCTGCTAAATTTCCGAGAGATTCGACTAATCCTTCGGTCTGCTCACAGAGCCAGTTTTGCACTTCTGTGGAGATTAAGGCTAGATGACAGAGGCGGAGGAGAGCTGGGTCGTAAATACGAGGTCGGACTACGGGGGTGGAGGACTCGTCCTTTTTGCCATAGGTTCGTTCTTCTTTCACTTTGCGAAACGATTCGCGAAATTCAGGAAGTCCAACCCCGAGGCGAGTGGCACAGTGTCCCATGAGGGTATCGCGGCTGATGGGGTCGGGGATTTTTTTGAGGTAGGCGGCCAATGCGTTGGCTAATCGTGCTCGATTGAGAGGTTGGCTAAGATCGACGTTCTTTTGGGCGAAGTCGATTTGGTAGTCGAAGAAGTCGCCAGCCTCGTCGAGAAGCTTTTGGAAGGCCTCCCTTCCTGCTCGTTTGATGAAGGAGTCGGGGTCATCGCCTTCAGGCAAAGCGGCGACTTTGACGATTAAGCCTAAGGGAGCGAACTCATTAAATCCGGCGCCGGTGCTTTTGTGTCCGGCGGTGTCACCATCGGGGCAAATAATGATGGTGTCGGTGTAGCGTTTGAGTAGACGAGCGTGATCTTTGGTGCGGGCTGTCCCCAAGGCCGCAATGGTTTGTGGGAAGCCAGCTTCATGACAGGCAATGGCATCCGTTTGACCTTCTACCAGCACCACGTTTTTCGCTCTTCCGATCGCTTGGCGTGCCTGATGTAGACCGAAAAAGACTTTCGATTTTTTAAAGAGAATGGTTTCAGGGGAGTTGATATATTTTCCACTTTTTTTGTCTTCTACCAATTGTCGGCCGGAAAAGGCGATAACGTCTCCATAGTCGTTGTGAATGGGAAACATAAGGCGGTTGTAAAAGCGGAGGAAGAGGCCAGCCCGAGGTTGGTTGACATCACGAGGAGAGGCCAGTCCGGTGCCACAGAGCTCTCGTCCGGAGAAACCTTCCTGCTTTGCCCAGTCGAGAAAAGGCCTGGGCTTTTCAGGAATCCAGCCAATCACCCAACGTTCGGCAGTGTCTCGGTTGAAGCCTCGGCTCTTCAGGTAGTCTCTCGCATGCTGGGCGTCGGGATGAGTGAGGAGAAGCTTGTTGAAAAAGCGGGCCGCCTTTGTTTGAAGGAGGCTGAGTCGAGTGCGATGGCGGCGTTCGCGATCCGCCTCAGGATCGAAGGCTTCTTCAACGATCGGGACTCCCGCTAGCTTGCCCAATTCGCGAAGGGCATCGATGAAGGGGAGGTTGCGGTATTCCATTAAAAAGGTGACGACATCTCCGCTTACGCCGCAGCCGAAGCACTTGTAGCGTTGCATGCTAGGAGTCACATAGAAGGAGGGAGTTTTTTCCTGATGGAAAGGGCAGTTTGCTCGAAACTGAGATCCCACTCGCTGTAAGTTCACGTCGCGACCGATAATCTCTACGATATCAGTCTGAGCGAGGATGAGCTCTTTGGTCTCTTGTGAGATCATAATAATGTGCGACGACTTGGTTTAGCGTCGCCGCTTGGCGCGGTCAAAGCGAGAACCGCGTTTGATGGCAGGTTTCGGCGAAGGGGGTGTTTCGAGAGAAGAATCGGGATTGGAACTGGAAGGAGGAACTGGCTCGAGAGTTTCGTCCGGGTTCTTCTTGATTCGGGTTCTTTTGGGCAAACCACTGGGCTTGCGAGCGCGTTGAGCCCAAGCAAATTCGGGTAAAGTCCAACCAATACGAGTAACAAGGGCGTCTGCCAGCATGAGTATCAGAATGGTGATGAGAATAGGAAAGCGAAGGGAAATTTCGCCACGGGAGGGGGGACGGAGCCAAGCTTGAGATAAATCGAGAAGTTCACGTCCTCCAGAAGCTTGTGACGTTGTCTTCAGTTCTGCGAGGCGGTCTGGGTCAAAATTCCATTCGATGGAAGAACCCACTGCAAGCGGTCCGAAAGGGACCGCGTAGGGGCCTGCACGCAGCGAGCCTCGAACCGTGGTTCCTTCCTCCAATTCATGCCGAAGTGAGAAATTACCGGGTTTAAGTCGTTCCCAAGTGATTTCATACGGTTGAGCACCAGGGCTGTCGTGGAGAAGTTTAATTTGAGGAGGGCTTTGTGCGAATCGTGGGCCCCATTCTTCGAGATCATAGAAGAAATCGAGGCTCAAGGTGGTGCCATCGAGCCGTTGTTGTAGGCCGAGCCCAGGGGGAAGGGTGTCGCCAGCAAGCCATTGTGTGATCGACTGCATCACGTTGCCATATTCAGGCCAGCTACGGGCACTTTGGGAGAATTCTCCTCCCAAGGGGAATGAGATGGCGAGGGAGCGACCCGCTCCTACGCGTCGATGAGCTACAAGTGGGGCGAGGTATTCGTCTTTTGCTGCTAAGGAGACAGTGGCATCGGGACGAGGGTAGGAGAGGTTGTAACCATCAACTTGAGGAAGCCACGAGATCTCTCGCTGAAAGAGTTCCGCGCCACGGCCTGTGTTCATGGTGGGAGCAGGGTCTTCGATGAATGCGGAGCGAGCAATCATTACCGTTTCTTGCGCAAAAAGCTTAGGGATATCCATGGGCCTTTCAGTAAAGAAGATTCGTCCCTTACCTTCGGTGGCGATATCTTCTAACAGTTGCGCATCGGGATCACTTCGATTCCCTAGACCGATTACAGAGACCGTAGCGCCTGCATCAGTCATTTCCTTCAGGAGGATTTTGTAGGCTCCCGGCTCTTCGCTATCGGCGGCGTCTGAAAAAAGGATGACGTGTTTGGTTCCGTTCTGAGAGAGCTTGAGCCGATCCCAAGCCGCCTTGAGACCATTGTAAACGTAGATGCCACCTCCCATGGATTGCACGCTTCGAGCCTTGTGGGTGAGGCTCTTTTTCTTGTTTTCGATTTGAGTGAGAGGGACGATTTCATGAGCTTCTGAGTCCACCGCAAGAATCGTAATTTCGTCCATTACTCCGAGGAGATCAATTGCTTCGGCAGCCCCGTTATTCGCCAGATCCATTTTTGTTCTTTTTCCTCCCGCTGACATACTCATTGAGCCCGAGCGATCCATTACGATGGCCATTGCAACCGATAATTTCCGGTGCTCACTTTTGAGT
>CAYUHN010000138.1:0-8544 GCA_964444495.1 uncultured Roseibacillus sp. | reverse complement strand
AAAGCTCTCCATCTGAAGCTGTTTAAACTCGTTTCACCCACAGATTCTGCGGAGGGGGCAAAAATAAAGTGGTCGCCACTGAAAAATGGGGGCGGCTTGAAGAGATTACTCCCGGTGTTTGGGCGCTCATATCTACGGGTTTTCAAACGCGCGATTACACGACGCTTTGTAATGGTGGGATTATTGCGGGGAAAACAGGAGTTTTAGCAATCGAAGGAACGAATAGTTCTAAAGGCGCAAAATGGTTAAAGGCCCAAGCTGAGAAACTAGCGGGGCGGGCACCTACGGATATGGTGGTGACGCATTATCATGGAGACCATATTAATGGGCATAGCGGTTATCACGGGAAGGATAATACATTGAAGACTTGGGTGACGGCACCTAGTCGAGCTGTGGCGGAATGGACTTTTGAGAAGGCAAAGCCTCCCATCGTTCCGTTTCAAAACGTGCAAGAACTCAGCACGAAGGAGACGACGGAAATCGATTTAGGAGGTCGCACCGTGAGCATCGTCCCGCGGAAGGGGCACCGTATTTTTCCGAACTACGGTGATGCGATTCCGAATCTTCTCAATGATTACGCGACCGAGATGAGCGATGAGCAAGAGCAAGTTAGATGATGAGACGATCGTGGTTCCTGGTCATGGCCAGGTCGCGGATCAAGCGGCGATCAAAATCTATCAGACCTTTCTTAAAGAGATCCAAATGGCAGCGACGAAAGAGCATGAAGCGGGTCAGCCCGCGCTTGCTGCGGCTGCAGAATATTCTTTACCGAAGAACTTGGACGAGTGGCTTGTCTGGTCTCCAGAAAATATTAAGAGAGCTTTCGTTGCTTGGTATCGAGTGCTGGATCAATAGGGCTTTTTTGTTACGGGGTGCACTCATGTAGCATGAGCACGTGTTGTGAACGGAATTTTTTGGAGAAATATTCTCGGAAGGCTGGTTTTTAGAGAGCCTTTAGAAGGCTTGCGGCAAAGCCGATGAGGCCTCCACAGACGCCACCCCAAACCACGAGCCATCCAAGATGAGCTCGGATCATTTTTTGGATAATCTCTTTGACCATACGAGGAGTGAGCTCCTCCAAGCGCTTTTCAACGATGACGCTTACATGAGTTAGGAGAGCGGAATGATCACCTCTTTGGCCTCCTGTGATAAGTGCTTTTAGTTTTTGCTGAAAATCCTCGGAAGAGACAATCTCTTTGACGGAAGCACGCATTTTTTTGATGAATTCGGGTTTGATAGGGTCGAGTGCTGCCTCTCCACCGAACATGGCTAGGGCGCTTCCGAATTGTGATTCCATTACGGCGGTTTTGAGAGCTACGAAGGATGGTTCAAGATCAACCGAGTCGATGAGAGGGGAGAGTTCAAGAGCGGACTTTGCATCGGCGCCACTTTTTTCGAAAAAGCGGGCCACGTTTTCTTGGGTGAAAAACTGCTGCATGATGAGTTGATGGATTCCGATTTTGAAGTCTTTGAAGCGAGCCGGGATAACTCCCGAACCATAAAAACCAGGTAATTTCTCAAAGAGCATGTGAATGGCCAGCCAGTTGGTGAGCGCACCCGAGAGCGCAAAAAGCCCAATGTTGAGAGCTGGTCCGCGGAATGGTTCGCTTAAGAAGTGACCCACGACCATCAGAAGCAGGGCCGCCAGATTAGTCACCAAGCTCTTGTTGAAGAGAGGTCCTTTTTGTTCAAGGGTTTGTGAGGAAGGCTCGTTCAAAGTTACTGAGGTTGCTGGCTTTGTTAATCTCATCCAGAGAAACTGTCACGGACTTCCTTTTGCGAATCCTACCGAGACTCGTCCTCTTTCACAGTAATGAGGTGTTCGTGGAGATCGTTGATCTGAGCGCAGGCAATTTGTTCCATCACTTGCTGAAGCTGGCGCTTGAGCATGATCATGGTGTGGTCTCCGCCTGTTTCTCCGAGTGCTCCCACGCCATACATGAATGAGCGACCAAGGAAGGTAAATTTGGCCCCACTAGCAAGAGAGCAAGCGACATCAGCGCCGTTGCGAATTCCACTGTCGATCATCATTGTAGTGCGCTCACCGAACTCTTTGGCGAGCGCAGTGAGGGGCTTGATAGTAGATTGACCGTTGTCGAGTTGACGTCCTCCATGATTGGAAACGATAAGGCCGTCGGCTCCTAGTTTGATTGCCTCTTCCGCATCTTCGGGATTGACGATTCCTTTGATGATGAGCTTGCCCTCCCAGCGGTCTCGAATGGATTTGATGCGGTCTAGGGTGAGACGACCCGAGAAGGTTTTGTTCATGAAGAGCCCAAGATGTTTCATGCTCAAACCTTTGGGGAGATAAGGTTTCATGGTCTTGAATTCGGGTACTCCGGCAGCGAGTTGGCTGAACGACCAGGTGGGGTTCATTGTCATCTGCATAATATTGCGAAGAGACATTTGTGGGGGGATGGAGAGGCCGTTGCGAATTTCTTTTGGACGATAGGCAAAGGTGGGAGTATCGGCGAGAAGGACAAGGTGTTTGAGTCCGGCGGCGGCGACTCGGTCGAGAAGTTTGTCGCGTAATTCGGTTTCAGTTGGATGATAGAGTTGGAACCAAGCTTTTTGTTCGGTGATTTCGGCTACGGTCTCGATGTCTGCGGTTCCTACCGTGCTGAGAATAAAAGGAATGTTTTGCCTCTGGGCTGAGCGGGCGAGGAATTCGGTGGCCTTGGGCCACATCAATCCCTGTAAACCGATGGGAGAGACGCCAAAAGGAGCGTCGTATTTTTTGCCAAACAACTCACAGCTTAAATCCGAACCAGCATAGTCGCGTAGATACCACGGCTTAAGTTGAATTTCGCGGATTTCCTCGGTGTTGCGTCGTAGATTGATCTCGGAGAAGCAGCCTCCTTCGAGATATTCGAAAGCAAAACGAGGCATGCGTCGACGGGCCCGGTTTCGGAGATGCTCAATGGAGGGGAGTTGAGAATCGAAGTAATCACTCACGAGATTATCAGTAATAAATTAGAGGGTGGATGGTGAAGAGAGGCGAGTGCTCGTTACTTTGAACCCTTGTTGAATTTTTTCAAGTTGGCGAGGAGAGCATTGGCACAGGCCTCTGAAAAAACAGGGTCGTTGATAGTCGTATCGACTTCGATGAGCTCAATACGGTTATCGAGATTGTCCCGAATAGCCTGAAAAAGAGCTTGGTCTGCTCCAGGGTCATAAAAGTCCTGTCCTTCTGCACTGATCACACTAATCGCTTTGGTAGGGAGCAGAACTGTGACTGGTGCGGTGTAAGCGTTGACTTTTTCGGCAAGGATTCTTCCAAGCTCAGTACACTCTTTCGAGTTAGTGCGCATCAGGGTAACCTGAGGATTGTGATGATAGAAGGTGCGGTCTTTTAAATTACTTGGGACGGTGTGAGGCTCGCCAAAGTTTGCCATATCAAGACAGCCTGGAGAGACGATAGCAGGGACATTTGCTTTGCCTGCTGCTTCGAGGCGAGTCGGTCCAGCGCTGAGAGTGGCTCCGGTGAGTTCGTCGGCCCATTCGGTGGTAGTGACGTCAAGAACGCCTTGAACGAGTCCGCTTTCGATAAGCGCTTCCATGGTGCGCCCTCCTGTACCCGTGGCATGAAAGACTAACACTTCGTAACCTTTTTTGGTGAGAAGCTCGCGAGCATGATCGATGCATTCAGTGGTGTTGCCAAACATGCTGGCAACAATCAATGGCTTGTCACTAGCCTCGGGGAGAGGAGTGGTAACCATGCCGCAAATAGCTCCGGCGGCACGGGCGAATAGCTTTTTTGAGATATCATTGAGTCCCGCTACATCGACGATACTGGGAAACATCACGATATCTTTGGTCGAGACATAGTGAGCAGTGTTTCCACTCGCGAGAGTGCTGACCATGACCTTTGGGAATCCGATTGGAAGAGCTCGCATGCCCGCAGTCGCAATAGCCGTTCCGCCTCCACCTCCTAGAGAGATGACTCCTTCGATTTCTCCTTTTTCAGCCAAAGTTGCCAGGCAAGCTGGGAGCGCTTCAGACATGGCAGTGACTCGTTCGCCTCGATCTTCTCGCTCAGGGAGGTTGATGTTCGAATAGGCTAGGACCTGATCACGAGAGATATTCGGTTCGATTTGGGGAGGAGTAAGTGTGCCCACATCGATCAGGAGAGCTTTGTGGCCTTGGGCTTGAATTTGCTCTGCTACGAACTGGTGTTCGTAGCCTTTGGAATCGAGTGTTCCTACGACTGCGATAGTTGCCATAATGAATGAAAAGCAGAAGTTATGAGCGTTTGACTGGAATCGATTTGAATTCTCGAGTAAGATTGGTGAGGGAATCCTCAACCGCCATTCTCTCTAAGCTAGAAGCACCAACAAATCCAACGGTGTCGGTTTTTTCGTTGATATAGGCCGCATCAGCAGGGGTGGCAATCGGGCCTCCATGAGAGAGGTAGATGATGTCATTACGGACGCTTTTTCCTGCGTCGATAATTGCCTGAGTGGCAGTTGTCGCATCGTCTAGAGTCATCGCTGCTTCGGTGACCCCAATGGAACCTCCGACGGTGCAACCAACATGGGCAATGATAACGTCGGCTCCGGCTTCCGCCATTGCTTTGGCTTCTTCTGGTGAGGCAACATAAACGATAGAGAATAAATCCATTTTACGGGAAAGAGTAACGGTCTCGACTTCTTTGTTCGTTCCCATCCCTGTTTCTTCGAGCTGTTGACGAAAGCTACCGTCGATGATGGAGTGAGTGGGGAAGTTGTTCATGCCAGAGAATCCCATTTCTTTAACCTTTAGTAGCCAGTGCCACATGCGACGACGAGGATCGGTACAATGGACACCACAGATGACTGGGATTTCATTTACAACTGGTAGCACCTCAAATTCTCCAATTTCCATTGCTACCGCATTAGCGTCACCATAGCCCATCATACCTGCAATGGAGCCATGCCCCATCATGCGGTAGCGGCCAGAGTTGTAGATGATGATGAGGTCGGCGCCCCCTTTTTCGATAAATTTCGCGCTAATGCCGGTGCCAGCTCCAGCTGCGATGATGGGCTCTCCTTTTGAAAGACTGTTCTGCAGACGTTCGAGAACTTCAGTTCGTGTGTAAGGGTTTCCAATTCCTGTCCAAGGATTAGGCATGGGCTAGAATTGAACGAATAGGTAAATGTGACAAACTCATTTTCATACGTGAGACACACTCTAACCTATTCACTTTCCTACAGTCTTGGGAAGAAGAGCTCGTTCTTTTTACAAAGCGAGTAAAGAAGGACTAATCGAGGAAAAGTTGAGGTTTACGGTGACTCAATACCGTCGAGAGAAACTTCGAAAATCAAAAGCTCATTGGGGCCAACAATAGAGCTTCTACGACCCGCTCCATACCCAAGTGATGGCTTAACGTAAATTTTCCATTGGGCACCTACTTGCATCATTGTGAGCGCTTCTCGAAATCCAGGAACGACATTAAGATCAAGCTTGATTGGCGAGCTATTTGAAGTGGAATCGAATTCGGTACCATCCTGAACTGTGGCGCGATAGCGAACAAGAAACTGGGTGCCAGAAGCCCCATCATATCGTTCGCCCACGCCATGTTTAACCACTTTATAGAGAAGGCCAGAATCGGTGGAAAGAATGCCTGGGTGCTCGCGAAGTTCGGTGAGAAAATTTTCAGCAGCTTCTAAGTTTTCTTCAGCTAACTGTTTTTCTCGTTCGTAAACCTGGTTTCTAAGAGCTAGGCGGGCGGTATCAAGCTCGTCTATTGAGAAAGCGGAGGGATTTTTATCCATAGCGTCCACTAGTCCGGCAAGAAAGCTGTCTCGTTCAAGTTCTCGAGAGCTAGAGCCCAAGCTTTGCATGATGCGCTCTCCTTGCTGTCGGCCCAAGGCGTAGGACCACTTTTCCTCGTTCGAAGAAGAAGTTTCTTCGGGTGTAGATGGCTCCTCTTCCTGAGCATTCGAACAAGTTCCGGTAATCAAAAGGAGGAGTGCAGTGCTTATGGAGAAGGAGGAAGTGAGGGGGCGTTTCATGAGATGATGCGTCTTTTAAGCAAAAGAAAATTGAGTAAGGGAAGAAAGCTTGTCGAGATTGGAATTTGCGTGTTGGGGCATGCAAAAACTGGTAGGAAAGAGACGATGGCTTCAATCATTACAAAACGAGGGGATGAGGGCGAGACAGACCTTCTTTTTGGGAAAAGGATCTCTAAGACGAGTTTAAGGGTGGAGGCGCTTGGGATCGTTGATGAGCTTAACACGATGCTTGGGCTTGTTCGCAGCTATGGAGGTCCAACTTTGGCAGAGGAAGTTGATTGGACGCAGGAAAAGCTGGTCGGTCTTATGGGGGAACTCGCGGTTCACCCCGAAGACCGAGCTCGATATCTGGAGAGCGAAATGCCGAAGATTACTCTTAAGGAGATTGAGTATTTGGAGAATGCCGCTGATGAGATCGAGAAAAATGGAGTTAGTTTTGAGGGGTGGGCTAGGCCTGGAGCAGCAGGCTCAATGTCTGCTACCTATCTGGATCAAAGTCGGACCATTGCGCGACGTGCAGAACGAATGGTCTGGCGAGTTCATGAAGAAGGAGGAGAGATTTCCTCCGAAGTTAGGCTTTTTTTGAACCGGTTATCTGATTACTGCTGGCTTCTGGCACGACGAGAAGAGAGTGCGACCTGAATTTGTAGCTTTCTCAAGTTCTTCAGGTGTTTTTTCCTAGGCCATACTGGGTCAGTTTCTTGCGGAGAGTGACTCGCGAAATTCCGAGCCAAGAAGAGCTGTTGCCGAGGTGACCTCCAGATAGTTCCAGAGCGGTTTTGAGTAGTTGGTGTTCGAGCTCTCCTACGAAGAAATTGTGAACGTTGCCTGAGCCGTGCTCTTTTGCTCCTTCTAGAGCCTCTCGAATGGGGGGGAGGATGGCATTAGCAAAAGGTGGCTGGTCGGTAGAAGAAGACTCATTGCCTATTCCACTCAAAGCATTTTCGACGAGTTCGATGGTAACGGGATATCCTTGGCTTCTAACAACTAATTGACTGACAACATTGCTCAATTCTCGGGCGTTTCCGGGCCAAGAATGAGCGTGGAGTCGTTTGAGCGCGGGGGCGGGAAACTCAGGGCAGGGAACCTTGTTTTGGGCTGAGGCCATCTCTGCGAAGTGGTTGATGAGGAGTGAGATGTCTTCGTCGCGGTCGCGAAGAGGTGGGAGTTCAATAGTAGAAGAACTAATTCGATAGTATAGATCCTCTCGGAATTGGCCTTCAGCGATGAGTTTAGCTAAAGGTTGGTGAGTCGCTGCTATAACACGGACATCAACTTTGACATCGGTTGTTGTGCCGAGTTTTTGAAAGGTGCCTTCTTGCAGGACGCGGAGGAGCTTAACTTGAACCGCTTGGGGTAGGTCGCCAATCTCATCAAGGAAAAGCGTGCCACCATTGGCTTGTTGAAATCGGCCTTCCCGGTTGGAGATGGCTCCGGTGAATGCTCCACGAACATGTCCAAAGAGTTCGCTTTCGAGGAGGTTTTCCGGAATCGCTCCGCAGTTAACCGCCACAAAAGGTTGTTCTGAGCGTTCGCTGTGTTGGTAGAGGGCCCGAGCAAGTAGTTCTTTTCCTGAACCGGTTTCGCCAAGTACTAGAACGGTGACGTTAGTAGGAGCGAATCGTCCAATTTCTTTGTAGACTTGTCGCATAGCTTGGCAATTTCCAAGTAGCTGAAAGGGGCTATGGTCGCTGGTGCCACTACCGAGCTTCAGGCGTCGACGCATGGTTTTGCTCGCTCGTAAAGCTTGCTTAGTGACCTCTAGTAGCTCTTTTGTATCGAAAGGTTTAACGAGGAAGTCGTAGGCTCCACGCTTCGTCGCCTCAATAGCGAGATTGGTATTGGCCGAACCGCTCATCAGGATCACTGGCAGTCGTGCATCATATTCGCGAAGTCGCTCAAGGAGATCTAGTCCGCCAATACTAGGTAATCGAAAATCGGTTAAAACGAGGTCAAATTCTCCATTTTCTTTGGAAGTGATAAGGTTGAGGGCTTCTCCTCCATCTTCGCAAAGTACGACTTCTTTATCGCCATCTCCATCTGCACAGAGGATCATACGAATGGAAGCCGCGATGTCAGGATCAGCGTCGACTACAAGGACTTTTCCTGTTTCGAGGTCTACCGACTTCTCACTCATGATTCCCGTTTGTTGGGGGAGACTGAGGCTTTATTTTTACTTTGTGAAGGAAGTTCGAACCAGATTTCGTTTCCCTCTGGAGACGATGTGATATCGATTGTGCCCCCAAGAGCTTCGAGGGCCATTTTGCAGAAATAGAGCGCAAGAGAAGGTCGCTCATCGGAAGTTGAGCACAAAGACTGGTTGAAGGGGCGGAAAAGAGCAGTCTGTTTTTCTTCGCTTAATCGCTCTCCTTTGTTGCTAAATATGGCTCGGACTCTATCAGCTTTTCGTTCCAAAGCGACCGTCACCGAAGCAGAGGTGGGGCTAGAAGAGACGCTGTATTCAAGAACATTGTTAAAAATTCGTTGTAAATGCCCTTCATTGGCAACGACATGATAGGGGTCGTTGGTTGGAGAGAGATTAATGCTGACT
>CAYUHN010000137.1:0-8573 GCA_964444495.1 uncultured Roseibacillus sp. | reverse complement strand
ATGAGAGAGTGTTATTTGCACCTGAGGGATTAAAGTTGGTGTTGGTGACGCCATTGGGAACGCCGACCACGCCGCGGCTTGGGGTAATTGTCAGCAAGGATTTTGATAATTCCCGTCTGATTTAAGAAGTGGTCAAAGGCGACAATACCTCCGTATGGCGTCAGTTCGTCATCGCCTGAAACCAAGTGATGAGTGCCACCCGAAGGAGTGAATCGAAACGAAAACGCCTCTTCACCCTCTGGGTGATTGAATATCTCCTTATTTTTTATTCCAAAAACCTTACCTCATAAGGGCTTTAGACGCACTTCCTATTTTCCAACCGCGGAATATAGGTTCATCATCGAAGAGCCAACCTGAGCGATCTACTGCACTGACCCCGATATTCGTTCACTCTCAAAAGTCTATCCCGTCGACAAATTCTTGATTCGAATTCTTTTCTATCACAAAGAGGCCCTCCTCTCCTAAATCAAGAATAGTATGTTGATATGCTGGCCTTCTATTGCCGACCAGACTATCATTCGCTATTCTGTTCGCACCTTCTATGTTGAGACTCGTTTTTTTCCTACTCGTAAGCCTCTTGCCACTGCAAGCTCATCAAGTAGAACAACACTTCGTTCGCTTACACTTAGAAGAAGATCGCTTACGCGCTCAATTCGAAATGGATACCGGCTACGCTCTCCCTGAACTTCGACGTCAAGAGGATGAAACTCTTCCTACTTATAGCTGGTTCGATGCTCTTGCCTCAACTGATCGAGAAAGAATTGCTCAAGAAGGGGAAGCCTATCTTCGCGACAACGTCCTTTTCCTTCACAACGGCAAACCCCTACCTCTTGAATTCCGTCACGAGAGCTGGCAGTCAGTGTGGCCACAACACTTCGAACGTCGCCCTGACACCTTTGCTCGTATGTCCTTCGAGATCACCTCATTCTATCCTAAAGAATCGGGACAACTCGAAATCTGGTGGCAAGAGGACGAAGAAGGCCCCTCTCTAGCTCTTGGCATCGTTTCCGACCAACGTGAACTCCCCCTCTTAACCGTCAGTCAGGGTGAAATATACTCGATTGCTGTCGTAGGCGGACTACAAGAACCAAAAACCGCTTCTCCCTCACTAGCAACATTCATCTCTTTCTGGGGCTGGTTAACAGAGGGGTTTCGACACGTCATCCCCTTAGGACTTGATCATATCCTATTCATTCTCGGACTCTTTCTTCTCACTCCTTCTTGGAAAACTCTTCTAACTCAAAGCCTCCTCTTCACCCTTGCTCATTCCATCACTCTTGCACTCACTGTTAGCCAAATAATTCCCTTTAAAGGTGAAATCATTGAACCTCTCATCGCTCTCAGCATTGCCTACATCGCAATTGAGAATCTCTTCCTAAAAGAAAAGATCGCCAAGGCACGAATCGTAGTCATTTTCTGCCTCGGCTTACTCCATGGCATGGGCTTCGGCTCCGTCATGGCAGAGCTCCCCGTTAGCCGAGACGCACTGCTTCTCCCCATTCTCGGATTCAATCTTGGAATCGAAATTGCTCAAATCTCCACCCTCACTTGTGCAGTCCTTCTTACTTTCTGGTGGAATAAGAAACCGAGCTACGAGAAAGCCCGTTTCCTATCCTGCCTCCTCCTCGGTGGAATTGGTCTCTTTCTTTTCGGTAAAAGGCTATTTCCTCTAATCGCTTGAGGCTTCAATGCAAATTCAAATAATTGAAGCAGGATCCAATTCAGCTGGTTTCTCTTCTAGAAGCTGCAAGACCGCTTCCTGAATTTCCTCTCCAACTGGCAAAGGAACGAAACGACCATCTTCGTGACGAATTTCTCCAACTCGTCCATCAATGACAATGCTGACTCCCTCCCGATCGACAAGATCAGCTAATTCTTCATCGTCCAGAGCTTCAAATATAAGCCGAGGCTCAAAGAAGCCACTCTCAACGACACTGGTCTGATCAATGGTATCCATTCGATAAAAAATCAGGATTGCCTGCTGGCGAGGAGAAACCCGGGAATCCTGTGACTCAGTATCTTCTTCGATTGGTAATGATCTCAATTCGGCAGGCTTTGAGACCACAACCTCGTCAAAAGAGGGCTGCCTCAGAAACTTTCCGGTCATTATCCCAATCACCAAAAAGTTCACCCCAAGAAAAATTAGACCAACAAAAAACGCAGGTCGCACAAGAGTTCTTGACTGTTCCTTCGCCGCACCCTCGTCCCCTAAGACCTCCTTGGAGTCCTCATCCGAAATACTGTCAGACGATTTTCTCATACCATCAATCCTGAAACCAGTTTCCACGCTGATGACTCGAAACGCCAAATGATGAGGAGACCAGAAATTAGCCTATCTCTATTCGAGCCAATTAGAAAGGACCTTCTGCTCCGAATTCGCATTCGGAGCCTGTTCGCTCAATTAAAACAGCCCCAAAAGACGATCAAAGGTCCAAACCAAGCCAAAGAGTCCGATGAGGACACTCGCTCCCACCCGAAATTTCTCATAACTTTTTCTCTCAAAGTATTTCATTGTTAGCACCCAAGCCACAGCAAGGATCACTATCTGAGCCAGCTCTACCCCGAGATTCATTGCCGCAACCGAAAGAAGAAAGTGCTCCTGAGAAATAAATCCCTGCAAAGCCCCCGCAAAACCTAAGCCATGAAACAGTCCAAGTGCAAAAACTAAACCTAGACGAACCTTCTGTGAACGTTCTGCGCGGAGATTTTGCCAAGCAACCAAAACTAAACTCAGTGCGATGAGCACTTCGAGAGCACCTTGCATTCCTCCCGAAAGACGAACCACCCCTGTAGCTGCCATAACCAAAGTTAAAGTATGAGCAATCGTAAACATCAACGACTGCAGTAAAAGTGGACGCCATTCCCGACGAAATAAGAAGAGCCCTAAAATAAAAAGCACATGGTCCCAACCAAGCGGAAGCACGTGCCGAAAGCCCTCTACTAACCATACCCAAAATCCTCCCAACAAACTTTGATTCCCTTCGCTCGCCACAACACTTTCGCCGGGGCCAATGATTGTTCTCACTACCTCACCCTCGGCAACCACAAGATCAGGAAAACGCCCCGGAGCAATATTGATACTTGGTTCAGCATCAGTCTGCCCCACAAAGAGCACATGAAAATAAGCTTGGCCATTGAGACGTTTGGGAAAGGCTGGAGGGGTTTCATTCCAGTCTGGGAAGCTCACTTCATAAGGCAAAGAAGCACCCGTAGTTTCATCTTTAAATAGAAGGTGCTTACCGAGATAACGGCGCGCTTCTCTTTGTAAGATCGTCCATTCTTCCGGCTCACAAGCTACCAACCATTCGTAATTGGGAGCGGGAACATCGGCATCATAACGCCTCACAGGATCCGCATATCCAGCGTCAAATTGAATTTTCAGGATCCACTTTCCACTGTTTTCTTCGTATTCCCATTCGGAGAAAATTTGGTCAATAAGATGACCTTGCAAGAGGCTCGTCAAAATGACGAAAACCAACAAAATCCAACGGAAAGGAGAGACCTTCATGGCCAAATAAACATCCCTAGCGCATGGAGTAGAACGCCCACGCAACCTCCAATAATCGTTCCATTAATACGAATAAATTGAAGATCAGGACCCACCTGATTTTCGAGGCGTTCAATCAAATCATCTGCCTCCCAGCTATTAACCGTGTTACGAATAATCGCTTCCACGCTTTCGCCATAGCGCTCGAAAAAGAGCCCAACCCCTTGCTCCACCTTCGCCTCAATTTGAGCCAATTTTTCTGGAGATTCTTTCAGACGCCTCGCCAAGCCCGCGACCCAGCCTCCCCAGTGATCGCCAGTCTCTCCTGCTTCCAAACGACGAGACTCCGAGATCAGATAGCAGCCCACTCCTTGAATCACTTCCTGTAAAATCGCTTCAGTCTCCGAGTCGGCAAGAACCCGCTCCTTAAAAGATTCCCACTCTCCCCCATTCCCTTCCTGAAGCTCACGAAGAGTCTCCTGCAAAGATTCTTCGATCTTATCATAAAGACCATGCTCAGGATTCTCGCTGGCTGCCTCCAGCTCCGAAGATAGTTTGTTAATCGCCTTCCCCGACATCATCATTGCCGCAACCTCGGTAACAGTACCCAGCACTTTCGCTCCTCGCATCGGAGCACTCTTGCGGGCTTCATCCATTACCCACTCCCGATTCTCGGAAACCGTTTTACTAATACGTCCGAGCACCGGACCCAAGACTTCGCGACGAGAAGGACTCCTTAAGAAACCCTGCAATAAAACAGAAACCACTCGACCCACGGGTAAATTCTCCAAACCCTCTTTCGTCTTACTAGCGAGTAACTCGACCAACGCTTCCCCGTCAGCTTGTGCTACAGCCTTAGGAACAACGCCCGCCACTTGCCTCACAAAGCCTTGTCCATTTTCGTCCTCTGAAACCCAATTCACAAAACGAGAAACGGGCTGCCAATCTTCCCATTGCCGAGAAATCTCTTCCTGCGTCAAAAAACTACCACGAACAAACTGCCCCACCAATCCACCTATGCGCTCTTTCTCCTCACGAACAATTGCAGTGTGTGGAATAGGAAGCCCAAGAGGATGCCGGAAAAGAGCCGTGACCGCAAACCAATCAGCCAAAGCACCTACCATCGCAGCTTCAGAGAAAGCTCGCACCCAATGCCAAAAAGGAATCGCCTCTTGATAACTACGGGAAACAAAGTAGAGAATCGCCATAATCACAAGAAGACCCGTAGCAAAACGACGCATCCGCTTGAGACGCTCCTGACTATCCGTTAATATTTTCATACTTGAAAGTGTTGCCAACCGCCCTCCCCTAGCTCCGTGCGCTCTTCGGCTACTAAACTTCCAATGCGGGTCAACAGAACTTGTGGAAAAGCTTTTCGAAAACGGCTTACCCAATCGCCCGACGGAGCCGCAAAAAGAAGCTCCATATCCTCCCCATCGCCAAGCGCCTCCTGAACCCCACAGCCCTCATGGCAAGGCAAAGCCGAAAAATCGATCTCAAAACCACAACCGCTCGCATCAGCCAAACGAGGTAAATCGCGACGCAGACCATCGGAAAGATCCATCATTGCATTCGCTCCCGCTTCATGAGCTATCCACTGTCCTTCTTCCACTCTAGGTTCAAAATCCAAGTGACGCTCACTTACAAAGCTTCCTCCCAATTTTCCTGTGACCCATAAATGATCGCCAACCTCACCTCCTCCTCGCGTCAGATATTGCGCACGCGAAACCACTCCCACCCCTGCGATACTCACGAGATTCGCGCTTCCCTCAGGCAAACTCACCGTCTCTCCACCCACCACCGTAGCACCATAGCGACTAGTACATTTACGAATCCCTTCGTATAAGCCATCCACCCACTTTAAAGCAATCTCCTGACGTAAAGCTATTGTAACCAAGAGACTAGTAGGCCGCCCACCCATCGCCGCAAAATCGCTAATCACACGAGCCACTGCCTTCCAACCTACCCGCAAAGAATCTGTCTCTGAAAGATAGTGCACCCCTTCTATTACTGAATCCGTCTTCAGCAGTTGAACCAAATCTTCTTTCTCTGAGTGCGCAACAACCGCACAATCGTCTCCCGCGCCCACAAGCACTGAGTCATCTGTCGGCAAACCAACGAGAAGCCTAGCCACTAGTCGCTCTTCCCCAAGTTCATTCAACTGACTCTCTAACTGCATCGGAAAACGAGAACCCTTGTCCTCAGAACAATTCAAAAATGCAGAACATCCTCTGCAAAGACGAGCCCATTATTAAGAATATGAATCCCAATAGGGGCCCAAAGCGAACCCGTCATTTCATACGACGCAATCAAAATAAGACTCAGGAAGAAATGAGGCAGAAGATTTCGCCCGTCGAGGTGACCCACAGCAAAGAAAACTGAAACAGTCATCGCAGCCAAGAGAGGACCTCCCGATTTTTTAAGAACCGGATAAAGAAACCCACGAAAGACCACTTCCTCAGTCACGGGCACAACGAAAACAATAAGAAATGCCCACACACCCCAGAATTTTTTAGCATCATAAACAATTAGCCTAGGCACCGAAGCCATGTCGACCGGGAAAAGTAACTTCGCATGCTTCTCGATTCCAAGATGCCAAAGAATTTCCAACAGCAGTGTGTGTAACAGAAAACCAGCCGCTCCAACAAGCATGGCGAAATAATAGCGACGGACTTTAAGCCCCCAAATTTTCGATAGAGAAACCCTACGCGCTAGAACAACGCAAATCGTAAGCATAAAAGCAAACTGAAGAACCGTCTGCCCCACAAGATAGGCAATCGTAACTCTCGGTGGCTTATCAGGCACTCCTGCGACAACCCACTGGCACAAATAGAAAACTAACACCGTGATGACGCCGGCTGTTTCAAACCAACCCAGCCGATCATGCTGCACACAACCAAAGTTACGACCCAAGATTCCATAACCAAATTTGGTAGGTTGCCAAATCGCCAGGCAAAGAACACAAATCAGTAGAAGAACAACACCTATCAAAAAGGTGAGGCCTAAAAACGAATACTCAAAGAAGGGCACTTGAGATCAATAGCAATGAATTTCAAATTTGCAAAAACTCACTCGAGCCCGAGCTCTTTCCGCAGCATCAAATCCAAATCCGTCTCGCTTGGAGTCAGGCATTCCGTATTTCCAAATTTAACAATCTGTACCTTTTTCTCTGTTTCTCCTACCACTAGAAAAAGAATTCCTACATTCGGCAGTCCAACGTACCGGATAGCATAAACCTTTCCAAAAAAGCGCCCATCTCCGCCGTCGCTCGTCATCATCTCTCCGGCCTCGGTTGTGTAGCCGTCAAACTTAGAACTAATAGCAAGCTCGATGTGTTCTTGAATTTCTTCAGTAGTCATGAGGAGCGCATCACCCTCCTCTAATTCGCCTCCAAGAGCGAGCAAGTTTCCAAAAATTAACAATACCGATCCTTAACCACCACAACCAACACACTTTCAAACGATGCTGGCGCTCCCCTTCGTAATAAATCAAGCGCCACGGTCACACTCTATCGACGGGATCGCCTTCGAAAGCCATAAAACAATTGCCCCCAGAAGGTCTTAGGAAAGTCCTTCATATCATGAAATCCCAACGGAATATCACGACCATCTCGTGGAATATAAGCAGTCCTGAAAATATAGTCCCAAACACTCAAAGTAAGACCAAAGTTCATCCCATAACGATGACTCGAAGGCAAATCGCGGGCATGATGCCAAATATGCATCTGCGGGTTATTGAATAAAAACTTCAACGGTCCCAACGGAAGGCGAAGATTCGAGTGGTTAAAATGGCCAACAACCACCGTAAAAAGATGAACGATGATAAATTCGTTGATTCCAAATCCAATCAGGGCGAGCGGAATATACTCCAAAGTTTTATAAACAACATTTTCCATCCAATGATAGCGAAGGTGAGCAGCGAAGCCCATCTCCTCGACAGAATGATGGACTTTGTGGAAATTCCATAACCAAGGCACCCGGTGCAATAAGCGGTGCACGTTCCAATGGATAAAATCGCGAACTACGAACAGCACTAGCAACTGAACCCAAATCGACCAGCTTCCAACCTCTAGAGCCACCAAATTCGTAACTCCAACTAAACCCAGTAAGCCGTGAAACCAATTCACCATAAGCTCGGAGGCAGCCTTATAGACAATCAGCGAGAAAAGGAAAAAATTGAAGAACATGTAAAAGGCATCCAACCAGAAATCTTTGCGAAACTTCGCCTGCTTAGCACGCCAAGGTCGAAGCAACTCCATCCCAAAAAAGAACAACGAAATCCCACAAAGCCAATAGAAGTAATTACTCCAACTCGGCGTGGTAATTTCTTTCCACAAATATTGAGCATATCCAGAATACGCCTCCCGGACGATTTCCATTGAATCTTGAAACATGGTCAACGAGAACTCTCGTTCTGGAAAGCCTTCTGTCAACCGCAGCCTGATACAGTCGTGGAACTGAGAGCCTCGGCGATAAACTTCCTACAATTGACGCAATATAGAAGCTCTTCCAAACTTCCTCTCCTAACTAGCTAAGCCATGAAAATCTCCCAAGACATCTCCAGCCCTCGTCTCTTAAAAATAAAAGGAATTCTCTTCGCAATACTCGGTTTAACAGCAGGATGTCTTCTCATTCTCTCCGACCCCACCGTTCAAACCATCCTTCTTCTTTCGATTACGGCGTGGGCTTTTTGCCGTTTCTATTACTTCCTCTTCTATGTTCTAGAGCACTACGCTGGAAGCGAAAGACCCTACGCTGGCATCCTCGATGCACTCAAAAGCCTTATCCGCAAATGAATCTCAGCCAAAACAGTTAGACTTCATTCTTCAGGAACCTCTGGCTCTCTAAAAGACACTTCCATCCAGAAAAACCCCTTCAGCTGAGTGGCGGGGAATTCGTAAATAAGATGCACTCGTTCCCAACCATCTGAAGTCAACTTAAGCACGTCCTCATCGAAGGAATCTAGCAAATCGGTCTGAAGATCACCTGAAAACCGAGGAGTATAATCGAGCCCGAGAGTGGGATTTCGAATATAAACCTAGAATCTGCAGTTGAAGAGGTTCTGAGTAGTCAGCTTGGGAGCGGTT
>CAYUHN010000136.1:0-8727 GCA_964444495.1 uncultured Roseibacillus sp. | reverse complement strand
CCTGCAAACCCTGACCGGAGGGCCTACCTCCATCCAAATTGAAGTTCAGAAGGTTGTGCTATTTTCTACATCACTTCCTCCTTTCGTAACACACGCTGCATCTTGTTCTGCTATTTGGATATCCCTACTAGTCCAGAAAAGAAATCAGTGCAGAATATTTGTCAAACCGACCACAAAATATCCGACTGCTAGAATACCACTTATCGAAGAAGTCAAAAAGAGAAGAAAGATGACCCTTATGCTTCGTTGCAGCCAAATTGGAAGCTCTTCCTCATAGCGAAAACGTATAAACCAAAGGAGCAGCCAAACCGTAAGTCCTGCTGAGGCACAGACAATCGACGTAACACCAATCCAACCGCATACTTGGAGGAATGGATTACCCCCTTTAATGCCACCAAAAAAACTAAGGAGAAGTCCTATTAGTGAAATTGGAGCGACAAGCGATAAGAGCGAATCAGCTAAAAAGCCCACAAACTTCTTCCAAATGGGATCATCCTCCGAGAAGTCATCATATGGATTGAACAGGCTCATTTTTTCAGAACGTTTAAGGCTTGGCACCCGCTACTGAGAGCGCTCCTCCGATTCTGATTTAGCGCGATTCTTACCCTCCGGCTTCAACTTCGGAGCGGTAGCGGGTTGCTCAGCGCCAATTTACTTCTAACAACTCTAAGTTTGACTCGTAGGTCTATTTAAAAATACTCTTGTAATACATCAGAGGTGTATGAAAACACCTAAAAAGTTGGAGCTGCTACCATTGCTGAATTCCGTTCTTCGCTGCGTCTTTTCAATATCTTATCTGCTACTCCAAGTACCGTTTCCTCCAAGATGAGGCGAAGATGACTTCCCGGTCGGTAGTCAGCCGGAGCAATATGCTTCACTCGTTCAGCAGCAGAAGAAAGCTGAAAACATTTTCGAAAACTTCTTCGAGTCTCATCCTTTGGATTATAAACCGCTACGGCATTCCCCCCATTTTTTTTCATCACGGTAAAACAGGGAACATCCGTCGGGCCATCACCTACATAAGTCATATTCTCAAAAGGAATAGGCCTCTGTTCGGATGGCATGTGATCATTTACATCTTCATCGTAACCCAACATCCCCTTGTTAATACGGAAAAGAAATTGAGTCTTGGTGGTATGCGAAATTGTTCGCTTCGGGAAAGAAATACAGCCGTCGACATCTTCTCCAAATTCGCATCCAAAAATCGCCTTCACCTTACCCTTAAGGCTGCTTCCATCTAGTAGCGCTTTAAGGCCCGAAGAAATGATATAATGCTCTACCGAAATTCCTGCAGCCTCGTGTTCAGGCCGAAGAATGGCATTAAGTTGGCCAAACATATCGTCCACCCCCGGATAATAGCTTAACCCCTTGCCCAATTCATTGAGGTCCGTGTTGCTCACACTATCCATCCCTAGATAGTCGAGAAGACACTTCATATAAGCGAGTTCACCATCCCAACTCTGCTCTTTCACAAGAGCATTACAACGCTTCCAAAATTGCTCGGGGTCAATTCCAAAGCGGGGAAACAAGACATCATCTTGCATGTAACTTGGACTCAAGGTCTGATCATAATCATAGACCAATGCGATAACATTCTGGGGTACAGCCACGGTCGAGACCATCTCATGACTCGCTCCTCGGAGCAAGCGAGCGTTCGCCTTAAACCATTACACCCACTCACTATGACCGAGCTTCTTCTCAACGAACAAATTTACCCTCGCCTCTTTGAAGAGCTGATTCCTCAAACCGAACGCTTTCTTTGGATTGTCACCGCTGACATCAAAGACCTCCACATCAAGCGGGGAAAACGCTTTGTCCCCTTCCTTCGCCAACTTTCCGAGCTGGTCGATGCAGGTATTGCGGTTCGTCTCTTTCACGCCAAAGAACCTGGACCTCGCTTCCGCGCGGATTTCGACAAACACCCGAACCTCATCGAGAGCCCTCTTTTCGAACGAATCCTCTGCCCTCGCATTCACACCAAAACTATCATCATCGACGGCAAACTCGCCTTTATCACCTCTGCCAACCTCACTGGCGCTGGCCTCGGAGCCAAAAGCCCTGATCGACGAAACTTCGAAGCAGGGATTCTCACCAACGAAGCCGCTCACCTCGATCCTCTCATCTCCTGGGTTGATCACCTTTACTTAGGCGAACCATGCCGCACTTGCGGACGCCGAAAACTCTGTCCCGACCCAATCGACGCCTCCCTCGATTAAGCTGAATCATCTTTGCTATTGAGATAGCAAAATATCAATCCTAGCCAACAGACTTGCCCTACCGCTAGACTAACTTCATATGAAATTCTTGTGCCCCGTTTTTGCTCTCTTTCTGCTCTTTCTCAACCTCCATGGCGAAGAGAAAGCTTCGAACGAAGAATTCGTCGGCAAGTCTCCGGACAAGAAAGCTCTTTTGGAAATGGTAAAGACTCCTGAAGACTCTGAGGGCCTCATTCAGCTTCCCCTTCGAGTTCGCCTCATCACCAACCTCGAACTCAATCGTAAAGAAGTCAAAATGCAGACGTGGGTCACTCCTAAAGAGTTCGAAGAAACAATCCTCCCCGAACTCAACCGAATTTGGAAACCTGCTAATATCCAATGGGTCCTCGAAAGCATCGCTGAACAACCCGCTCCCAACCTACCAAACCGACAAGAGCTCATTACCTACATTGAAAATTCAAAACGAAACACTCCTGAAAAATCTTATCCGAAACGCACCATCAATATTCTTAGACTCTGTAACCGAGCCCGTGGACATGCTGTCGTTCATAATCTCTATCTCTTCCCTTACCTAGGGCAAACCTTCCAAGGCTTCGCTAACATGAGGGGCAACCATGCTGTCATCACTACATGGACCGACAAACCATTCCGAGCCAAGAAGCCTCCTATAAAGTTTTAACCTGCTGAAGAACCGCCTTTCAAAACGGGTTCAATCGCTCGCACTTGCTCTCATGAACTAGGTCATAACCTCGGACTACAGCACCCTGACAAGAAAACGCAAACCCACTTCAATAGGCTTATGGGAGGCAAGAAACACGGCTACGATCTCACTTCCGAAGAAATCAAATTCGCCCGCAAAATCGCTCTTAAACGCGCTCAGGCAATTCGAGAATGGGCGACGAGATAAGGCCTCTTCCACAGAAATTCTACCAGCACCTCCGCTTCACAAACTCGTGTTACTTGGCTACAAAAAGTTCATTATCTAAAAAAATCTACGTGTCCCGAGCGTTCTTCCTCCTAGCCCTTTACTCTTTTCTCTTAACCGCTCCCGCAGCGGCCTTAGACTTAAGGGTCGATTTTCGTTGGCACGATAAACCGATTTCCATTCCCAGCACGAGCCTTATCACCCCATCAGGAGAAGCCATCACTCTCTCTCGTCTCGATTTTCTACTCAATCAACCTCGCCTCGTTCTTTCTTCTGGGCGTTCGCTCACGGCCTCCAAATGGCACGCTTACATTCATGGGTAAGAGCCTGAAACACTTCATCTCCCCATCTCTACCGCAGAAACAATCTCAAGCCTCACCCTTCACCTCGGCCCTTCGAAAGAACTCAACGAAGGCGACGCCAACCAACATCCCTCCGATCACGCTCTTCATCCCCTACTCAACAACCTCCACTGGTCCCCTCAGCAGGGATACATCTTCCTAGCCCTCGAAGGTCAACTTCCGGAAGAGAATCTGGCTTTCGCTTACCACTATGGAAACAGTGATAACCGGCTTGCTTTACACTTCGATGGCCCAATTGGCTCAAATGGGCTCTACCAACTCAGTTTAAATTTAGAAAAAGTCTTCCCTGCCTCTTTTCAGCTCAAAGACCAAACCGGCACTCATTCACGAGCAGATGATCCGCTTGTCCCACATTTCAAAGAAACCCTCTCAAGCGCTTTCACCCTCACTCGCATCACTGAACCTACCACTTCTCAAACCTCTCCCAAAACCACCCCTTCCCAAATCGTAGGCACCCCCTATCGCTTCACAATGCCTAGAAACTTCCCCTTCCCAAACCTCCCCACCGACTACCCTCTTACTAACGAACTCGTTCAGCTTGGAAGACGACTCTTCTTTGATACTAGGCTCTCCAACAATAGCCAAATCTCCTGCTCCTCCTGCCATCATCCTGAAAAGGGATTCTCCGACCCTGCTCCTCTATCGTTTGGAGTGGAAGGCACCAAGACCACTCGCCACTCTATGGCACTTGTGAATCTAGCGTGGAAAACTCGACAGCCCTTTTCGCTGGGACGGCGGCTCCCCTAGCCTCCGTGAGCAAATCCTTCGTCCTATCGCCGATCCCCTAGAAATGGGCGAAAATCTCGAAACTCTGCCAGACAAACTGGCAAAAATTCGTGGCTACTCACAACTCTTCAAACGCGCCTTTGGAGATAAAGAAATCACCGCCGAGCGCCTTGCCATCGCAATCGAACAATACACTCTCTCCCTAACCTCTTTCGATTCGAAATTTGACCAAGCTAATAAAGGCCAAGTCATACTTAGCAAACAAGAACAAGAAGGGTTCCGGCTGTTTATGACCGAAAATGATCCCAGACTCGGGCTCCGGGGAGCAGACTGTTTTCATTGTCACTCAGGAGCCTTCTTCACCAATCATCGCTTTCACAACAATGGTTTACCTCCTGCCAATGACGATTACGGCCTCGAACATTCCACTGGCCAAAGCACCGACCGATTCCGTTTCTCCACGCCCTCTCTTCGCAACGTCGCTATCACAGCGCCTTACATGCACGACGGAAGGTTTTCGACTTTAGAGGAGGTGATTGAGTTCTACTCCAGCGGCATCCATCGTTCGCCCACTCTTGACCCCAATATCGCCAAGCACGCGGGAAACGGACTCAACCTAAGCGAAGACGAAAAAGCGGCCCTCGTAGCCTTTCTTAAAACGCTTACCGACCCCAAATACACGAACTAATTCTTCATCAGCTCATTCTTGCTTCCGAGTAAACACAAGAGTGCTATCGTCGCTCACATCACTAGCAAATTGGTAGCCTCCACCTTGAAATTTTTTCAAACCAGTTGGAGTGGTCACTTGATTCTGAATTGCCCAAGCAGCCATCATTCCACGCGCTTTCTTAGCAAAAAAGGAAATCACTTTATATTTTCCATTTTTCCAATCTTTGAAAACAGGAGTAACAACCGGCGCTTTGAGCTCCTTTGACTGGATCGCCGAAAAATACTCGTTTGATGCTAAATTAACGACCGCATCTCCTTTCGCTTTAAGGTCTTGATTCAGGCTCTCTGTTAAAAGCTCTCCCCAAAAATGATACAAATTGGGGCCTCGAGTATTCTCGATCTTCTTTCCCATCTCCAAACGGTAAGGAAGCATCAAATCAAGAGGGCGTAAAATCCCATAGAGTCCTGAAAGAATCCGAATCGATTTCTGCGCCGCAGCAAAATCATCTTTCTCCCAATCTTCCACGGCAAGCCCTTGATAGACATCTCCTTTAAAAGCAAAAATGGCAGATCGAGCATCCTCTTTGGTATAATCCACTTTCCACGTGCTAAATCGCTCTGCATTGAGTGCAGCCAGCTTGGCAGAAATACCCATTAATTCTTCAAGTTCAACAGGTGTTTTTTCCTTCATTATCTGAACCAATTCCGAAGAATGCTCTAGGAAACGGGGCATCGTTGAACGAACGGCTGGAATCTCCGATTCACAGTCGAGCGTCTTTGCAGGAGACAGCAGATAAATCACCCCTCTCTGTCCAATGGCTCTCTTAACTGGTCAACCCAAAAAATCAGTTCTTCCGTCCAAAGAACACTCACGACCCTCCGCCGAATCGCGCCACACTTTTTCCTTTTCGACTCCTGTGCAAACCTTTCGAATGTTAGCGCTATGTCAGCAGAAGATAATATTCAAAAGTCAAAGGCCCAACTCACTGAGATTGGAGTCGAAGTCGACGACGCCCTTCTCGAAAAAATCGTGAAAGGCTTTGGAATCGCTAATCAGAGTCTAGACGCCTCCCTTGTTTCAGCTTCTGACAAAAGCGAGCTCGCGACTCTTAAAAATGGGTTCATGACCAAAAAGCTCGGAATGGAAGACGAAACTGAGAAAGATGCAGCCGTCGGAGTCGCTATGGAAAAAATGAAACCCTTTAAGCAGAAACGTCGAGGAGCGGTTTGCTATCTTTTAACCAAAGACCTTGGAAAAGAGAGCGCCATCATGGGTTAATCACCCCATTAAATGTTTTTCCCCCTTTAAAATGTGAAGCTTCTAAGAGGCTTCACATTTTTTTGGGGCTCGAAAACATGTATCAAACTGACATTGCGCTGTCCTCGTTCTTGCTTTCAAGCCTACCGCCTGCTTGACTCCGCGCCCCGCAAAAAATCAAAGCAACCATCATCATGGCCAACAAAGACAATACCGATCCCGCTCGCATGGAAAAAATCGTCTCCCTCTGCAAACGCAAGGGCTTCATCTTCCAGTCTGGTGAAATCTATGGTGGCCTCAATGGATGCTGGGATATGGGACCTCTCGGCGTCGAATTGAAACGAAACGTCAAGGACCACTGGTGGCGTCGTAATGTGCAAGAGCGTGACGATGTTCTTGGCATGGATGGCTCGATCCTTACCCACCAAGCTGTCCTAACAGCCTCTGGTCATGTGGGTGGTTTTTCCGATCCCATGTCCGATTGTCCTCTTACCAAAGCCCGCTTTCGGACCGATCAAGTTCCCACTCCTGAAACCGGTGTCGAATTTACGTTCTCCGGAGCAAAAGACACAGTTTCAGGAAAAACTTCTGATCTGCCTTTAACCGTTTTGGTAGCCAACTCTCATCAGGACAAGGACCGCAAAGCGGAAAAGACAGCCCTCGCCTTCTATAAGAATGTTTTTGGAAAAGATTCTAAACCAGAAGCTTTAGCTCCTCCACAGTCCCAACCTGGGCCGGTAGAAGGCTCTCAATATAACCCCGAAAACGGAGTCAAACTCACCGAGCCAAAAGAGTTCAACCTCATGTTTCAAACCACCATGGGAGCTTCCGCTGATGACAACGATCCGAACTCGGTTGCCTATCTCCGTCCCGAGACTGCGCAATCCATTTTCGTTCAGTATAAGAACGTCTCTGATTCCAATCGCGTCAAACTCCCTTTCGGTATTGCTCAAATCGGAAAATCTTTCCGAAATGAGATCAACCCCCGCAACTTCACTTTCCGCTCACGAGAATTTGAGCAAATGGAAATCGAATACTTCTGCCGTCCCGAAGATGGCCTACGCCTCACCGATGAGTGGCTCGAAAAACGACTCCAGTGGTACGAAGAAGTCGGTATTCCTCGCGAAAAGCTACACATCCTCGACGTTCCAGACGACGAGCGCGCTCACTATTCCGCAAAGACCTACGATATCGAATACGAATTTCCTTTCGGAATTCAAGAACTCGAAGGGGTTGCCTATCGCGGAGCCTACGATCTAACAAAACACCGCGAACATTCCGGCAAACCTCTCGAATATTTCGACGAAACCACCAAGGAACGTTTTCTTCCACATGTTGTCGAACCCTCCGCTGGTTGTGATCGAACCGTCCTCGCCCTCATTTGCGAGGCCTTCGACGAAGAAGATCTCACTAAAGAGGGTGGAAAACCTGATATTCGAACCGTTCTACGCTTCAGCCCCCTCATTGCGCCAACCAAAGTTGCCGTTTTCCCTCTTCTTAAGAAAAACGAAAAGCAAGTACAGATCGCGAAAGAAATTCACCGCGAGGTTCAGCAATGGATGAATGCGGCCTATGACGATGGCGGAGCAGTCGGCCGTCGCTATCGCCGACAAGATGAAGTCGGGACTCCCTTCTGCATCACAGTTGATTTCGAAACGATTGGAGAAGGTGACGGAGAAGACGCCGAAGCGTTGACCGGTACCGTGACTATTCGCGAACGCGACTCCATGGAACAACACCGAATCGCACGTAGTGAGGTCCTCACTTGGATCCTTACTCGAATCCGATAAAAAAAACCTCTAAGTTGAAAACGAGATACTTGAATGTATCTCGTTTTTTGTAAACTCACAGAAAACCACTTACCCTCTCATATCGTGTTTCGTTTTCAACTTTTTGGAATTCAAGTCTCCGTCCTTCCATGGTTCTGGATCACCATGGCTCTGCTAGGTTCAAATTTTGCGACCTCTTCGTCGGAAATCATCAAAGTTATCCTCTTTGTGATTGCGGGCTTCACTTCTATTCTCATTCATGAATTGGGACATGCCCTCACCGTCAAGGCCTTCAAGCAACCCACTGAAATCGTCCTTCAGGCATTTGGTGGTTTTGCAACCTACCCCCTTCGTGTTCTCTCACGAAAACAAGAATTTTTAGTCGTCGCAGCAGGACCAGCTCTCCAAATCGCCTTTGGAGTCCCAGTTTTTCTCATCTTAAATTTTGTCAAACTGCCTGATTCCATGGGAGTATTTTTTCTCCTGATCTTCACATGGATCAGTCTTGTCTGGGCTGTCTTCAACCTTATCCCAGTCTATCCACTTCGATGGTGGTAAAATACTCGACTGCATCTTAGGGCCAGACAGAAGAGAAATCACCCATGGTGTTAGTATCGCGCTTGCAGTAATCGCCGCTATCTACGGACTCAAAGTAGAGCAACCCTTCATTGCTATTTTTATGGGATTCTTTGCGGTGCAGAATTTTGGTTATTTCAAAAACCCAACTAGCCGCCCCTAACTGCCGAGTTCCCCCCTTTCAACTCAGCTCGTCTTCACTATAATTTTCGAGTTCTTTCTCGAT
>CAYUHN010000135.1:0-8779 GCA_964444495.1 uncultured Roseibacillus sp. | reverse complement strand
CTGATTTAGTTCACTGATAATTAACGTGTTATATCTAAGTTGACGCCAATGGGCCGCTATCCTTAATAGCGGCGTTGTTCATCAGTCATTGATCATTGAGTAGAATCAAATATTAAATTTTTCCTGAAAATTAATTTTCCAAGAAATTAATTCATTCATTCTTATTTTTTAGGGAATAGGTTTGGTTCTAGTCACTCAAAGTTGTTGACGATAGGAGGAAGATCTCGTTCCTCTCCCAAAGCATTTTACCGCATCGCGGTGAGAGGATGCCAAAAGCGCTTTTTACAATGGTTCTCCAGTTTCTCCTATGGCTTCTGCTGGCGATTTATATCGCAGCTAGCGTTGTGCTCATGATTTATGGGCTGAATACCTATCTTCTGCTCTTTTTGTTTGGGCGGCGGGTAAGGACGAAGAGGACTCAGCAACGTGAGCTAAAGAGGACTTTTCTAGCGGAAGCAGAAAAGAAGGGAGACGAGGCTTGGCCGATTGTAACCACGCAAATTCCTCTCTACAATGAGCGAAATGTTGCTGAGCGAGTAATTCGGGCAGTAGCAGCCTTTGATTATCCTACAGGGCGCCATCAGATTCAGGTGGTCGATGACTCGAATGACGAAACCTGCGAACTGGTTGACCAGATTGTTGCAGAGCTAAAGGGGAAAGGAATTTGGATTGATGCTTGTCGACGGGAAGATCGTGTTGGTTATAAAGCGGGTGGCTTGAAAGAGGCCATGGACGACGCTGAGGGGGAGTTTATTGCCATTTTCGACAGCGATTTTGTTCCAGAGCCAGATTTTCTGAAGGAGACCATCCCTCTGTTTCCCGATGAGAAGACAGGTTTGGTACAGGCTCGTTGGGGGCACCTCAATTCGGAAACTTCCATGCTGACCCGAGCTCAATCGGTCGGAATTGATGGGCATTTCGTGGTCGAGCAGGTGGCTCGTTCGGCAAATCGCTTGTTTTTAAATTTTAATGGCACGGCAGGAGTTTGGCGGCGTGCTGCAATCGACGATGGAGGAGGTTGGCAGGCGGATACACTGACCGAGGACTTGGATTTGTCTTATCGTTGTCAATTGAGGGGGTGGAAGCTTGAATTTGCGATTGATGTGGTGGTTCCCGCCGAGCTACCCGAGACGTATTCAGCCTTTTTGGGGCAGCAATTCCGATGGGCAAAAGGCTCCGTGCAAACTGCGAAGAAACTTCTCAAGAAGGTGTTTGTTTCCGATGTTCCTGCTTTGGCAAAAATGCAGGCAGTCTTCCATTTGCTGCATTATTGCGCGCATTTGTTTATGCTCATCCATGCTCTGGTGCCTCTTCCGCTGAGCTTCCTTCTTCCTGAGTTCAATGGGTTTTTAGTGGCTTCATTTTTTATTGTGCCTCTCATCATGGCTACTTTAGGACCGAGCGTCCTTTACTCGGTGAGCCAATATTATCTGTATCCTCGCGATTGGTGGAAGAAGCTGATCTACTTGCCTGGGATGGTTGCCCTCGGATTCGGGATTTGTATTTCGAATAGTCGTGCGGTTTATGAGGCTATCGTCGGGAAGAGAAGTGGCTTTGTGAGAACCCCGAAGACGGGAACTTCCACTGTTAAGAAATATAAAACTGAGCGCAATTGGTTACCTTATATCCAGTTGGGGGCCTCGCTTTACTGTGCTTTGACGGTCTTTAGCTATGCTTGGAGAGGCAGCTGGGGTGCGCTCTTCTTTTTCATGGTCTACGGGGTGGGTTTTCTTACGGTAGGAATCGCTACCTTGCGTGAGCAGAACGCCTAACAGATGATGAAGGGCTCGGGATGGCGTTGGTGCTATTGGCTGATCTGTCTCGCTGCCATGATCGTGGCAGGCCTCTTGTGGGGTCGTTTGGAGCGTATTGAAGATGGTGGCTATGAACGAATTGCCTATTGGGGAATCAATTCCGCCGCTTGGCTGGGCTTAGTCTTTTTCTTTCCACGCTTGGGAAGGCGCGCGAGCTTTGCGCTGCTTCTGGTAGCCGCGATTTTAGTGAGGGTCGCCTATCTTGGCGCTCCTGTTACTAATGATGCCTATCGATATTTATGGGAGGGCAAGTTGCTTCTCGAAGGGGAGAATCCTTATGCGCATATTGCGGATCATGAGGATTGGGAGCATTTACGAGATGAGAATTGGTATTGGATGAACAATCGTGGCCGTATGACGGCTTACCCTCCGGGGGTGGAGCTGATTATGGCGGCAGCGAGTGCCATTCATTATGGGCTCATGACCTCAAAAGTCGTGGCTCTAGTAGCCGAGTTGGTCATTTTATTTCTCCTTTTTAGGCTCATCAAGTTGCGGCGTCGACCGTTGAAATGGATTGGATGGTTTGCTTTCAATCCGCTGGTGATTGGCTCTTTTGCCGCGGAAGGTCATTTTGATAGTTGGATGGTTGCGGGAATACTCGCTGCGTTGCTTGCTTATGAGAAAGGGAAGCTTTCTTGGGTTTGGTTTTGGCTGGGATTTGCGTTTCAGATGAAAGTGATTGCGGTGCTACTCTGTCCGCTTATTTTTCTGAGGGTCCTTTCGCTGGAAAATTGGCGAGAGGATTGGCGTAAGCTCCTGCGGGGGACTTGGCCTTTTTTCCTATGGCTCGTGGTGCCTTCGCTCTTTTTTATTACCGAAATAGGAGGCGTTCTCTACGGCCTAGCTGCTTTTGGAGGTGAAGGTGCTTTCAATGGGGGGCTGTATGAGGCTTTTCGTTTTACTGGATTGGGTGATAAGGGGGCACGCGCCATTTGCTTTGGCCTCTTTGGTCTGGGCTTTGCTTATTTGGCTTGGAGGGAATTGAAGGGCTGGGCAGGGTCCTTTCTAGATACGGCATATAGTGCTTTGCTGCTGTTGCTCATCTGTTCTCCAGTCGTTCATTTTTGGTATCTCACTTGGGTTGCCTGGTTTTTAGTTTTACGTCCGCAGGCGAGTTTGATCGCGTTGTGTATGGGGATGGGTGTTTATTTTCTTTCATGGGAAAATTCCCTAACTGACTGGGGTTGGGGCTATTCTCGGGAAACTACGATTTGGATGTGGGTGCCTTGGTTTTTGTTGTTTTCGTGGGAGAAGAGAAATCTATGGAGTCAACTGCGGGCCCCAGCTGCAGCAAAAGCGAGTTCGCTTTCTGTGGTGGTTCCCTACGTGGGAAAGTTAGAGGTTCTGCAAGAGTTCTTATCCCGTTTGCAGTTAGCGGTGGGCTCCGATGCTGAGATTATTGTCGCGGGGACTGAGGAGGTGACCGCTTATGAAGATAAGCTTGTTGGAGTCCAAGTAGTGAAAGCGGAGAAGGGTCGCGGTCAGCAGATCGCAGCAGGAACGGCTGCAGCTACAGGCGATTTAATCGCGATCGTTCATGCTGATAGTGGTCCACAGAAGGAAGACATTGATGTTCTCTTCGAGGTTGCGGAGCTCGAGCCTTTCACCCCAGCTTTTTGCTTTGGACAACGATTCCCTAGCGCTGGGGGAGGATTGACTCTTATTGAATTTTTGAACGAAGCACGAGCAACGCTTGGAGGTTCTATTTTTGGAGATCAAACCTTAGTGATAAGAAGAGAATCTTTTGCTGAGATTGGAGGGTTTCCGGCACAGCCTTTGATGGAAGATGTGGAGGTTAGCATTCGACTGCAGGAAAGGGGCGAGATTCTTTATCTTGGTTGCGAGTGGGATATTTCTGCGGAAAAGTGGCACAGCCGCTTCAAGAAGCGATTTTCTTTGGTCGTGAGTGTACTTGCTCGTTATCACTGGTATCGTTTGCGAGGACGCAAAGCGGGGGCTTTATTTTCGAAGAAGCTCTATGAAGACTACTATGGAGCTAGCCGCAAGTAGAGCGAGGTAACCACGTTAAAGCGGATGAATCCTGCGGTCCGTTTTTGACTCTTTCGAGTTAAGACGAGATCAGTCAATTTGGTTAAGTGCGCGGGGGAGCCAGAGGGAGAGGGGCTCCCAATAGGTGATGAGAAGGAGTGCTGCGAACATGGCGGCGTAGAAGGGGAGCATCGCGCGAGAGACTCCGCCGATTTTGGATTTTCCGACTGCGCAGCCGAGAAATAGGCAGGAACCAACAGGCGGTGTGCAAAGGCCAATACAGAGGTTGGCAATCATGATCACTCCAAAGTGAATGGCATTGATATCGAGCTCGATAGCGACTGGGAGAAAGATGGGCGTGAAGACGAGAATCGCCGGAGTCATGTCCATAAAGATTCCGACCGCTAAGAGAGCTAGATTGATTAGTAAGAGAATTACCAGAGGGTTATTCGAAATGGCTAGTAGGGCTTCGGCAGCAGCTTGAGGGACTTGCTCGATGGTGAGGAGCCGGCTCATGGCGGCACTGGTGGCGATGAGGAAGAGGACGATTCCGGTGGTACGAGCAGCTTGGGCGAAGATCTTAGGAAGGTCAGTGAGCTTCACTTCTCGGTAGAAGACGACCACTAGCAAAAGAGACCAGAGAACGGCCAGTGAAGAGGATTCGGTGGCGCTCATGGTGCCGGTGAGAATCACTCCTACTACTAGGACCAACATGAAAAGGCTGGGGAGGGCGCGGAGGAGTGAACCCCAAAAAGGAGGGACCTCGGTCAAAATTTGCACAGATTCAGCGCCTTCGGTAGCCGCCTTGGACTTGAGGCTCACCAAGACAGCGACCAGCATGATCGCTAGGCCGATGACGATACCAGGGATAAGGCCTGCGAGGAAAAGAGCCCCGACGGATAAGCCAGACACCATATAGGCATAGACGATCATGACGTTGCTTGGAGGAATGAGCAGCCCGGTGGTTGCGGCGCTGGCGGTGAGAGCGATACTGAAATCGCGAGGGTAGCCTTTGCGTTCCATCTCGGGAATGAGAGCTGCGCCGATGGAAGAAATAGCAGCAGTGGCGGAGCCTGAGACGGCTCCGAAAAGCATACAGGTGACTGCATTGACCACGGAGAGACCACCAGGGAGGCGCCCTACGATGGAAGCTGCGAGGTCGATTAGGCGGCGTGCGAGGCCCCCGGCCCCCATTAATTCTCCTGCTAGGATAAAGAAGGGGATGGCAATGAGGGAAAAATTGCTGAGGCCATTGGCGATATCGCTGGATAGGGTAAGGAAAGCTCCTTCCCGTCCGAGAGCGAGAGAGCCGATGAGAGTAGCGATTCCAATAACGAAGGCGACGGGCACTTCGCAAAGGAGAAGTACGATAAAGGCGACAAGAAAAACGGCTAGACCAACACTCATAAGGTTTTTTCTTCCTGGGTTGTTAAACTGAAAATACTAAGGAATTTCTCGATGGCTAAGAAGGAGATGAAGACTCCGCCTACTGGTAAGACAAGGTAGAACCAGGCTTTACGAATACCGAGGGTGGCGGTCATCTGCCCCGAGGAGAGACGATCTTGAAAGACTAAGCTTCCTCCGATCACAAAGACTGAAATCCCGAAGAAGAAGATACAGAGGTGGGTGAAGAGTTTGGCTAGTCGACGGGTGTCGGGGTGGAAGCGAGAGGTGAGGAGGTCGACTCCCAAATGACTATTGCTGGCATAAGCGAGAACCCCTCCTAGCACCGAAAGCCAGGCGAGAAGGAAAGATGCAAGCTCGTTTGTCCACGCTGGCTGCCGTTCCAAAGCACGGGTTAAGGCGCCCCAGAGGACGACAAAGACAAGGATCGCGAAGACTGCTACGCAGATGATGGCGAGGATACGCGAGAGAAGTTGTTGGAGTTGACTGAAAAATTTCATTCGACTTCTTTGATGCGATTCACGTAATCGAGGCGTTCGCCGGTGGCAAATTCTGATACGACCCCTTTGGTGAGCTCTTGGAAGCTGGCGATATCGGCTTTGCGAACAGTGACTCCCTTATTCTTGAGTTCTTCAAGCGCTTTCAGACTTTCCTCTTCCCAGACTTTTCTTTGGAATTGACTCGAATGAGCGGCTGCCTCGCGAACCCATTGACGTTGGGTGGAGTCGAGGCCCTCCCAAAATTTCTCCCCCGCTACGAAGACGTCTGGGATTCTCGAATGCTCATCGAGGAGGTAATTTTTACAGGATTCATAATGGCTACTAGAGAAATAACTTGGAGCATTGTTCTCTGCGCCATCAACCCCTCCTTGTTGGAGCATACCAAAGAGTTCTCCGAAAGGCATTGTCACGGCCGAACCTCCGAGAGCCTTTACGGTGGCTTCGGCGACGGGGTCTTCCATCACACGAATTTTTAGACCGGAGAGACTATCAGCGCCAGTAAGGGCGGTATTGGCGTAGAAGCTTCTGCTGCCAGCGTCGAAATAATTGAGCCCAATCAAACGACTAGAGGAACCATCTTCTTGTTGGCTAAGGGCATTGAGCAGGTCGCCGCCAATCTCACCATCTAAGACTTCCCAATAGTGGTCTCGGTCGCGGAAGAGATAAGGCAAGCTAAAGAGCTTAAAGACGGGAACAAAGTTTCCTACTGGCGCGCAGCTGACTTTAGTGATGTCGATTTCTCCTTGTTGGGTTTTCTCCAAGCAGACGGTTTCTTTTCCTAATAATTCGTTGGGGTAGACGGTGGCTTTCATGGTGCCTCCTGAAAGCTCTTCCAATTTACGGGCAAACTCGGTGATGCCTTTATGGACGGGATGGTCCGTAGGCAGGCCGTGCGCTACGACGATATTCTTACCTTTATCGTCGCTACGCTGTCCAAGGAACGCGAAAGCTAGACAGGCACAGAAGAGTCCGACCAAGAGCCCGAAAATAAATGAGAGAGAGGATTTCATGAGAGAGAAGTGGGTGAATCTGGAGTGTGAGATTCAGGATAGGAGGTCGATTAGAACCCGACACTCCTAGTTAATTATTTGGGAAGCTACTCTACGATGGTGAAGCTTCCTTTTTGTTTGATCGCTTCATCACTAGAGGATTCGGCTATCATCACTTCGAAGAGGCCTGGCTCAACGATCCATTTGAATTCAGGTCCCATCATTTTAAGATCCCGTTTAGGATCGAGTGTGAAGGTTACTGTTTTTGTTTCACCAGCTTTGAGAGGAACGCGTTCGAAGCCACGGAGTATTTTGGTGTAGGGAGCTAGGCTGCCGACGGCATCTCGAAGATAGAGTTGGACGACATTGTCTCCTTCATGTTCGCCAGTGTTTGTGACTTGGCAGGTGATCGTGATGGGATCATTTTCGGTAGGTTTGGCAGGCTCGATTTTGAGGTTGGCGTACTCAAAAGTGGTGTAGCTTAGGCCATGACCAAGGGGATAGAGCGGGCCTTGCACGCGGGAGCTACCCCAGCCATTTGGATTGTGGCCTTTGCTTTGGCCGCCGTGAGCTCCATTGCGAGCAGGGAAGGCGAGAGGAATTTGGCCGACATGCTTGGGGAAGGTGATGGGAAGCTTCCCTCCTGGGTTGTATTCTCCGAAGAGAGTTTCAGCGATGGCTTGGCCAACTTTTTCGCCGCCGTGCCAAGAACAAAGGATGCCAGGGATGTTTTGCTCGATCCAGTTGATGGAAGCGGAGCGTCCAGGCATGAGGACAACGACTACGGGTTTTCCGGTTTTATGGAGCTCCTGTATAAAAAGGTTTTGGTGGCCGGATAGGTCGAGGCTGAGACGGGATTTGGATTCTCCCACAGTTGAGTGAGTGTCTCCAACACAGGCAATAATGAGGTCAGATTTCTCCGCAAGTTTGAGGGCTTCATCAATTCCTGCTTGAGCTTCGGCATCAGGAGCTTCGAGAATGACGTCCGAGCCAGGGAATTGTGCATCAAAGTAGTGGACCCCTTTGGCGTGCAGGATATTGGCTTTGTCACCGAGGAGTTCTTTAATACCAGCGAGAGGGCTAATGACGGGAGATTTCCCCGGGCCATAGCGGCTAATCATTGGAATGGTGTCGTCAGCTCCGGGGCCAGTGACGAGGATGTTCTTATAGGCGCTGGGGTCAAGAGGGAGGATGCCGTCGTTCTTAAGAAGGACCATCGCTTTACGCGCTGCTTCTAGGGTGGCCGCTTCATGTTCAGAGGTGTAGACGACTTCAGTTACTTTTTTGGGATCAGCGAAAGGCTTGTCGAAGAGGCCAAGCTCAAGCTTGACACGAAGAACGTCGCTGACTCTCTGGTCGAGAAGTTCTTGGGAAATTCTGCCCTCTTTTACGAGTTCGCGAAGCGGTTCTACGAATTTTTCAGTATTCTGGAAATTGGTTCGAACATTGAGGCCTGCGTGAACAGCTTCGACAATGGCATCTTTCCAAGTCGCAGCAACTTTGTGTTGCTCTTCGATACGGGTAACAGCTCCGCTATCGGAAACGACATATCCCTTGAAGCCGTAGGTGTCGCGCAAGAGATGAGTGAGGAAGTAAGCGCTGCCTGTAACAGGAACTCCATCATAGGTATTATAGGAGCTCATCACCCCTTTGGGGTTGGCTTCGGTGATAACCTTCTCGAAGGGATCCATTAGGATCTGGTGCATATCACGAAAAGGAATTTGCGGATCGGTGCGAGCTTTACCATCACGCCCGCCGTTAGGGGTGGAGTAGGTGGCGAAGTGCTTTAGGGTCGAGGCGACCCCATTTTCTTGTAGGCCAAGACATTGTTGGAGACCGATTTCACCGACATGATAGGGAGACTCTCCGTAACATTCGATGGTGCGTCCCCAACGTGGGTCGCGCACGACATCAAGAATAGGGGAGTAGATATTTGAGTAGCCTAGTGCTTTTCCTTCGATGGCGGTGATCGCACCGATTCTTCGCACCAAGTCGCGGTCCCAAGTCGCTCCGACTCCGATCTGAGTGGGGAAGTTTGAGGCATTGTTGTGGCAAACACCTCGAATGCCTTCGTTAGTGAAAT
>CAYUHN010000134.1:0-8779 GCA_964444495.1 uncultured Roseibacillus sp. | reverse complement strand
TAAAGAAAATCTACGATGCACGCCCTCTCAATTTCGATTTTACACAAACACCCATGCCTCGCTTCGAACTCCTCAATATCGAGCAATATAACCGAATCACAATTCAGACTCAACGTGGCTGCCCCTACAACTGCGACTTCTGTGGAGCCTCGATTCGACTCAATCCCCGCTACAAGACAAAGCCTGTCGAACGGGTAATCGCGGAGCTACACCGCATCAAAGAAAGTTGGGCTCACCCCTTTATTGAGTTTGCGGACGACAATACCTTCGCCGACAAGAAACGTGGCCGAGAATTAGCTCGGGCTTTCATCCCCGAAGGAGTGCGTTGGTTTACTGAAACCGATGTTTCCATCGCACAAGATCCAGAGTTACTGAAACTCATGAAAGATGCAGGATGCGCACAGATTCTAGTAGGCCTAGAAAGCCCCAGCGCAGCGGGACTAGACGGGCTCGAGCACAAAGCAAACTGGAAGCGTCGCCAACTTGACAAGACTCGTCGCGCCATCGCCACTATTCAAGATTCTGGTATCACCTTAAATGGTTGTTTCGTCTTGGGACTTGATGGTACAGATAACTCCAGTTTTGATGAGGTTTTCGAATTCGTCAAAGAGACCGGTCTCTACGAAGTCCAGATCACAGTAATGACCCCTTTCCCTAACGCGCCTCTTTATGGCCGCCTCGAATCTGAAGACCGCCTCCTCAGAGAAAACGCCTGGGAATACTGCACTCTTTTTGACGTTAACTACCAACCAGATGGCATGAGCGTGTCGGAACTCGAAAATGGCTTTCGCGACCTCGCCCAGAAAATTTACGACAAAGACTTTATCGAAGAACGTCGACGCCGCTTCTTTAAACGGCAATCCGAATTGCGTAGCTTACAGAAGAACTAGAACCTTCTCGAACGCAGTGTTCTTGCTCGCGCTATTAAGTCGATCTCCCTAACTTTCCTCAAACTCATGAACCTTGTTTTTCTCGCTCTTGGCTCAAATCTCGGTGACTCCCGCACCCTTCTTCGGGACGCCCGCGACCGACTCACCTCTCTTGCCGAGAGCCCCATTGCCAGCGCAAGCCTCTATGAAACTATTCCGGTAAACTGCCCTCCCGGCTCACCAAGCTTTCTCAATACAGTCGTCTCTTTTTCCTCTAAAAAAACACCCTCTGAGATTCTTGCTCACACTCAGGCGGTTGAGAGCGAACTCGGTCGTGCGAAATTGAGTGACCGTAACCTGAATGCTCCTCGACCCATCGATCTCGACCTCATCTTCGTAGGAAATCAAGTCATTCAGACACCCGACCTCACCCTTCCCCACCCTCGCTTTCATGAACGACGTTTTGTTCTTCACCCTCTCCGCGACCTCGCCCCTGGACTCGTCCCACCCACCCACGCCAACCCGATTGCTATCTTGTTAGAAATTTGCGAATCGCAGGAACCTCCGCCTATTTTTGTCTCCGAGACATGGTAAGTAGACCTCTCTATAAAAGTCGACTCTCACCCTTGCGTTTCTAGCAAACACATGGAACTTGCAAGATGGAGTGCACCAAGCAAGAGCAAGTTCTCCCCATTTCCCGAGAAGAGGCATGGGATTTTTTTTCACGACCTGAGAATCTTGACAAGATCACCCCTGCCGAAATGGGCTTCTCGACCATCAGCGCTCCCGAAGGACAGGTTTATCCGGGCGCGATTATCATTCACCACGTCAAACTTGCTCCTGCGATTAAGATGAAATGGGTCACCGAGATCAAAGCAGTCGACCCTGGCTTCTCGTTCGTCGATGAACAGCGCTATGGACCTTTTGGCTTCTGGCATCATCGCCATTCTTTTCACGAACATCAGGATGGTTGCCTGATCCGCGACCTTGTTCATTGGAAACTGCCCCTAGAACCCTTTTCCCTTCCTGTGAAAGCTCTCTTTGTAAAAAAACAAGTTTACGACCTCTTTTCTCACCGAAAGACAGTGTTGGACGAATATTTTGCCAAAACCGCTTCAAAAGATAGAGGAAGAGAAGGAGAGCAATCTTGACAGTTTCGCCCCTAGCAGTCGTTATCGCGCCGCAATGAATAAGCTTTCTCTTCGCGATTTGGCGGCCGCTGGCCAAGAGGTACTCATGCGAGTCGACTTCAATGTCCCTCTTGATGACGCAGGCAATATTACTGACGACACTCGAATCCGGGCCGCTCTCCCCTCTATTGAGCACCTCCAAAAGGCAGGTGCTAAGCTTGTTCTCTGCTCTCACATGGGTCGTCCGAAAGGTGAGCCCAACCCCAAATATTCTCTCAAACCTGCTGCTGAACGCTTACAAGAACTCCTTGGAGTAGACGTAAACTTCGCTACCGACTGTGTGGGCACTGCGGCAAGTGAAGCACGCGCCGCCCTCACTGACGGCGGGGTTCTTCTTCTCGAAAACACCCGCTATCACTCTTGCGAAACAGACAATGGTTCTGAATTTGCCAAAGAACTCGCAGGCAATGCCACTGCCTTTGTCAACGATGCCTTTGGAACCGCGCACCGCGCTCACGCCTCGACTGAAGGAGTCACTCACCACATCGCACAGAGCGCGATGGGCTTTCTAATGGAAAGAGAACTCGACTATCTCGTCGGTAAAGTTAGCGAACCAGAACGCCCCTTCCTCGTCATCATGGGTGGAGCAAAGGTCAGCGATAAAATTGAAGTCATCACCGCCCTCTTGGAAAAGGCCAATACGATCCTTATTGGAGGCGCGATGGCCTACACTTTCCGCAAGGCTCAAGGATATGAAGTTGGAATGAGCTTAGTAGAAAACGACAAACTCGACCTCGCTCTCGAAATCCTAAAAGCTGCAGATGAAAAAGGAGTAAAGTTCCTTCTCCCCGCCGACACTTTAATCACGCAAGAATTCAAAGACGGCGCAGAAACAAAGAACACCGCAATCTACGGCGAAGGTGGCACTATCCCTTCTGACTGGGAAGGTATTGATATTGGAGAGCAAGCGATTACCGACTTCAAAGAAGAGATCGCCAAAGCGAAAACTATCATCTGGAACGGACCTATGGGCGTCTTTGAAATCAACAGCTTCGCGGCGGGCACCAAGGCAATTGCCGAAGCGGTTGCGGAAAGCGATGCCCTAAGCATCGTCGGTGGAGGAGACTCTGTCACTGCGGCCGTGAAATTTGACGTAGCCGACCGCATGACCTTTATTTCCACTGGTGGAGGCGCTAGCCTCGAACTCCTCGAAGGCAAAGACCTTCCTGGCGTAGCAGCCCTTTCCGAGAAGTAATCACCGAACCTTTCCCAAATATTAAAAATGACCATCCCCTTCACCAAGATGAATGGCGCGGGCAATGACTTCGTCATGCTCGATAATCGCGACCTCCGGTATTCCTTAAAAAAAGAGGATATCGCTTGGCTCTGCGATCGTCATCGTGGCGTTGGGGCCGATGGTCTACTAGCAGTCGAACCAGCACAAGCGGGAGCAGACTTCCGCTTTCGTTACTACAACGCTGACGGTGGCGAAGCCGAGATGTGCGGTAACGGAGCCCGCTGCTTCGCACGCTTTGTCGCGACTCTTCTGGGAGAAACACGCGACATGACTTTCGAAACCATCGCAGGAACCTTAGGAGCTAGCTTCATCGGCGAACAAGTCTGTATCGCCATGTCGGAGCCTTTCGAACAGGAAGCAGACCTCCCAGTCGCAGTAGATGGCTTAGCCTCTCAAATTCATTCCGTGAACACAGGCGTCCCTCATGCCGTCAGCTATCTTGAGAACCTCTCTGATCTCGACGTGGTGAAATTCGGCTCCGCCATTCGCCATCACGATCATTTTTCCCCGTCAGGCACGAACGTCAATTTCGCCAAAGTTCTCAAACCTGGCCACATTGCGATTCGCACCTATGAACGCGGCGTGGAAGACGAAACACTCGCCTGTGGCACCGGAATGGTCGCTTGCGCTCTCTATCATCATCTCCTCGACGAAGCCCCTTCCCCCGTCAAAGTCGACGTCAAAGGCGGCGACACTCTATCCATCGGATTCGAACGCGTCGGCGATAGCTTTCAAAACGTGACCTTGACTGGCCCCGCCGATATCACCTTCACCGGCGAAATTACTTTACCTTAGGCCCCTAAGCCCCTCTCAGTAATTCCAATTGCAGCTAAAAAAGTTGCACAAAGTCTCGGAGAAAAGACGGTAGGCTGGTAGCCTATCACCGTGATGCCTCCGAATCGCATTCTTTTTCAGACTTGGTCCTCAACCCTTTTTACCACACTCAGCTTTCTTGCTTTCTTCGCTTCGCAAAGACAAGCCTCCGCAGATCCTGACTTCAATCTCATCGCGAGAGGAGTTAAGCTGACACTAGAGGACACCCATTTTCAACCTGTTGAGGCTAATCAATTCAACGATCGACTTCTCAAGCTCTATCTTGACGCCCTCGATCCCGACAAAATGTTCTTTGTCGCCAACGACATCGCTGAATTCCGCAAAGCTTACACCATCAATGCGGAGCACCCCTTCGATATCATGCTTGTTCGCAGAGAGGGGCCACGGGCCATTGATGCTGCTAACAATATTTATAGAGTCTTTGTTGACCGAGTGGAAGAACGGACCAATTACGCCCAAATTATCTGCGACGTTGCCCGATTTGACGACGACGAAACAGCCCCGCTCTCTCGTAGTGAAGCCAACTGGCCAAGAAACATCTTCGACTCTCAGAAACTCTGGGAACAAAAAATCGCGGACGAAATTCTAACTGAAGAACTCATCGCAGAAAAAATTGCTGCCGAAGAGGCTGAAGCAGCAGCCAAACTAGCCGCTCCCGCCCCTGAGGCGGATCAGAATGATCTCAGCTCAGATCGAGCTGAAATCCCTGCTCCTTTACCTCAACAGCTCCCAAAACCAGAAAGTGAAGCAGTCCCTCCTCCCGCGCCAACTCCTCCCCCACGAGACGATCCTAGAACGATCGTTAAAAAACGACATCAGCGATTTTTCCAGGCCAAACAACAAACCTCCCCGTCCGAGATTGCCGATCTCTTTCTCAGTGCTGTCGCTCTCTCCTACGATCCCCACTCGGATTATCTCAGCGTCATAGACAATGCCCGCTTCGACAACGAACTCCGGAACGAGCTTAGCGGCATTGGTGCTCAACTACGTAAAAACTTAGACGGTTCGACAGGAATCTCCGCTATCGTTGTCAATGGGCCTGCCCACCGGCAAGGACAATTGCAACCCAACGATCGTATCGTCGCGGTCGATCCTCTCAACGATGGGAACATCATCGAAACCTCTTTTCTACCCATCGACCAAGTAGTCAATCTCGTCCTCGGACGCGCCGACACCGTGGTCGGTCTCATTCTCGAAAACCAAAAACCTGGAGACAATGAACGACGTAAAGTAACGGTTCGCAGAGGTGTTGTCGAACTGAAAGCAGCAGCCGCTTCCGCCCAACTCATCAAAATCCATGAAACGAATGGAGAAACCTACTCTTTGGGCTGGATCAGAATTCCAACTTTCTACCTCGACTTTGAGGACAATGATCCCAGCGTCTACCGCGATGTAGAAGCTCTCGTCACAGGCCTTAAGAGCGAAGGAGCCCAAGGTATCGCTTTGGATCTACGAGACAACGGCGGAGGCTCTCTTAGAGAAGTTACCCCTATCGCAGGACTCTTCCTCCCACGAGGTCCCGTCGTGCAAGTTCTTGATGAAAGCGGTAAACTTGAGATTCTTTCTTCTAACCTTATCAAACCAATCTTTGAAGGCTCTCTCATTGTCGTTACGGATCACCACAGTGCTTCCGCTAGCGAAATCCTCGCAGCAGCCTTGCAGGACAATAATCGAGCGCTTGTCGTTGGAGCAACCTCAACCTACGGAAAAGGGACCGTTCAAGAGAAAGTGCCTATCAACCATCTCCGCCGAATGGCGAATCCTGGATCAGCTGGTGAACTTATAACAACAGTCAAGAAGTTCTATCGCATCACTGGCAGCTCCACTCAATTGCTAGGTGTCATCCCCGACATTATTCTCCCCTCCATGCAAGAAGCCGACCTAATTGGTGAAAGTTATCTCGACTACCATCTTCACCATGACGTCATTAGCTCCGCAGATGGCTTCCAACCAAGTAACGGCAAAAGCCTCCACCTTGACCATGTAAGACGGCTAAGTGTTGCTCGTGCCAAAGCAAACTCCGACTTTCAATTGATTCAAGAACAAGTCGAAGAACTTAAAAAAATCCGCAAACAAAATACCGTAAGCCTCAATCGCGAAATTCGAAAAAAACAATACGAAGCAGAAATCGCGGCGATCGCGAAGCGAGAAGCCATACAGAAAAAGCGTGAACGAGAATTAGCAGTCCAAGACAACAAGCGACTCGAGGTCTACCGCCTCAACCTCGAAAACCCAAGCCTCCCCCGCCTCGAAAGAGCTGACCCTTTACGCGACGAGGAGAGCTTCTTAATTCGCGCTAAGACGACTTTTTCTGACCCTGAAAATACTCTTCCACCTTCTGCAGGCTTCGACCCCACCAAACGGGAATCAATCGAAATTTTGAAAGACATGGTAGCGGAAGAGAAAAGGATCCAAGACTTCAACCACCTTCTACGACTCCTAGACGCCCGCGTGATTGACTAAAAGCCTCCAAACACAAGCCACTGTTGTAACTTCAGTTACAGCCAGTTCGGTTAAAAAAGAGAATTTCAAAGTCAAAGTTGAGATAGATAAAGAATAAGGTCATGCCAATATTCAGCATGACTTTGACTTCGAGACTATGGATTCTAGGTAGCTCAATGACAGCGCTACTTTCCTCAATAGCTCTTGCTGAAGAAAGCGTATTGGTGGGCTGGCATGATTTTTCGTTTGGCCATCGAATTCATCGTTTTTTGAATTCGGCAAAATCTCCTGATCAGACTTTAAACAATATCGAAGGAGGTATGTGGGGAGGAGATGGTAGTCGCGATACTTGGGGATCAACGGATGGCACATACGGGCCAACAGAATTAGCAGAAACGAGTAACGCCAATGGTGCGATGAGCCTGCGAACAGATCGCCCTTTGTTACAGTTTTTCATCACAAACGAAAGCGCACAAAGTCTAGCGCTTAACCGAGTTGAATTTGACTTTGCGAGTGTGAACAACAATTCACCGCAGAACTTACGACTAGTCTACCAAGAGGGAGATTTGGAGGTCCCCAATGGCACCGAAATCACAACTTGGTCTTCGATTCTCAACGGCTTGCCTGTCGTTTCAGACTATGAAGATGTCGTAGTGGACCTGTCAGTATTGAATGATCATACCTTAGCCCCAGGTGAAACGGCTAACTTTCGTTTCATTCCGGATACCGCGAGTAATAACGTGCAGGCAATGTTAATCGATAATCTGGCAATCCTCGGAGAAACCTTTGATGAACTTCGTGTTGTCACCTACAATATTCATGGAGGAAAGGGACCTGGTGATGCGGGCACGGTAAGCGGAAATTTAACGGCGTTTCGTGACAACTTTTTGAAAGGTGAAGATGTTCTTTGCCTGCAAGAGGTCGATCTTGATGACGTCTGGGATACCGTTCAGACGGTTTTCTCAGATTATCCGTATCGTTACCAAACGATCAATACAACCACTCGGTTTTCGGGAGCGTTTAGCTTTCTTAATAAGCAGACATCCGTTGCGATTCTATCAAAGCATCCTTTCGTGGATACGCATAGTCAGTTGGTCAATACCGATCCCTCGATCGACAGGTGGGAGCGGCATGGACAACACGTACAAATCGAAGTAGGCGGAGAGGTCGTACATATTTTCAATTACCATAATACTTTTGATCCCGAAGATGGAGGCACTTCGTCAGAAGTAGCCGGAATGGAGAGATTTCGTGACTATGTGCTAGCAAGACTAGGAGAAAACTCCCTTTCGGAAGCTGGTCGAGTTTTGCTTTTGGGTGACTTCAATATCAATGGGACTCTGGTGAATAATCTCATGCCAAATTTGATCGATAGAGAAACCGATTGGGTCGACCATGTAGCTAGTATGGCGCATTTTTCGACGTCGGGTGTTTATGGAACCTTAGCAGCTAATATTTCTGACCACGACGCGGTCTGGGCTCAGTTAGATTTAGCAGCCCCTACTCCTCTCAAGGGAGAGTGGGCAGAGTTACCAAGAGAGCAAGGAACGACCAGCATTACGATGACCGCTGCTACGGGAAGAGACCCTCATGATGTCCTCTATTATTTTAGAAATAATAATTTTTCGGACGGTTCTCATGACAGCGAGTGGCAAAGTAGCCCTGTCTATACTGATACCGGCCTCTCTGCGGTGACGGAATATACTTATACGGTCCAGATGCGTGACCAGTCGGCAAATCAAAATGAAGGTGAACCTTCTGTTCCTGCTACGGCTCTGACTGATGATGGGGATAGTTTACCCAATGACTGGGAGCTAATCCATTTTGGAAACCTTACTGATACTTCTGGGATACCGGAAGAGGATTGGGATGGTGATGGCTGGAGTGACTTTAACGAATGGATTGCGGGCACGGATCCCCAAGATAGAACTTCTCTACTCGATGTTTGGATTACTGCCAACGAAGAGAGTAAATGGGAACTCCGCTGGAGCATTGTCGCAGATAGGAGTTATCGTATTTGGACTTCACAGACTCTCGAGGGAGACTGGGCTTTGGAAGCGGATGAAACTACAACTCTTGCCCTTGAGAGATCCTATCCTTTGGAACTTGAGGGAGAGGCAAGATTCTATCGCGTAGAGGTTCTTCCATAAGATTTTATGGCTCTTCAGCAGAATCTGTGGGTGAATTTTGGTTCGGGAAGGTCTCCT
>CAYUHN010000133.1:0-8835 GCA_964444495.1 uncultured Roseibacillus sp. | reverse complement strand
AATCGTAGACCTTGAGATCAAACGGAGATTGGTCATCAACAATAATAAAGAGAATATTCGGACGGTCAGCGGCAACCAGTGCCGCCACTTGAGCCCAACCAACTATCAGAGAGAGAAAAAGACCTTTCATGCAAGAAAAACAAAGCATAGAACGGCCTCACCCTTCGATTCTATCAGATTGAGCTCTCGATTTTTAAGATATTCGAGAGCCTTCGGTCCCAACGCTTGAACCTAACGATCACCCCAAGAATTGTTTTTCCAACTTACGAGCCGTAGTGACAGTGTTGCGGTGAATCTTCGCGGTACCCTCTTCCATGCGGTTGTATCCTCCTCCGTAGAGAACCGTAACAGGGATGCGGTTACGGAGAAAGGCCGTGAGAATCACTTCGTCGCGCCGTTGGAGATCCTTTACGGAAAGAAGCATCTGCCCAAAGCGATCGTGACGGTGATTATCAGCTCCGGCGATCCAAATCACCAAGTCGGGAGAAAAAACATCGAGCGCTCCCGCTAGACTGGTAAAAAGTTGCTTGAGATACATCTCCCCTTCCACATAGCGAACCGTTTCCACATCCATGGAAGAAACCTCCTTACGAGAAGGATAGTTTTTCCCAACATGAATCGAATAGGTGAACACTCTCGGATCATCTTCCATCAAGGAAGCAGTGCCATTTCCTTGATGAGCATCGGTATCTACAACCATGATACGAATCCCTGGACGCTTGAGCTGCACATCGCGAATCGCAATGGCAACATCATTAAAAACGCAATAGCCCTCGCCATGTTCACGGAAAGCATGATGAGTCCCACCCGCTAAACAAATTGCTAAGCCGTCTTGCAAGGCGGCGTGACAAGCCTGACGAGTCGCCTCCACCTCGGTGGCACTGCGTTCGAAGAGCCGTCGAGTCACGGGAAGACCGAGCCGAAGCTGCTCCTTACGATCCAATTGCCCATAATAAATTTTCTCCAAGTAGGATTGATCATGCACTCGTCGCAACACGTGCTCGTCCGCGGTGCGGACCTCAATGATGTCTTCTCCTCGTACCACTCCGCTATCGATCAGCATGTTTTTCGAGATCCGAAATTTATCCATCGGGAACGGATGACCCTCCGGCAGGGTCAATTCGAAATTGGGAGAGTAAAAACATCTCATAGCGGCTTCTTGAGAAAGCTACCACCAAGCGGGCAAAGGCAAATTTCAAAGTGGTTTCTAATCGGACATCAACCGACAACCACTTTCTGGGCCAAATTTTTGACCTTCGCAGGGCTATTGCCCGCTTAGCCCTTGGTACATCAACCGGTAGAACTTTCCCTTTTCTTGCGCTTCAACTTCAAACTCGCCTTCTCCTTTGCGATCACATTCCGAATGTCTGGACACTATCCCAGACTGGCACCTCGTCCTCGAGGGAGGATGACTGCAATACCACTTCTCGATTATCCGGCCCTCCGATCGCCTTAATTTTGATAGTCTCAGGACCAGACGCTTCTTGAAACTGCTTTCTTGTTTTCCTTAATTGTCCACAAATTATTTTATTTTTTTTGAGCACTACTCTATTGCAATTACATAGAACTGTGAATCTAACCTAAAGCACTCGCCACCACAAATGTTACTTGACGAACTATTGCCACCAAGATTAAGGCAAGCCCATGAAGATCCCTCCTCTTTGCTTCTGTTTGTCCCTGCTCTCCGTCGTAAATTTACAAGCTCAGATCTTTGCGGTCACCTGGGGAACAGGAACCCGTTTTGAGCAATTGATAACGAGTGATGGTTCTCCTTTGACGCCGAATGATTTCAGCTTTGAACTGGGCGGCTTTACAAATGGATTTGTCCCGACCGCAGCAAACATCGATGAATGGGTTGAGAACTGGCATGTTTTTGATGCAATTACATCACCTGATGCCGACACGAGCGATGGATTCATTCAAGGAGCAGCAGGCTCTCGTTTTGTAGGAAATGCCTCCTTGAATATGCAGATATCGACCTCCGAGGACGCGGATCTGAATTTTGCGTTTACTCCGGGAACACAGGCTTATGTCTTCATCCGAAACTCGGATACTCCAACGTTTGGCTCCGAGTGGCTTCTCTATACCAGCGAACAAGGAATAGATTGGGAATTTCCAGCGGTGTCTGGTCTCTCGTTTTCCGTAAATTGGTTTGCCGGAGACAATGAACCCGAACTAGCTGAACAAGTGGTTTGGGGAGGAATCAATGGGGTCAATGTTAATGACGGGTCGGCAGGCGAATTCACCGACACATCGACCGACTTCTTGCTACGAACTCATACTTTCGAGAATTCCTTTGACGGATTCGAGGAATGGATCGCCGGATTTTCAGTCACCGACTCATCTCTTGAAGGAGATCCCGACGGAGACGGCATTAATAATCTTTTCGAGTTTTTCTACGATACCGATCCTTCCGTCGTGGAAGGCCCTTCGAGCTTTCGGGTCGAGGAATCATCCCCTCCAAGCAACCGTACCTTCTCATTTCCCTTTGGAACCCCTCGTCCAGGCATCTCGTTCGCAATCACTCGATCTTACGATCTCGAAACCTGGACTACCATCGCCTCTGGCTCAGGCGAAGCTCCCAGCCAACTGACCCCAGAAATCCCAAGCACAGACATCATATTTCAAATCGGGAATGACGGCACGAACTCTGTCGTTCGAATCACCGATCTCAGCCTCCTGCCGAACCAGGGCACCCGTGTCTTCTATCGCCTCGAACTCTTTCCATAACAACTGGCCTCATCGATCGTTTCGATAGGCCACCTTTTGAAAAGAAGCCACTTCGGTTCTTAATTGTTTTTCAGGTAAAATCAGGCACAATTCATTCGTGATGAGGCAGAACTCACTTGTAAAAAAGCCTGACCAAAAAGAGCGACGCGCCTTGATCGTCGGGCTCGGCATTATGGGAGGGATCGCTTTTTTGCTCCTCTCGCTGCGAATGATGGCCTACCTCCCAGGGCCCTTCGGGAAGACCTTTTCTTTCTTTGCCCATATCTTCGGCACCCCTCTCCTCATGGAGCCTGCGCTCTTCACGGTGGGCCTTCTCTCTATTCTTATTCTCAATCACCGCCGCCTCAAAAAGGAAGGTCCTGAGTGCGTCTATCTCGAAACGGTGGAAAGTCCCGAAGCCGCCGAGCTCGATCCCGCCTCCCGCTCGGTCATCTACGAAGACAAGCCCCAGCCTCCCTCGGGTGATGAAATGGCCGCCACCATCGAGGGCTTTCTCGAACTCGAAGACTACCCAGAAGCGGTCCGCCAACTCTTGCTCGTTCCTACCGAAATCAAGGATAGCGAGCGTTTTCTCGGAATTCGGCTGCGATTGGCCCTACACAACGATGATCCCAATCAAGTTCGAGGGGTGGCAAAGGCTCTCCGAGAGATCGATCCCGAACATGTCTTGCTCAAGCAGATCCCCAATCTCGGCCTCAGAGCCTAGGGAAGCGCCTGCTTACCTCGTAACGTCTTGCTGAAAAAGAACCTCAAAGCCTGCTGCTTTGAGAATATGAGCGGCGAAGTCCCCATCATCAAGATGAAGCGCCATGAGAGTTTTCCCCTTCGGATGAGGCAAAAGACTATAGGCGAAATCAACATTGACCTCGGCGTTGCGCAAACAGCTCAGGCACTTTTCGAGCCCCTCCGCTGATTCCCGAAAGGCCAATACCACCAACTCACAAAGCGTGTGAGGAATTCCCTTTTCAATAAACAAAGACTCAGCCGCCTCCGGGTCACTCAGGACGAGCCGAGCGATCGTGGCATCCCTCGAGTCTTGCACACTCAACCCGATCACTTCGATCGTTTCCCTCTTCAACAGCTGAATGAGAGAAACAAGGGCTCCAGTACGATTCTGTAACAAAATCGAAAACTGACGAACCGGATCGCCCTGAGGGAGCACTTTTTCTTCAGTCACAAGTCCACCAGTTCTGCCTCAACACCTCCAAAGCACAAGCCCACCCTTTGTCTTTCAATTTTAAGACAACTGAGACGGCCCGAAACTATGAGGAAGCAGAGCATCTAAGGTAGAAAATTCGCAGATCCTTCCTCCTCGACTTGCCGCCCAAATCAAGAGGCCTTCTTGAGAAGAGAATTCCAACAAACGCTGTCGACAGGCGCCACAAGGCCAACAGGCTTCCTTGCCGCTACCAACAACCGCGATTGCTTTCACTTTTTTCCCTCCCGCCGTAATCATCGCCGCCAAGGCACTAGCCTCAGCGCACCATCCAACAGGGTAAGAAACATTCTCAACATTCACTCCCAAGTGAATCCTCTCCTGTTCATCCAAGAGAGCAGCTCCCACCGCAAATCGGGAATAGGGCGCGTAAGCTCTGGCCTGAACAATCAGCGCCTGTTCCAACAGGCGTTCCCCCAAGAGTCGTTGCTCTTCGTTACTCATGCGAGAATTCCGCAATAGTGGGGCGGAAAGTGAGAAATCGGCAAAATCGAAACCTGGCGATCTGGGCGAACATTCTCAAGGCTCTTGCTCAACATTTCTACCAATTCCCCAGCTTCCTCGGTCAAGGAGCTCAATTGGGGCTCATCAACCGTCTCAGAACCACTCAAAAGTCGTAACCAATAGTGAGCTTCCTTCGCATCTTTGAGAGAGGTGGAGACGGTGTGAAGAAAATCTGGGCGGCTCTGCCCACCGTTGACCTCATCAAGGTTCGAGCCGAGCGCAGTGCTGGTCCGAAAGAGATTTTCTGAAAATGAATGAACCGTTCCGGTCTTCTCATCAAGCTTCTGGCAAAGCTTCACAATCCGAACCGCGAAATTGAAAGCTTTCTCGCGAACCGCATCTTGCTCTTGGCCCAACATTGTCATAACTCCAGATTACAGACTTTTTATTGTCAAATCCAATGCAATCTTGCCTCTTTTCCCGCTGACTTATTAGACGCTTCTTGATTCGCGATCATGCAACCTAACTTAGCCCGTGCGGTGCTTCGCTACAATCGGCCTTCTCGGCCTTTGCCTCCTGAGTAGCTGTCAGGAAAAAGACCCCTGGGAGGGAGACTCACGCGTGCCTAAGACGATCTCCTACAATCGTGATGTTCGTCCCATTCTAGCGAGAGACTGCCTTTCCTGCCACCGAGGAACGGATGCCAAAGCAGGCCTGTGCCTCGATCTCCCCTCTGGGATTGCTTCTGTGACTCAAGAAGATAGCCCCAAGAAGTCTCTCCTTTGGGAGAAAATACAAAACAATCACCCTCATGCTCTGGCAGAACTCGACCAAGCCATCATCTGGCGTTGGATTCGACAAGGCGCTGCAAGCGAAGGTCATTGGGCTGCTCGAGCGATTCCCTCGGCACCTCGCGCTCCGAAGGGCAGCCTCCCTCTCAACGGTAAAGTCACTACCGAAGAGCTGGCTAAACTCACCCAAGCGCTCTTTGAACGAGCCCCCACCGAAAGAGAAATTGCCTACATCGAAGAACACAATCCGGATCGAGGTTTCCTCTTCGAAGGGATGATGAGACATGATGATTTCATCGAAACCACGAGTAGGCGCCTGCTCTCACTCACGGGTGCCAAGCCTCTAGAGCGAGACTCGGCGCTTGGCGCTTACTACCGCTGGCTCGATACCCAAGTCAAAGAAGCGGATTTTTCTCTCAAGCAATTTTTAGAGGATTCTCTCGCCGGTGATCTCAAACCAGACGGAGGCCAACAGAGCAGCCTAGGCACCGCTTGGCTTCGCCATCCTCAAAAAGATGAAATTGGTGACCTTAGTAGCCGGGTCGCCGAAAGCCTGCTCGCTCTCGATCTCAAACGTGATTGCTTTTCCGATGACCTCTGGCCCAGCGCAAAAGAAGTGCTACCTGAATTCCTCAAATCACAACCTCCCGCCCTTGCCGGAGAAGCGGTCGTTCCTCCCTTCCTTCCCATTCACACCCCTCGCAATCTCACCATCCTTGAAAAAGCGGACCCAATGGAAAGTGAGGCTTGGACCGCAGTTAGAGAAATTTCCCAAACTCTTTCCCCTGACGAATTCCAAGCATGGATCAAAAGCGAACCGTCCCCCGTTATCCCTGACTTAACGAGCTACTTCGCCTTCGATCAGGCGGCTCCTCAAGACTCAGCTGTTACAAGCCTTCCCACGCAAGCAACTGGCGTCCTTAGCAATCCTTCTCAACTGAACTCTGGCGTGCAAGGAACCGCCCTCGCCGCTCCGGCGCAATGGGCTAGACTCCCTCTATCATCCGCTCACCCGTTCACCTTAGCTTTCTTCCTTCGTATCGAAAACCTTCCCAATCAAGCCCAAGATATCCTGCTTCCGGAAGGTGAAGAGGGCCCTAGTGGACTTCGTCTCACGCTCTCTCCTGAAGGGATCACTTTTTCCCTCCAAAAGACTAGCCCCGACAATGCGCTTATCATTCACAGCCCCACTCTCATAGAAGCTAAGCGATGGTATCACCTCGCCCTCACCTATGATGGCAGCCGAACTGCAGAGGGTCTTGGCATCTGGCTCGACGCCTTTCAGCTCGACAGCGACCCCCTCAAAGACGACCTCTATGGTATTGCTGGTCGCGCGGATGGCTCCTCGCTTCGCCTCATGGCTCAACCCGAAATCGAAAGCCTCTCCATCGACGAACTCCAAGTCTATCGAGACGCCCTCTCCACACTCGAGATCATGCATCTTCGCGACGGCCAAAGCCTCCTCAATGAACTGCGAGAGGAGTTCCCCCGCGAAGATCTTCTCTATCACTATTACCTCCGTAGCTGCTCTTCGCAAAGTCGCGAGCTACGACACAAAGCCCAAAAACTCTCCACCGGGATCGCCTTCCACCAAGATCAGGCCACCCTCGTTCCGATTGCCAAAAAGACTCCGCTCCCCTCGATAAGACCAGCGCTCCCGTTCCACACTCTCCCCTCAAATGCACAGGCTGACCGCCTTGGCTTTGCCCAATGGCTGCTCTCTCCAAAGCACCCCGTCACCCCCCGCGTCCTAGCCGCTCGTATCTACAAACTCGTCTATCAGATTGATCTTCTCCCTAGCGCAGATATTTCAGACCCTTGGATTATCCCCTCCCAACCTGAGCTACTCGATTTCCTCGCTCGCGATTTAGTTAAAAACGACTTTCAACTTCGCCCCTTCCTCATCACCGTTCTATGCCATCCCCCCACGGAAGAACCTCCGATTACTCCGAGCGAGATTTCCGGCTGAGGACTTTTATTCTGTTGGGAGTTAAACGATTTTCCCTAAATTTTCATCATGACCGCACCTCGAAAAGTTCTCATTATTGGCGGTGGCTTTGCGGGCCTGACCTGCGCCCAACGCCTCGCTCACGATCGCCGCTTTCAGGTGACGCTGGTGGACAAGCAAAACCACCACCTATTCCAGCCACTACTCTATCAGGTCGCCACCACTTCTCTCTCCGCTCCTGACATCGCCCGTTCGCTACGAGGGATCCTCTCCGACGCAGACAACATTGCGACGGTCATGGATGAGATCACCGCTATCGACCTTCAAACAAAGACAACGAAAAGCGACAAGACCAGCTACCCCTTCGACTACCTCATCCTTGCTTGTGGCGCTCGCACCTCTTTCTTTGGCAATGACCATTGGCAAGAACATACTCTTGGCCTGAAAAACCTCGCCGATGCTCATCGCATTCGGGCCCGAGTTCTTTCCGCTCTTGAGCGAGCCGAGATCGAGAGCGACGAAGACAAAAAACGTCGCCTCATGACCATTGCAATTGTCGGCGGCGGCCCCACCGGAGTGGAACTCGCAGGTGCTTTTTCCGATTTAGTGAGGAGAGCCATGCGGACCGATTTCCGCAACATCGATCCCACTAACCTTCGCATCATCCTCATTCAATCTGGAGAAAAAATCCTCCGTTACTTTAAGCCTGAACTCTCTGACTACGCTCGCAAACGTCTCGAACACCTCGGGGTCCAAGTCATTCTTGGACCACGCGTCGATCAAGTCGAAAAAGGCCGCCTCCACCTCAATAAACCCGTCCCCGAATGCGAAGACATCTGTAATGATTGCTGGCTAGAAGCGGAGAACATTATCTGGGCTGCAGGAATCGAGACCAACTCCCTCACTCGCAAGCTCGGAATCGAAACCGACCGCGGGGGCCGACTACCAGTCGAACCGGATCTTTCCTTACCCGGCCATCCCTTTGCCTTCGCCGCTGGTGACATCGTCAATCTTACTGACGGAAACGACAAAGTTGTTCCCGGACTGGCACCTGCTGCCGCCCAAATGGGCAAATACATCGCGAACAATCTCAAACGAGAAGGTGAAGACAACAAGAAAGTCGCCCCCTTCAAATATCGGGACAAAGGAGCCATGGCCATTATCGGAAAAAATGCCGCCATCATGGAGACCGAAAAATTCCGCCTAAACGGGTTCTTCGCCTGGCTCGCTTGGCTACTCATTCATGTTGCCTTTCTCATTGGCTTTCGCGCAAAAATCTTTGTTCTCATGGAGTGGGCCTATTCCTATATTATCGACAAACCAGGTTCCCGCGTTTTTGTGAACCGCAGACCAGAAGATCTGATGAAACACCAAGACTCGTGAAACCTCGCTTGCGCCTCTTCCTCATCAGCTCCGTCCTTTTTGTTTCTGAAACGGCGCTCGCAGACCCTGCTCAAAACTCAGCTCTTACCAAGCTGCTTGCCGCTCCCTCTCTCAAAACAGCTACTATCGGGTTCGCTGCTTTTCCTATAAAAGAGGCTTCACCTAGTGGAGAAGACGAAGAACCCACTTCAGCCACCACCCCGACGGAGATCCTGTATAACCCTGATGCAGCCCTCACTCCAGCTTCCGTCCAAAAAGTCATCACGACCGCCACTGCGCTAGAAACCCTAGGCCCCGACTACCGCTTCCAAACGAAACTCTAC
>CAYUHN010000132.1:0-8908 GCA_964444495.1 uncultured Roseibacillus sp. | reverse complement strand
ACTCTCCTGTAGATTTTACTCCTTTTCACCCACAGATTCTGCGGAGGAGGCGATCTAAGGGAGCGGAACCAAACACCCCTTCGGAAATTTTCACCGATGGATTCTATCATCATATTGTAGGAGTTATCGAGGAAGGAGTTGCAGTAAGTATCTGGCTCGACGGAAGACTTATAGCGCGAGTTAAAAATTCTGATGCAGGAGTTAGAGATACTTCTCATCCTGTTTTTATTGGAGGCAATCCTGGCTCCCGTCGCGAATCCACGGGAGCTTTCCGGACTTGGAATGGAAATATTGATGATGTTGCTATTTGGAAGCGAGCGTTAACTCCCAAAGAGATCAACGAAATACATGAGAATGGAAATAGTTTAGCCTTTCTTATTAAAAATGACGTCACTCCACGAGCATTGTAGCTTCCTTAGCATGGAGCTTGGAAGGGAAGAGTTTTCGCCCGTGAGGTTATTCTTCGAGTAAGGGAGGCTTTTAAAAGTACCGTTTTGGGAGGAAATCACCTGTTTAGAGGAGGTGGAAGTCACTTTTTTGGACGTTTTTTCAAAAAAGACAAAAAGTGGATGACCGGAGAGCTAAATTTTGGCTAAACCAGCTCTGTGATCACGAAACGTCAGACCACAGAGCAGATTCTTTCTAAACTGAAAGCGAAAGTTGATTCGAATGAGCCCATCATGATTGCCTCTGCGGGCAGTGGATTGGTAGCCAAGCTTCTTGAAGAAGCTGGAACGGATTGTATCAACACTTTCTCCGGCGCTCGTCTCCGTGCAAACGGGATGGGCACCATGTCGATGATGTGGCCGATTTTGGACTCAAATCGTCAGACCCTCAACTACACGCGGGAGGACATTATGCCTGCCCTTAAGGGAGATTCTTTTGTTTGTGCCTGCCTGAATGCGAACGATCCTCTCAAGGATATGCGGATGGTCTTGCAAGAGTGTCTCGATATGGGAGTGCAGTCGGTTTCGAACATTGGACCGTCTATTTCTTATGTGGACCACGATTCTGAAATTTACCGAGTGATGACTTCTGCTGGAATTACCCTTCAGAATGAAATTGAAATGCTTTCTCTCGCCAAGGAAATGGACATGGTATCCGTAGGCTTGGCCTTTACCGAGGAAGATTCTTACGCGATTTGTGAGCAGGCGAAGCCCCACATCTTCTGCTACCACGCAGGGACCACCAAAGGTGGAATACGTGGCTATGACAACGGGATGACCATCGAAGAGACTGCTGAGCAGACTGAGAAGGTCTACAAGCGTTGTCGTGAACTTTCTCCTGATACTCTCCTTGTCGCGCACGGAGCGGCTATGGAGAATCCACCGGACGCTCAGTACATGCTTGATAATACCAGCGGTGACGGCTTCTGGACTGGCTCATCTACAGAGCGTCTTCCTATCGAGCGAGCTGTTTCTGCGGCGGCAAAAGAGTTTGCAGATTTGACTTTCACAAATCGGGGATAGATCGAAAGCCTGGGTATTATCGACCACTTTTAATTTTTGTCATGACTCGGCGGACAAAACTCTCTAGCAACTACATCCTATGAAAACGATAGCGATTCTCGCGACTCTCGATACTAAGGCTGCCGAAGCTGCTTTTATGCGTCAGGAGATCGAAGCTCTTGGTGGTAAAGCACTTATTATCGATTTGGGTTTGGTGGGAGAGCCGGGAATTGCTCCCGATATTTCTAAGGCCGAGATTATTGCTGCTGGAGGGGGCTCTCTTGATGAGCTTCTTAAGGATCCTTCTCGTGAGAAAGCTAACCCTTTTGTTGTCACGGGAGCGACGAAGCTCTTAAAAAGTGCTCAAGAAGAGGGAAAGGTGCACGGAGTTGTGGCATTGGGGGGCACGCAAGGAACTTCGATGTGCGGAACCATTTTGCAGTCATTGCCTTATGGCTTCCCAAAAGTGATCCTTTCGACCGCTGCATCGGGAGATACTTCACCATTTGTAGGTATCAAGGACATCACCATGATGTTTGCAGTTTCCGACATTCTTGGGCTCAATGTGTTTTCTCGTAAAATCCTTGCTAACGCGGCCGCTGCTGCGTGGGGGATGGCTCAGAGTGCTCAAAGTATCACTCAGAGCACTGCCAAAGGAGTCATTGGAATGAGTAACCTTGGGGTCCTCACCAAAGGAGCGATGCGGGCCATCGAGCTTTTTGAGGAAGCGGGCTATGAAGTGATTACCTTCCACGCTATTGGTGCAGGGGGCGATGCGATGGAGCAGATGATGCGCGAAGGAATCATCACAGCGGTTTTCGATTACGCGATGGGCGAAATTGCCGACGGCGTTTGGGGCGTTCTGCGTGCAGGCAGCGATGAACGGCTCACAACAGCTGGCAAATTAGGGCTACCACAGGTTGTTTGTCCCGGTGGTTCCGAGCATCTTGGCATCCTTGTGAAGGAACCAAATAAGGTTCCCGAAGGATGGGAAGATCACATCATCACTTGGCACTCACCCTATGTTTTTGTTCCACGTCTTAAAGCAGAAGAGCATGCTCGTGTAGCTAAAGTGATTGGCGAACGTCTCTCGCATTCTACCAAAGACACCGTTTTCTTAATGCCTCTTCAGGGCGTGAGTAGCTACTCAGCTAAAGGAGGGGAGCTTGTTGACCCTGAAGCAGATGCCGCTTATTGGGAGGCTCTTCAGAAAGAGCTTCCGAGTCAGGTGCAGGTTGAAGCTCTTGATTGCACCGCAGAGGATCCTCAATTTGTGGATCATGCCGTAAAAACACTTTTGAATCTCATTGAAAAATAAGGGATTTCCAAACATCTACCAAAATATCTACCAAAACATCTAATTAAATAAATCAATGGCAGACTTAGACGACATCAGAGACGGAGATAACTTCGGCCTCAACACACCAGCTACTAGTTCTAGTTTTTATCTCAAAGGCATGGACGGTGCCGATTGGGGAACTAAGAATCGCATGAGCCGTATCTTCAACCAGAAGTCCGGCCGTACTGTAATGCTCGCTTTTGACCACGGTTTCCTCATGGGACCAACCTCTGGTCTTGAGCGTATCGATCTTGGAATCGCATCGATCGCAGATCACGCCGATTGCCTTATGGGTTGCCGTGGAATGATCCGCAGCTGTATCCCTGCAAGCAATCAGAAGCCGGTTTGTCTTCGCACCGATACGGGCACTACAATCCTTACGGAAATGAACCACAACGTTCTGATCTCCGAGGAAGAGGCTATTTCTATGAACGCTTCGGCTATGGCAGCGATGCTTGCAATTGGCGATGCGGATACTGAGGCATCCACAATCGCTAATTTCAGTAAATTGGTTGACCTTGGAAACAAGTATTCCATCCCAGTCATGGGTGTTACCGCAGTTGGTAAAGATATGGCTCGTGATGCTCGTTACTTTGGTCTTGCTTCTCGTGTTTGTGCGGAAAATGGCGCATCTATTGTGAAGACCTACTACACGGAAGGTTTCGAGAAAGTCGTTGCTGCGTGTCCTGTTCCTGTCGTTATCGCTGGTGGTAAAAAACTTCCTGAATTAGAGGCTCTTGAGCTTTGTTACAAAGCAATTCAGTGTGGTGCTTCCGGTGTTGATATGGGACGTAACGTTTTCCAGTCCGAGGCTCCTCTTGCGATGATGAAGGCTGTTAAGGCAGTCGTTCATGATGATCTTAAGCCCGCTGAAGCGATTAAGATCTTCGAAGACGGAAAGAATAGCTAAATTCCTTTCTTATGGCCCTCCCATGAGATGTGGGAGGGCCATTTTTTTATCCCCATTTTCCCATTTATCTCTCTTTCTAACAGACCATGAAACGTCAAGACGTCCTTGATCGCATTGCTAGCGATTCTCCACAGCTCACCATCGGAACTCTAACCACTGAAGACCAGGCCGAAGCCGCTACTATTCTCAAAGATGGTAAAATCAATCTCCTCCACGTTGACATCATGGATGGTAAGGTTTGGCCCAAGACAACCGTCGGACCCGATTTTGTTGCCAAACTCGATACCGAGTTAGTAAAAGATGTTCATCTTTTGGTTGAGAAGCCTGAGGAGCAAATTGCGAGTTTCGCGGAAGCTGGAGCCGGCTCCATTTCTTTTTCAGTCGAATACACTGATGATATTGGTGGAGTTCTTTCCCTCATTGAGGAAAAAGGGGCACAAATTTTACGCGGAGTTTCGCTCAATCCAAGCACTTCACTGGATGTCATTAAGCCTTACCTCGATCAAATTGATTTTGTGGTGCTTCTTACGATTGGACCGGACAGTGCCAAACAGACCTACTTCAATCTTCTCCCGGAGAAAATTGAGAAACTACGGGCTTGGAAGCCCGAGTTACGGATTGTAGTTGATGGTGCCATCAAGAAGGAGAACGTCGGTGAAGTGGCTGCTATGGGCCCAGACTGGATTGCTACTGGAAGCGCCGTATTTGATGGAGTCAATCCTGCTGAGAATATTACTTTCATGAAGTCTGCGATGGAAGATGCTCTGAAAGCTAAGAAGAACGCATAAGTAATCACTAATTATATATCTTTATGTCTGATCCACTTAAACCACACGCTGGAAAAGTTGCTATTATTACCGGAGCTGCTGGCGGCATTGGCCGTGCAACTGCGGAACGCCTACACGCTGATGGAGCGATTGTTGTCGGCCTCGATATCAATCTTGCTGTCACGGAGAATCTCAATCAACCGGGTCTTAGCGGAGCCGTTTGCGATATCACCAATGATGAAGCTCTGAAGGGCGAGATCGACAAAGTTGTCGCTGAACACGGTAGCCTCGACATTATTGTTGCTAATGCAGGAATCTTTAAAGCAGGCGAGTATATCGAAACTCTCGGTGATAGCTGGGACCTTCATTTGAAGATTAATCTCACTGCCACCCAGCGTTTTCTTCGCTTCTCTATTCCTCACCTTAAGGAGAGCAAGCTTTCGCCTTCGGTTATTATTATTGGTTCTCGGAATTTCTCTGCTCCTGGGCCGGGTGCCGCTGCGTATTCAGTTACGAAGGCAGGTGTTACTCAACTCGCTCGAGTGGCGGCTCTCGAGCTCGCTCCTGACGGGATTCGAGTCAATACTCTTCATCCTGATGCGGTTTTCGATACCGAAATTTGGACCGAAGAAGCGCTTCAGAAATCAGCTAAACGTTATGGAATGACAGTTGAGGAATACAAAACAAAGAATCTCCTCAAAACTGAAATTAAGTCCACCGATATTGCCGCCATGGTATCCACCGTAGCAGGTCCTGTTTTCTGTGCGACCACTGGAGCTCAAATTCCAATCGACGGCGGAAACGATCGTGTGATCTAAATTTCCTACGAGCTTAATTTTTAAAGAGACCCGCAGTCGGAATGACTCGCGGGTCTTTTTGCGTTTAGGCCAGTGGTTCGAAGAGTTGGGATAGAGTTTCGGTATCGATCTTGAGTTTGGTGGTTTCTTCAGAGAGAAGATTTTTGACGAGGTTTGCCTTATGCTTTTGGAGAGCTTGAATATGTTCTTCAATCGAACCTTGGCAGATTAATTTGTGAACGAAAACGGGTTTAGTTTGCCCGATACGATGCGCTCGATCGGTAGCTTGATTTTCCGCGGCGGGGTTCCACCAAGGATCGTAATGAATTACTGTATCGGCTGCTGTGAGGGTGAGTCCTGTTCCGCCAGCCTTGAGGGAAATAAGAAAGATAGGGATATCTTCGTTTTGGAATTGTTTGACTAGAGAAGCGCGATTTTTTGTCTGACCAGTAAGTTTTAGATAATCGACCTTACTCTTTTTGAGTTCGCCTTCAATCAGGCTGAGGATGGAGGTGAATTGAGAAAAGAGGAGGATGCGACGATTTTCTGCCAATAGTTCAGGTAGTAGCTCATTGGTTAGAAAATTCATTTTGCTAGCAGCAGAGATCTTCTTGGCCGATGCGGTTTTTAGTAGGCTAGGGTGACAGCAAATCTGGCGCAGCTTAAGTAGGGCGTCGAGAATAATGATGTGCGACTTAGCGAGGCCTTTTGTCGCAAGGGCGTCTCGCACGCGTTTGTCCATTGTGGCCCGGACCGATTCGTAGAGATCGGATTCCTTTTTGCTAAGGGCGATGGGGTGAATGATTTCAGTTTTTGGTGGGAGGTCTTGCGCCACTTCGTCTTTTGTTCGACGAAGAAGGAGAGGAGCTAGGCGACGGTTGAGGGAGTGTTGGACCGAGGTGTCTTGCTGGTTTTCAATTGGGCGTCGAACTTGAGAGTTAAAGGTCTTTTGATTTCCAAGATAGCCCGGCATGGCAAAATTCATTAGTGACCAGAGTTCGCCAAGATGATTCTCCATGGGGGTACCCGAGAGGCAGAAGCGGTGTTGACTACTGAGCTGGCCTGCTACTTGGGCTGCATTTGTTTTTGGGTTTTTGATGTATTGCGCTTCGTCTAGGATCACGGCTTTCCAATCTTGAGAAAGAAGGATATCGCGATCACGGTGAAGGAGGGGATATGAGGTGAGGACAAGGTGATGTTTTTTGATTTTGTCAAAATTTTCTTTTCGTTCTGTTCCTTGTAGTAGCAGCGCTTTCAGGTTCGGTGCAAAACGTTCAGCTTCGAGTGACCAGTTGGCAATGACAGAGGTAGGAGCAACAATCAGTGAGGGTAGCGCGTTTTTTCCTGAGCGAGGTAAGGAGGAGAGGAAGGCAAGAGTTTGGACAGTTTTACCAAGGCCCATGTCGTCAGCGAGGATGCCATTGAGTTGGTGGCTAGCTAGGAAGTGGAGCCAACGAAAGCCGTCGAGTTGATAGGGGCGGAGCTCTGCTTGGAAGGATTTAGGGGGATTTTTTTTAGGGAGTTCGGTGAGAGAGGAGAGGTTTTTGCCGAGCTGGGCTAATGCCTTGGTTGTTTTGCTGGTATCAATCTCGAGTTCGTAGGCGACGGAAGCTGCATCGAGGCGGCTGATTGTTAGATTGCTGTCGTCGATTTCACGGCCTTGGAAAAGGTGAGCGATTGAGCGGCAAATTTCGAGGAAGCGCTTTGCTGAGAAGCGGATGTATTGATTAGGGTCTTCCGGATGAGGGAGGATGAAGAATTCGGGAAGGTTTTCGGGAGAAGGGTTGAGGTCGGCATGAGCGATGAAATCTGCGATATAGGGAATCAAGTTGAGAGGTTGACCGTTGATATCGCTTGTGATCTTAAAGTCGAACCAGTCGATGCCATGTTCGGGGGTTTCTCCAATTTCCGGTTGAAAGTCATTAAGGTCATGGAATTGAAGATTGCAGTTTGAGTCGATTTCAATGGTCCAACCTTGTTTTTCCAGAGTGCTTCGGTTTTCGTTTAGCCAGAGAAGCCAAGTGAGGCTAGGTGGCTGTTCATAGAAGTCGAGGAGGTAGGAGTTCTTGCATTCAGGAGTAATATCACGCTGCGGGAAAAATTCGCAGATAGGCTCAAGCCCTGTTCGTAGCAATGCTTTTGCAAATGTGTGTTCAGCCTTTTTGTTGCGGTTTACTGATTTGATTTCGCTCTCTGTAGTCCAGGTCTGTTCGTTTGGCTCTCTTGAGGTCAGAGGTGGGAAGCGAGGGCTATCCTTGTATTGGAAAAAGAGTCGAGCGCTGATTTCTTCCTCTTCGTGCCATCGTAAGGTTTTGGCCGAGCAAATATGCAGAATAGGTTTGAGGCTTTTGGGGGAAATTTTTGTCTTTTGTAATTGGACAGGGGGAGGAAGTGCAGGGGCTGAAGGTGATTTCGAACTGATTAGACTATTGGCGACTAAAGCTGTTTGCTCTGGATCGAGAGGAGGGCCTTCGAACCAAGAGGAAAGAAGCTCTGGTGATTCTTGAGAAATGACCAAGCCGATTTCAGATGTGGTAGGATTGAGATAGAGAGGAGGATCAGTAGGAAGGAAGTGAGTTTCTGGCGACGAGAGTTGAACGTTAGGGTAGCTTGTTCCACTATGCTCGGTCGTCCAAGCCAACTGGGCTTCTAGAGAAGGCCCTTGTTTCAGTAGAGAATAGTCTAGTGGTCCAGAAATATTCTGAAGAAAGAGACTATTGGATTCTAGGGCATGAAGAATGATGGAACCATATTCTTCCCCTGAAGCTTCAGGTTCTGTCCATCTTTGTGAGCGTAATCCCCAGTATCGCAGCGCTGACACTTTATGTTCTTTTGTAACGTATTTAGGGAATTCAGGAGGAGACAGTCGCGTTTCTTGGTCCTTGATATCAATTTCTCCACTTTGATATAAGCGAGCAGGGCGAAGATAGAGGAGATATTTCTGAGCTCGTGGAGAAGAGAGCGAGCAGGGTTCGAGACAGTAGGTCAGGATGGTGTTGTTCGGTTTTTTAGGAGCTTGTTCGGATTGATTATTGATGCTCGCTATTTTTTTGAGCCAATTTGCAGTCTCTTGCGCCAGCTGAGGTTCTGGGGTTGGGGCAGATAAGCCGAGATTGAGCTCATTAGAGAGATTTTTTGAGACAAGATCGGATAACCAGTAGAGAAGGCTGGCCGCATGTTTACAGTGGGAGAAAACGGGGCAGGAGCAGATATTATCTGCCACTCGAAAAGACTCTCCTGAAGAAGAGGAAGTAATCAAGATTGAGGTCTCGTAAAGCTGAGAGCCCTGGATCTCCGCTGTGAAAATAAGAGTTCCTGAGAGGTGTTTAATTTCAACGCTATCAACAGCGTGATGAGAGTAGTCTAAACCGCGAGCGAGGGTGCGGGCGTCGAATAGGCTTTCCCATGATTTTTCAAGTAGCCATTCGCTTAAGCGAGGAACTTGGGAAATGTGTTTCAGGATTTTAGAAATAACCATTTCTTCTCACGAAGTTCAAAATTTTGGGTATTGAGATGCAAGCGATTGTTTTGCAATTCTGCTAAAAGGTTGGCTTGTGGTGAGTTCCTTTTTCAGACGGCCTTTAAGAAATTGAGGCTCTTCAGCAGAATCTGTGGGTGAATTTTGGTTCGGGAAGGTCTCCTAGCTG
>CAYUHN010000131.1:0-8913 GCA_964444495.1 uncultured Roseibacillus sp. | reverse complement strand
ATTCCGCGAAAAACAACGCAAAATCAAAGGGTATAGGCTATCGCCTGCTCCCTATGGGATGGCTGTGAAATTCATACTAAAAAATAGAGCTGAGAGTATTTTAGTTTAGCTCTAATGATTTGTCTGATTTTCAGGTCTTAAATTACCTGTTTAAACTCAGACTTGCCTACTTTTACCTGTTCGTGTAGAGTCTCGAATTCGTAGTTTTATGTATTTAACAAAAAATGTCGCTGAGAACTGCTACATGGTTCGCATCATGAGGCAGGGGGTAAAGTATCAGAAAAATTTTTCGAAGAAAAAATTTGGCTCTTGGGCGAAGGCTCAAGCTGCCGCGAAGGAGTGGCGGGATGAGCAGTTAGAGATTCTGCCTCCCAAAAAGATGAATGAGGTAGGGCGAATGTCTCCTCTCAATACGTCGGGTGTGTGCGGAGTGACCTTGTCTTGCACGAAGTTCAAAAGTCGCTCAATGGGGACTCGGGAATATTGGAGTTGGAAATCCAAGTGGCCAGAGTGTGAATTTAGTGGAGGTATTGGGTGGTCGATCTCCAAATACGGAGAAGACGATGCTTTTGCGCTTGCGGTTCTATCACGTGAGTTGGGTACTTGTGACCGCGATGTTGTTCTGAAGAAACTGAAGCGGCTTAAAGGTACTAAGAAACTGGCGGAAATTTACGAGATGCGTGCTCTCGAGATTTAGTAATTACGCTCGCGAATTAAGTCGTCGTTACTACTTTGGCTTGGTGATTTCTCGGATTTCTTCAGGCGCAAAGTTTTGGTTCTGTATCCATTGCTCAGCCGCTGCTTGGTCGAGGTTATACCATTGATGGCCTAGATTCTTGATGGTGTCCCATTGTTCGTTTGGCTTAGCAATGGTGGAGGCCCAATTCAGAGAATTCTCAGGATCAACTGCGAATTCTTCGGATACCGCCGTAATCGTCGATGGAGCAAAGGCGGTATTGCCAACTTTGAAAGAGCTGGGGGACAAGAAGGCGCATGGTATTGTCTTTGCTCGAAAACGGGCGATGGTTTTTTGCCGAGTTGCGGGGCTTGTCATGATGACAGGCAGGGTCTGGCAAGTTGGGTGATTTCTCGCTATCAATAGCGCCTACGATTATGAAAGTGGTGATAGCTTGTGGAGGTACGGGAGGGCATTTGTTTCCAGGGATTGCCGTTGCAGAAGAGTTGCAGCGACGTGGCCATGAGGCTGTTTTGATTATTTCGGAGAAGAAAGTCGATGCTGAGGCTTCTGCAAAATATGAGCATTTCCGGTTTGAGCTGATGCCTGCGGTGGCCAAGCCTAAGACTCTTTCATTGAAGATATTGTCATTTTTGCTGAAACTCCGCAAATCGATTTCAGAAAGTAAGGAGCTCTTGCAAAAGGAGAAGGCTGATTTAGTGCTGGGAATGGGAGGATTCACCTCTTTTGCTCCTTGTTTTAGCGGACAAAAGTTAGGGCTGCGAACTTATGTTCATGATTCTAATGCTCATCCTGGAAAAACTAATATCATGATTTCGAAATATTGTACCAAGGTACTTCTTGGTTTCGATGCTGCGGCTTCATTTTTTCCAAAAGCGGAAACTGAAGTGGTGGGGACTCCTGTTCGTTCGGAGATGAAGAAGTTGCCGACACGAGAAGCGGCGGCAGAAAAATGGGGTTTACAGGCAGATCGCCCGACTCTGCTTGTCTTTGGCGGGAGCCAAGGAGCGCAGGGCTTGAATTCAATTGTATTGGCCTCGGCAAAGAAGCTCTCCTGTCAAATTTTGCACGTTACTGGACAAGGAGATTTTGAGCGAGTGAGTAAGGAAGTGGAGGGCGTCGAAGGTTATCACGCCATCGCTTTCTGCGATGATATGCCTGCAGCCTACGCTCTTGCTGATGGGGTGGTGTGTCGTTCCGGAGCTTCTAGCATGGTCGAGTTGGGTTATCTCGGATTGCCTTCTTTGCTGGTCCCTTACCCATACGCAGCGGATGATCATCAGACTGCAAATGCAGAACAATTTTCAAAAATCGAGGCTGCTTTAATGGCCCAAGAATCTGAACTAGACGAAGATTCCTTTGTAGAAAAAGCAAATCAGCTTCTCCCTGGGAATCCAGTTCGAGAAAAGATGCTAACTGCTCTCAAGGTCTTTAAAGGCAAAGATGGGGTGGAGGGAATTTTGGAGATTCTTGAAAAGGTTTGAAAAGCATTCGTTTCCTGTGTGGCTTTTTACGTTACCTCCTTATTGGAGGGACACGGGATGAGGCGGTGCTTTTTGAATCAAGAGGAATATAGGGGTGGCATTTGGCGAGCAAAATTGTCTTGAAGGGCGATGCTGGCGATGCTGGCGGTGTACTTTGAGCGATTCATTTTTGGGATTTAGAAATGAGTAGCAGGAGCGCGTTTAGAACCAATACGATACTATGAAAATTAAAGAAATACGAGCTGTTTTGGGGGCGTCGAGTGCTAGAATAGGGATATTTTTGGCCTTGTTGTTCTCTACATTGTTGCCTCCTCCGCAGAATCTGTGGGTGAAACGAGTTTAAACAGCTTCAGATGGAGAGCTTTCCCATAACGGACCTCTTTACCCAAGGAGGAAGCTGTCAAGGCTTCCCGCAGCAATCACGGAGGGGCCCCCTTGGGGATACCGTTATTGCGAGGACAAGACTTGAGGGCTTCCGACGGGGTGATTCATTGGCAGTGAAGAAAAGAGTCTGCTCAGTAGTGAGAGTGATGGTGGCTCGTTGGTGAGCTGTGGAAAAATCATTGTTCTTTCGTTCTGGGAAAGGAACGATGCGGTGGCTCTTGATTCGACGAGAACTCCAGTATTCGCTCTGTGAGGAAATAGTTTCTGAACGTGATTTATGATGAGAGTAGTAGAATGATTTTTGAGGTTCGGGCTTTGCTTTTTTTGTGCGGAGAGCTTGATAGTAATCGCCGGTTTGTTTGACGATCTGTGCGAGAGTGATGGCGTCGGTGGCCAAATGATGGATGTTGAGATACCAAGCGAAATGAGTAGGGCTGAGGCGAATGAGAGCGCTATCGTAGAAGCGCTCAGAAAGGGGGAAGATACGTTTGCTTCTCTCTTCGGCCCAATTTTTGAGAGTGTTCGGCAGGAGTGATAGAGTGCCGAGGTCGATGATTTCTAAAGGAGGGTGAGTCGAGCTAAGGGTGATTGTTTCTTTGTCGAATTCTAGGCTGCTTCGCAGGGCTTCGTGAGACGAGAGCATTTGTTGCCAAGCCTGTTGGAAATAAGTCTCCTCTAGAGGGCCTTCGATGACAAAGGTGAAGGCCATGTTGAGGTGAGGTTTGTCGAGGTGTAACTTTTGACTCGCGAGAATGGGGATTTGACAGGGCCGGAATTCATAACTCTCGCATAAGGAACCCTGATCTCGTATGGGAGAGGGAAGCTGTTCGTTAGGTTTCATGATGAGTTATTGAAGGAAGAGAGACAATCGCTGGTGTGGTAGGACTGCTGTCAAGAATCGCTACCGCCGGAGGAGTGTGAGCGAAGGTAAGCGGTAATCACGTCTACGGAGGAAAAATTCTCGATGACTAAATCTTCCGGTGGGATTTTCAAGTCGAATTCGGTTTCTAAAAAAGTGATGAGCTTGATGATCTCCATGGAATCCAGGAGACCATTGCCAACGAGATCGTCCTGAGCTGAAGTGACCTGATGAGTGCCTTGACTCAAAAGTTGCGTGTTGAGGTAGGTGATGATTTTCTCTTCCATAAATTCTGTCGGCGTTAGTTTTTCGTGTGCCAGGTTCGATTTTTAATCGTTAGACCAAGCTTTGGCGGTCGATTTTTCCGCTAGGGGTGCGGGGGAGCTCGGAAAGTAACTGAATCTCCGCAGGGAGAGAGTAAGAGGGGACTTTACGTGAGAGGTAGTCGTGGATATGTTGAGTGGTGAGTGAGGGATTGCTGGAGAGTCTGGCGCAGGCGGCTTCGATCTCAACCTGCTTCTCGGTGCGTCGGAGGTAGACCGCTGCTTCTCGGATATCAGGGTGATTGGTTAGAATTTTCTCAATGCTATCGAGCTCGATTCGGTAGCCGCGGATTTTGACCTGCCGGTCAATACGACCGTGAAAGAGGAGGTTGCCGCTTTCATCCCAAGAAACGAGGTCACCAGTTCGGTAGAAACGTTGAGGGCCTTCAGCAGTGTCGTGCCAAAAGAAGCTCTCCTCATGGGTCCAACCGATTTAGACCTTTAAAAATCGGTCTCGAATTGGCGGTAAAGCCGCATTTTAGGGTAGTGCTGGATGAAATTTTCCAATAACCGCGTTGTTTTTCAGGCATTGGAACTCACCAATTTATTTTGGTTCTTTGGGGAATTTAGTGCGCGATTTTTGACCTGAGTTCCAACTTGTCGTAGAAAAAGAGGATGCGGATTCGATAGTTCTTAAAACTCCGAAAGCTCCTTGCTGAGGCTTTGATAGATTGGATTTTACTATTGAGCTTCGCTGACCGCATTGGTAATTTGATATTTGAAATAACTCATCAACCCCGTGAGGTGCTTCTTTAGCATCTTCGCTACTTTCACCATTGGCCTGAGGCGATTGCGAATTGCCCATTGATACCAATCTTGAAAAATTCCTTCAGCAAAGGCTGTGTTGCGTGACTCTCAGAAATGAACGAAGCTTTCTTTCAAGGCCGATGCTCGGGAAATTTTGAGATCGCGGCCACACAGTTCCATGATGGAGTGCGCGCTATCCCGCGAGAGGCCTAGCAACCTACGACCAGCATCCAAACTCTTGGACGCTTGAAGCACCTCAATAGCGAAAGCTTCAAACAAAAGCGTAAAGCGACCATGAGAGGCTCAGCCTAAGGAACGCTTGCTGTTTTCACACCGTAATCCGGACAGTTACAACGAGGAACCCTAGCTTCGATGAGGGTCTCAAAATTCATGGTATTTAAATGTCTCCATGTCCTGGGAGGAGCGTAGTCCTTGATGGCATCTCTGTTCACACTTAGGACAAATCACTTTGGTTCTCTGATACTGAACCTCAATTTTGACCTGTGACCGCTCGATCTTCAAATCGACCCGGGAACTTCCCAAGGCTTTTCCGGGCCCAACAAAAGACCGTAATGCTCCTTCAGCGATTGTGGCATAGACCTTTCTAGCTTACCCGAAGTTGGAACTCAGGCCAAAATCACGCACTAAATTCCCCGAAGAACCTTTATTTTAAACGTCTTGTTTTTGAAAAATTTTATCCCAGCGATATCGGCATCTCATTTAGAAAACGATCGAAAAGCGGAACCTGCCTTTGTTTGAGAGCAAGAGTTCAAGTAAGCTTTAGATAGCTATATAAGCTTGAGTACTTGAAAATGGTCTAACTCTCAGGAGGAGGTGTGGAAACAGGAGTTTTCTTTGGAATTTTATTCTCAGTCTCTGTTGTCGGGAGCTTTTTTTTCTCATCGACCGATGAGGGTGGGGTAGTCAGAGCTCAGGTAGAGCCGCCGCTACTCGATTTTCCTCACGGACTAAATTTCTGTGCGAGAATAAATAATCCAGCGCAAGCGATAACAACCAGCACTGAAGAGGTTGAGCTTCCCTTTTTTTGGGTTTCCATGAAGGGATATTAGCATATCTTAGACCCTTGTCCTGTGAAATGAAGGTGGAGGGGGAAAATGTTTTTAGGCAAAGTTGATTTTCAGCTAATTAATTTGAGTCATTCTGCCGAGTATGAAAATTTATAAGTTCGACAAGCTAAGCTGTTTTACTACCCTAGGGGCATGGGGTGGTTTGCCCTCTTCTTATTTCTACTGCTGTTATTGATTCCAACCCTAATCTTGGGTTGGGCGCTTTTTAACGTCTCGAAACTACGCTACCGAAAGGTTGAGGGAAAGATTGTCTCTCCGGATGATGTTCCTGAAGTGCATTTAGAAGGACTGAAAGGGCAGGTTGAGCCTCTTCTTAGCAGTGGCTTCGAATATCAAGGCATGCGGATTGAGAAGCATGGCGAACGAGATTATTATCAAGCGATTCTGTCAAGTGTTCGAGGGGCCGTTTGGGCAATTGCAGAGGAGTCGAGTGATGGCCTCCAGCGGAGGGGGACTTTATACAGTTTTAGTGAAGAAGGTGACGTGGTTGCCACCCGAGATGGTTCCGAGACCCTTGGGGATCAGTTGGTAGGGGAGTTATCCGACACCGGATCATTCGAGTCTGCCTTCGACCAAGCTTCGGTTCACGCAGCCAAAATTACCAAGAATAATGTTAAGGCTTTGGAGCTCACTCCTCATCGCTTTTTGGAGGGTTATGAAGCGGTTTCTCGTGATGGGGTTGAGACAATGCTCTCTCAGGGCTGGCTGAGTAAGATTGATGGCAAGCTGTATCAGGTTAACTGGTCGGGTCGTTTTCGCCTTGCTCTGGCTTGGTTGGTTTCAAAGGTGGTAGATTGGCGAGAAAAGCGGAAGGCGACTTCTTGGGTGAGGGCCATTGCGTCTCCCCTGAATGCAATTGCTGAGCCCGAATCTGAAGCGATTAAGGAAGCTGTGAAGGCTGAAGCAGACGCTCCACTGCCCGTTGGTGATTCAAGTGGTCTCGCTCTTACTGACGAGTTGCCTGTGTTAAGTGACGAAGGTCTTGTTGATATTCCTGAGCAGAAATCTGCCATCAATCCACTTGCCTCTGAGGCGATGCCAGTCGGAGAGATCGAGCAGAAAAAAACAGATGTCCTTAAGCAGGTCACTGAGAGTCTTAGCGAGGAGAAAGCTTCGACACCCGCAAAAGAGGCGGTTCCTGCAAGCGAGTCTGTTGAGTCGTCTGTTAAAGAGGAGAAACTCCCAGAAGACCCCTTGCAGAGTGATATTGTTCGTTATCAGCGGCAACAAGGGCGACCGAGTTTTCGCTATTGGCTAGAGGCTCACTTGGTGAGAGTGGTGATCTTTTTGGCGCTTTTGTTTTTCGCCTTGTTTAAGTTGAAGCAGGGAGAATGGTCGTCGAGTTTTCTTCTCTACCTTTTCGGTGCTTATCTTTTCCATGAAGCAGGGCACGCCTTGTTTATGCTACTTCGCCGTAGCTGGGATTCGTCTTATTTTCTCTTTCCGATTCCAAGGCCTCTGGTTCCCAAGTTTTGGGCAATTGAAGGAGGAGGAAAAGAGCTCTTCACGATTTTAGCTGGACCAGTCCCCGGATTGTTTCTCGGTTGGGCGGTATTAATTGGAGCAAGCTTTGGTCTAAAGCTATCGGATCAGGTTCTTGATATCGCTTATGCTGCGGTGCTCTTTAATAGTGCTATGATGCTTCCCTTAAGAGGATTTGATGGAGGACGTCTCCTTGACTTGATTTTCTTCCGGAAGCATCCAGTTTTTGCAATTTTCTGTTTAGTTGTTCTCGGGCTTATTCTTTTCCTCCTCGCCTTTCTGACGAAGAACTGGCTCTTCGCTATTTTTGGGCTGATTTATTTTCTTGATTACCGCGTCTTTGCATCACGGAGGAAGGTGCTTCCTTGGATGTCTTCGAATCAGGTTGAGAACGAATTTGGTCAATTGCAGACTAATTGGAGTATTGTTCATCAGCAAAAACGACAGAAGCTGTTTCGTAAAATCCCTGGGATTGTTCGTTTTGATAGAATTTCTGGCCTCGCAAGGGCCAAGGATGTTGGCTTTTTCGGTCTATTGGTTGCGCTAGGAGTCTTTGCTTTAGCTCTCTTACTTCCATGGGTTGTGCCTGGTCGATTTTTTGTCGATGGTTTTATAAACTATGGAAGTGTCTTCAGTAAAGACGGGGACAAGGTGAATGAGTTATTAGGGGAATTGCCTGAAGTTGTTCAGAAGCCTGCCGATGATACCTCGCTTACTGGCAAGGCTTTGATGACTCAGCTTGAGGATTGGGAAAGTTCGCTCGCAAAGAATTCTTTTGAGCAAGTATTCGCTGACCAAGAGGATTTGATTGCGTTGCGCAAGCTCCCTTGGCGTGAGGTGGCTCATTGGGTTGCAGAGGCTCCTGCTTCTCGACAGGTGGTGCCTGAGGCCGCTATCGAGGTTCTTTGCGAACAAGCCAAACTTGCGACGGATGCAGGGAACGGGATCACTGGTATTCAAGATCTGAGTTATGCCATGAAGTGTCTTCATGAGTGCGAGCCGCGCGGATCTTTAGATTCGTGGTTTAAGTGGTTTGATCTTGAGCGCAAAGTGTTGAAAGAGGTCGAGAATGTGAGTGCGCGTCATTCATTAAAGGATAGTCATCTTCAGTGGTTTGAGAGAGCCTTTGCTCTTTGTTCTAAGCCGTCTGGAAAGAAGTTTGCAGGTCTTCTTCTTGCTGATGAAGGGGTTAGTAGTTTCAAGGATCTCGCTAATTATGAGAGCCTTGGTCGTTTTACTTCTTCAATTTCGAAGCCTTCCTTGGATTTTAAGAGTGGAAAATCCTATCTTGAGAGCTCCAAGTTGCTGGCGGGAGTTTTTCCCACTGAGATCGTAGAGGAGAAGAGTGAACTGGCGGACAAGCTTTCTAAGACTGAGAATTGGGAGCAGGCTATAGCTTTATTAAGAGCGAGTGATCCTCAATTGGTTTCTATTTCTTCAGGGGCTCTTGACCGTTTCGAAGAAAATTATGAGTTTCGGCAAATCGCAATCACAGCCTTTGTTGTAAAACGGCTTGGATTGTCAGGGGCGGCTCGGGAGCGTCGAGTTCTTCTGAATTATTACAACTACCACAGTCGGATTAGTGGTCAGTCACTAAAATTAAATCGCTACGATAAGGCTGGGAATGTCACTGGAACGGCTGAGTGGTTATTGCAGGCGAGCAAGTAAACTGAACTGCCAGCTATGTAAGGCTAGGCCTATCGATGTTCTGCTCAAGAAATTCAGGTTAAAAAAGAAAAGCGTAGTCTTCTTGTGTAGGCTGCCTTCAGGTGGTTTCGAAGCTTCTCGCCTATCGAAGAACGACTTGCGAACCATCAGCTTGGTCAATTCGAAGGTTCGTCACATAGGC
>CAYUHN010000130.1:0-8952 GCA_964444495.1 uncultured Roseibacillus sp. | reverse complement strand
CAACTAAATCGACTCCCATTTTAGAAACCTTAGCGCTTAAGGATGGTAAAAGAGCTTTTGCTGCAATTCCTACTCCTAAAAGTGGATTGGCAATAGCCACAACTCCTCCGATCAAGACAAGGCCTCCAGTCACCTTATTGGTTTCACAATCAATTTTATTCGCAAGCGCCTCCAACTGATCTGCCACCTCTGAATGAGCACTCTCTTCATCATGCCTCTGCTCGACTAAATTCGCAACCAACTCCCTCTCTAATAGCTCTTTAACAGTAGCATCGGGAACATGAAAGACTCGCTTCTTCGGTAACGAATTACTCGCTCCGTATCCTAAAGGTAAAATTCTCTTAGTGTAGATCGCAGACCCAGCATTGGAACCAATCACTGGCACTAAAAAGTAATGCGTTTCATCGAATTCGAGCCCTTCTTCCTCCGACGCATTTAAAGCTCCAAACAGCTGAACCCCTTTGAAGAGGTCGCTAGCCGAACGAAGCCCTGACTCACCCAAGGCGCGAGCAAAGCTCGTTACGTCACTGGCACCCTTCGCAAGATGTTCCAAATGTTGATTCATCCTTTTTCTACCTAAACCCTTATCATTCCGCTGTCTGAAACGGTAGCTCTTTTGCGGTCAGCCATATAGACGGCCGCAGCTCTTTACCGCCACCTTTCATACCAAGAAGAACGACCTCAATTTCTTGACCTACAATCGATTCATCTACTGGGAAAAAATAAGTATAACCGGTCTTGCGAGTGCGCACAGGGTATTCCCATGCATTGGCTGGAAATGATGAAGCGCGATTCGCAGCTCCAATCAATTCCTCTCCAATACGAAGCGCAGCGTAACAACCTTCTTCGCCATGTTCACCCTCTACCGCAACGCACAAATAAGAAGTTGGCGTCACTTCATCAATCACGACCTTCGCCGACCAAGCCGATACTGCCGGCACTACTTGAGGATGGGCAAAGAGATTATTTCCTCGCCACTGTTCCCGTGGTAGTTGCTCATCTCCTTTCCAAGCCTCGAACTCACTGATACGCTCTGGAGTATTTCTCATTCGGAAATAGCGCCACGCTCCAGGTTGCGGATAGATCAAAAGAGAGGAGCCGTCCTGAATAACCTCTTCAGCGGAAACCCAATTCACCAAGTCATGACTAAACTGCGCCCCATATAGTTTATTTCGAATAAGAGATTGGTCGTTCGCTTGAGTATGAATTGCTATTCTATCGAAAGATATTTCCTCTCCGAAATCCACCCGAACACAGCCACCAGCAATTCGTAAATCCTTATTAGCATAAGCGTCGAAGACCGTCTCGACATCACCATCGAACATAAAATCATCCCAAAGAGCGCGACTTCTTATCAAGGACTGCCCCAAGAAAGCTTCTCGCGCTTTTTCAACCGCAGGGATCTCAGTTGGCCCCGATCTCTCCATGCTACGAAGTTCAAGCGCATTATTATCAGCGACAAAACAAGTCGCTTCGTAGAATCCTTGCCAATCAGTAGGCAAATCGACACTCGCCAAATCAGCGAGTTTGCGATGCCAAGGGCTCTGCAAAGGAATAGGCTGCAACTTTTCAATCACAGGCTCGCTTCCTTCGATGTCCTTAAGCACTCGATAAGGACCTTTTGGTAGGGAAGGCTCTTCGCAGCCTTCTGTGGTGGCTAAAATCAAAGCCGCGCGAAATGGGTAAACCGTTATCTTCACCGTTTTCTTCGCACTCAGATCCATTCCCAAAATTTCTTCGTAAGGATGAAAGAGGCGCACTTCGCGGCCCTCATCTCCTGCTAAGCCGACGCTCTCATCGAGATCCACCTCGTAAGTTATTGGCTCCCATGTCAAATTCCGAAGAGTGATAAGGCGGGTCTTGTCATTTCCTCGAGAAACGGCATGTGGACCATACTGTTCTTCTGGAAGAACCATCCCTTTAACAAGGATATCGCGATAACGGCGATGAAGATTGAAGATCCGAGCAAGCTTCGGGTACTCATCATCCCGCAAAAACCACGGACTTCCGTAGAGCTGAGGAGCAAGAATCATCGAACGATTAAAAGCCTGTAAAATCAAATCCTCTTCCCAGAAATCGAGACAAGAAGATAAGCAAACCCCATGATCTTCCGCGAGCCGTTTGAGCTCGGGTGGCAAACCACGGCTCAACGCTCGAGCACGATTGTGAGTTGCTGGCTTTCCATTGATCATATGGACATCGATATAGGTCTCCGCACCTTGCCACAGAAAGGTCGTCGCATAGGGCTTTGCAGGCCCCAAATTAAGACGATGATTCAACATAATGAGATTAGGCTGATGCTTACGACACTCCTGCATCAACTCGATCAGAGCTGGCTGTTTCTCATCTCGAAGCTGCCCACAAACCGCATCCATCTTGAACAACTCAACACTATCGTCACGACAAAGAGAGGCTAAAAAGTCGATTCGCGCCTGCTTTTCTTCTTCAGTATCACCAAACCCATCCGGCCCTAACCAAACCCCTAGACGACCGCCAAATCCAGCGGCCTGTTTCGCATATGGAGCAAACCCCTCAGGGAATTGTTCCTTAAATTTTCGGGTATCGGGAGAACCATAGTATCTCGGAGCATCCACCGCACCCGCGTCGAAAGCATAGATGTCAAGTCTCATGCCGTATTCATCATGAAGCCATTGAAAGAAGTTTAAATTGGCTTCAGTTTGCCCCAGAGCGGGGCCCTCATTGGTATTATTAATCCAGGTGAAATAATGAGCCCTAGAAGGTGACAACTCGTCCGCTCCGGGATAGACCTCCTCGGCAATAAGCGGAAGAGACAGAATGGCGGCAAGTGCAAGAAACGGAATTTTCATTTTAAAAAAACACTATACGTTTTAATCAACAGGAGGAACTCCATTATCGTAAACATCAGTAGCGCGAGGAGCTCGGTTATCAGGCTTAAAGACAGAATTCGAAAGACCTTCACTAGTTCGCTTGAGACGCACTTCCCGAGATTGCCAACCTCGTACCGAGGCTTTTACTACAATCTCATTTACTTCACGTTTTTGCTTCGATTTGACGGTATCCTCGGGAGTATCTTCACCGGGAGTAGCAGCAATGATGACACGAGCAAGTCCATTGAAAGTGCGCACCGTATTCGACTGAAAAGGATGATGACTCATCGGATCTCCATTATGCACTCCAAGAATACGAGCTGGTCCCTCGATACTAAGACTCACCCAACGCGTCCCCTTTGGATCAAAATTCCCGTTCTTATCTTCAACCCGAATCGTCAAAAAAGACAAATCCCGTTGAGTCGGATCGAGTTCCAGCTGATCCGCTTCTAGTTGAAATTGCTCAGCTGGCCCAGCAGTTCGAATCACAGTCGTCGCAATCTCTTCACCTTCTCGACGCGCCACCGCTTTCAATTCACCCGCCGCATAAGGCACCATCCACTCCAGAAGATAAGGTTCCTCTTCGCTGAAACGACGCACTCCAAGAGATTCCCCATTCAGAAAAAGCTCCCCTTCGTCACCCGTGGTATAAGCATGTACCGGAATCACAGTTCCTTCCATTCCTGGCCAATTCCAATGAGGCAAGAGATGAATCATGGGCTTCTTTGCCCATTGGCTCTGATAAAAATAGTAGGTATCTTTTGGAAAATTACAAAGGTCGATAATTCCGAAATTACCTAAAACTCGAGGCCATCCTCCGGACTCGCCAATATAGTCAAAACCTGTCCAACGAAATTCGCCAAGCACATAGGGCAGCGTTTTGGTAAGATGCCACGAATCGCGAGCATTAATCCTCACTCCCGCATTATCATAGGATGACTCATACCAAGCATCGGTCCCGGGAAAGGTCTCTTCTTCCGTCAAATTAGGGATCGCATGCTTTCGTTCACGATAATTCGTATTCGTACGGTACTCGCCTCGAGTCTGTAGCGAGTGCGGAACCTCCGAAGCATAGATCGTCCGCTGAGGAAAACGCTCATGATCTTCTTCATATAAGAAACACGAACCTCCCCCTCCGTTGTATCCAACAATATCCAAGTAATCTAAAAACCCCGTCTCATTCGCGGTATGGATGTGGTTAATCCCCGCCGTGACTGGGCGAGTCGGATCAGTTTTGCGAACAAGGCCCGCTACGATCTGAACGGTTTCAAGTTCGCCAAATTTTTGTGCCTCGGGAACTTCATTCGCGATACTCCACATCACGACACACGGATGGTTTCGATCCCGTCGTAGATGATCAATGAGATCGCGCTCATACCATTCGGTGAAATATTTATTGTAGCCGTTACGGGCTTTACCCCGATCGTTGGGACTAGAAACCAACTGACCGTCTTTAAAATTCCAGCCACGCCTCCACTCATCAAAAGTTTCATCGATCACTAAAAACCCCAGTTCATCAGCCATCTCCATAAACTCGGGAGAATGAGGGTAATGAGCTGTTCGCAGTGCATTACAACCCATGTCTTTCAACATCACCAGTCGACGACGAAGAGCTCCGTCCCACATCGCCGTCCCTAGTGGACCCAAATCTTGGTGATTACACATTCCCTGCATAATAATCGATTCACCGTTGAGAAACATTCCTTCGTTGCGATCAAAACGCAAAGTGCGAACCCCCAGAGGAGATTCATACTGATCTCGCTCTTCTCCATCAACGCTCAAGTTCGTTCTCACCGTGTAAAGATTCGGCTCTTTTGGTGACCAGAGCTTTGGATCGGATCAGGAAGCATCAATTTTTGAGAAGCCCTCGCTACTTCACCGAACTTAACCGTGATCTCGTTTTCAGTAGTCGATACGACTTGGCCATCAGCAGCGATAATCTCCTGACGAACTTGCACTTTCTGTTCTCGAGCTGACTCATTCACCACTTCAGTCTCAATCAAAACAGTAGCCGACTCATCGCTCACCTCGGGAGTCGTTAGATACGTTCCCCAATGTTCAACATGAATAGGGTCCGTATGCTTGAGCCACACATGGCGATAGATTCCAGCACCACCATACCAACGAGCAGAAGGCTGTTTCAGATCATCGACTCTTACCGCAATCACATTTCGCCCTCCAAAGTTCAAGTGAGGCGTCAGATCATACTCAACGCCGATATAGCCATAAGGTCGCTTACCAAGGTGTTGGCCATTAATCCAAACTTCCCCATTCATATAGATTCCGTCGAACTCGATAAAAACTCGTCTTCCCTGTAAAGTCTCCGGCACCAGAAAAGCTTTGCGATACCATCCTATTCCGGCTGGCAAATAGCCTCTCGGTGCCCCTCCTGGAGCATCAGCATCGAAGTGACTTTCCACACTCCAATCATGAGGCAAGTCCAACTGGCGCCAGCGTGAATCATCAAAATCGGGAGCCTCCACTCCGTCCGAATCCCCCAGAGAAAACGACCAACCGGCATCAAAGGACTCCCGGCTTCGGAGAGAGGGAGAATCTTGCGCAAGCGCAGACCACGCCAAGGCAAGAGAGAAGAGGAAAAACATTCGAAAAATCATCATACAATTGCGTCGACACTATGACCCAACGAGCAAGGTTTCCAAGCGCTTGCTGAACGAATGTTCCACAAACTTATTTCCATCTCGGCTCACTCTTTGGAGCGTGCACTGTTCCAAAATTAAGCTAGTTTAACGAAATGAAAGCTTGGCTTCTTGCAACGATCTTCATCGCCCCTTTAAATGCAGAAGACGAACATTTTTGGCAAAATCTTTGGGACGAGAAAGCCCCTGGAGCAGAACCCCTACCACTAGGCTCAGAGGTTATCGAAGAGGGATTGCGCATCAGCGAAGTTGAACAGCCACAGTATCTATTACTACGCCCTGAAAAACCAAACGGACAAGGCATAGTCATCCTAGCGGGCGGGGGTTACTCGAAGGTTTCTCTTCAGAAAGAAGGAATCGATGTTGGCGATTGGTTAAACGAGCGTGGAATTACGGCCTTAGTTTTAAAATACCGAGTCAGCCGTAGTGACGAAGCTGGCTACCACTACCCAGTCCCCCTCCTCGACGCTCGGCAAGGAATACGGCTGCTGCGCAAACGAAGCACCGAATTAGAAATTAATCCTAATCGCATTGGCGTAATCGGATTCTCCGCCGGTGGGCATCTCGCAGGAATGACCGCAATTCTTGCCGATGAGGAAGAACTCGAGATCTCCGCAACCCCAAACTTCGCTGCTCTCATCTACCCAGTGATCAGCATGCGAGACGACTGGGCACATCAAGGTTCGCGCAAACGACTCTTGGGACCAAAACCACCCGAAGGATTAGCTGACCAACTCTCGCTTCACTTGCATGTAAACGAGAAAACACCTCCTCTCTTCCTTGTTCATTCTGCCGACGATGCTGTTGTTCCCTTGAGAAATTCAGCTGAACTCATGGCAGCCTGCGCCGAAAACAAAGTTCCGGTCAGAGCCGCCATCTACCCTACTGGCGGACATGGCTTTGGCCCCAAAGGACGTGGCGCAGCGAAAGACTGGCTCCAAGAATTGGAGAAATGGTTGCACAGCCATCCCACAGAAAGTTGAATTTTTGAGGGTAGCTGGCGGCCGCGCCCCCCCTGCTCAGCCGGAGGAATACGACGATGGTCCGTGCTGATGCCGAACTGTTTGCCAATGGAGGTTTGCAAACTGTCGCGATCCAGAATTTCCCCTTCGATTTTGGAGGTTTGGAGAGCTTCCTCAGTAATCAACTCGATCCTGAGCAGATTCTTGTCTTCTTCGGAGATGTGCTTGAACGCGCCAAGGCTCTCTCCCGCATTCCGCAGGAATCGGGTCTCCAGCCTTCCAAAGCCTTGCTATCATAGCCAAAATCAGGCCAATCGTCTTGTTGCCAGTTCCACAAGATCGTTGCCGTTAGTTGCGTTTTCAATGCTGCAACTCCCTCCATATTAATGCTCAGACTCCGCACCGGGTTACAGAGGGGCTTGCTATAAACCAAATTTCTCCATATTTTGGTTTACAAAAAAGGAGCGTATGAACCATCATGATTTGAGCTGGGATAGTCTCCCGGGAATGGTTTATACCCTCCGTGCAAATACTTCTCTTGATACGTTTGCTAATTTTCTATTCAAGAGTAAACTAGGTGGAGATTTCGACCTCCACTTGATTGCTCTTTTACTCAAAACCTCTTAACAACTCCCTTGTTCCAGTCCTCACATTTTCTCAGAACCAAAGCAGCACTTACCTTCACCGCCATGACGGTTGGATCGTCCTCAGCTGTGACACGCACTTGGAATGGAGGCTCCAACTTGAACTACAATGTGGCGTCTAATTGGTCTGGCGGAGCAGTTCCTGATGGCAGTGACTCGGGGGTGCTGAATGGGGGTGGGACTGGCGTCACTAACTTGGTGGGAGGAGTCTCTCCAATTACTGCCAATGCCCTGAATGTGAGAGCGGGGCACATCTTCAATATCAATAATGATGGGGGAACGCTCAATGTAAACGCAAACGTCAATATGGGACGGGGAGAAACAGGTAATGACTCCACCATCGAGCATTCAGCTGGCTCCTTCAATATTGGGGGGCTTGATATGGCTGGAAATACCACTGGAGGGACTTCATTTTACCGGCTCTCAGGAACTGCTTCCCTTTCTCTGAATGCATCTGGAAGCCAAGACTTTGACATTGGTGGAAGTCCTGGATTAGGAGCTTTCGAAGCCACCTTTGCGATTGAAGGTGATTCGGCGACGATCACCCTTAATGCAACACCTATCGTTCTTCGCTCCAGCTCGATTTTGGAATTCACTCTTGGCTCGACAGGAATTGACTCTATTGACTCAACGGGACTCTTCACAATTGAACCTAAGGCTGAAATTAAGATTGATGGCTCAGCCTATACTGGAGGCGCAGCCACGATCCCGCTTCTCACCTATGGCTTCCGCGCCAACCCGGCCGAATTCACCGAGACCATAGTTGGCTTCACTGGGTTCAATACCGACGTGACTTACGGTGACAATGGCATCGACCTCGTGCTCACTGCGGTGGAACAAGAAACCCCGAGCTCGATTAGCGTGAACTTTCATTCTAATGATAGCGACGCTCTTGAAGAGCACCGACTCACTTCCGGTGAGTCCGCTGGCCTCCCCCCGGTCGACGGAATTGGTTGGAACAATATCAATGTAGGAAACGCTCAGAACAGAAGCGGTAGTGCTATCTTTTCTCCTACACTATTGAATGACCAGCTTGGGAACAATTCTGGCGTTACTCTCAGTTCTGATCTCACCGCTGGAACTTCCGGTTCTTGGTTCGTCGGCTATGCCGCCTCAACAGCTAGTAATGAAGGAGAGCTCGCCAATGGCATCTCTGATGACAACCTCTTTAATTCCTACCTTGCCACCAATTCTTCCGACAACTTTAACCTCAACATCTCAGGACTTGGGCCTAGTTTTACCAGCGAAGGATACCACCTCATTATCTATTCGGATTCTGACCGACGTAACACCGGCAATCAAGCTCGGCGTAGCGTCTACACGATCACTTCGAATGCTGGCTCACCGGTGACCGCTTTTGTCGAAGACGATGATGGATCAGGAGCTATTAATATTTTTGATGGAACTTATCTCCTCAGTGATGGAGTCGACGATGGCGCTGATTACTCAAACTTCGTTGTCGTTGACGGACTGACTTCCTCGGATTTCGCTATCTCCATTGACTCGCCCGATGGTGGTCGCGGAGCCATCAGCGGCTTCCAAATCATTCCTGGAGCAAGTGAGCTAACGCCACCCTCCGGACCAACCATCATTCTTTTCGAAGCTGACGATCAATACATTCAACCTAACAACATTGTTCAACTCAGTTGGGAAACGAACGATGTTGACAGCTTAATCCTTAATCCCGGAGAAATTGACGTCACAGGGCTCACCTCTTTCACCGTTAACCCAACGGAGAGCACCACTTACACTCTAACCGCAACTAACTCAGACGGAAGCAGCTCCGAGAGCGTGCCAGTCGCCATCGGGCCCCCTCGCCCCAACATTCTCCTCTGTCTTG
>CAYUHN010000129.1:0-9078 GCA_964444495.1 uncultured Roseibacillus sp. | reverse complement strand
GCGGCCGCCAGCTACCCTCAAAAATTCAACTTTCTGTGGGATGGCTGTGAATGAATTTCTGTAACCTAGGGTTTAGTCACAACAACATAAGCTTGATATTTTTGATGCCTTTTAAATTCGCTATTCGTAGTAATTCGTAACAGCCCAAACCCTCGTATTTTAGTATCACTAGGAGTGACCCACAGTTTATAACTTTTCCCCTCCTCAATCTCCTCGAGTTCAAAAGGAAATTTTTCCTCGTTGCTACCTGAAATCTTTGAGATTTCCAATGGATGATCCTCGCTAATCGAAATATCAAAGCACTTTCTCTCGGCAGGACTATTCTCTTCCCATTTCAAAGTTTTGGGCTCAATCTCAAGCAAAGTTGGCATAGTCAGACACACGGTTAAATCATGACTCTGCCCATCTTCCATCAAAACTGAGATCCGCTTCGACACCGTCCCCTGAAAATTTCCGACATCAAAAACACACCTCACAATCCCCTTCTCCCCTGGCGCCCAAACCAAACGACCATCGTCACTCAATTGAGCTTCTAAACAAGAACACGGCGCATCACAACGTTTGATTATCGCAGACTCTTCACCTCCTGCTTCAAAGGCAAAATCGACGCTCACCACACTTTGATCGGGAGTCGCAGCAGCATCGATTGTAGTTTTCTCAAACACCAATTCCCCCGCCATCAAAAAAGTACCCAAGCAGCTTCCAAAAATAACCCAAAAAGACAGCAAAAATTTCATAGCAAAAGAGTAGCGAATCGATCTTCGCAAGCAATCTTCGTTTTGCTCTAAACAAAAATTTCGCACAAACAAAGACACAGCGTTAAAACCTCAGCTAGACATCCTCAATTCTTAAATATGGGCCTTTTTTCATTTCTAACCTCTCCCAAGGAGAAAGCCTCCGATAACATCGACCTCCCAGAGTTAGATGCTTTAGTAATCGATCTCGCAACCTTTCAAATAGGAAACACACGCCTTGGCACCGCTCCTACCGAAACTGATCCCTTTACCACACCTCTTCAAAAATTTGGCCAAATAGAAGCCTCACAGGGCGTCGAATTGGGGACTAAAAATGGAATGCTCGATTATGCATTTCTTACACTAAATAACTTTAAAGGTAAATTCGCTTCAAATGGAACACCTTTAAATATCGATAAGACCTCTACCGAAGCAACTATCAAAAACCTATTTGGATTACCTTACTGGATTGATCGATCCGACGGAGAAACGATTATGTTCTATTTATATAATAAGGGACAAGTAGAGCTTCAATTCGAATTTCCTAGCTCTCATTCACTAGAATTCATCACCATTTGTCAAAACGGCGTTCTCTCCTGTGAAAAACAGCGAAAATCATACGGAGTAAACAAACCATGGCCACCAAAGTGAGAAAATCTCACAATGAATGACTAGGCCTCGGCCGTTATACGGCCAACGAAATAAAACGGCTAAAACGAGGAAGCCTCTATTTCGCCAGCACTAAAGCTTGGTCAGTAACTGGCTCTTCTTTTCCTCGAATTCTTCCTCAGTCAAAACCGATGCATCGCGTAATAACTTGAGCTTATCCAAATTCTCGTAGATCGCTTTCGTTTCTTCAGGATCAACTTCCTTCTCCAGCTTCTTCACAAAGGCTTTTCCTTTTTCCAAAGCTTTCTCATAAAGCCGCTTGGCCTTATCCAGGTCAGGCAACAGAATCCCATTTTCGGCGCGAAAGCTGGTAATCGCGACCTGACAGATCGCGTAAGTCGAAGCTGCCGACATCGCTGACATCGACAGGCCTCCAATCACAGTGCCTACCCCAGGGATCCCTTTAACCAAACTGGCTCCCAAGCGTGCAAAAGTCCCACCCGTGAGAGCTGTCACAAACTGTTTTCCTCCATCGGTTGTATAATCCGCTCCCTCTTCCTCCGCTAATTTCTTAAGCGCATCCATCTGTATTGCCGTCACAGCGGCAATATCAAACAAGGGAATTGGAATCAGTCCCGCTCCCATTGACCAAAGCACATGTCCTCTAATAATACGGTCCAATGCGGCTTGCGAACCTCGGGTTTCCACAATCTCGCCAACTTCAATCACCTCATCTTTCTGGTCATCGCTCATTGTGAAATGTCTAACCAAAAAGAGCACCGATATCGACTACAATTCATCCCTCAAGCTATAAAACCTCCGGCAGCAACTCAATTACAAGCTACTGATCGACCCAAACTCGCCGCTTCTGAAGCCAAGCCGCTTCTTCCACAAAATTTAGCTCTCGAAAAAATCTTTCCAAACCTTGGTACCGGGAGGAAGGGGTAAAGCCAATCGCTCGCTGCAATTTGCGGAGGCAAACTGGGCAGAGATTCATCGGTGTAGAATCCATTTCTCGCAGAGAATTAGCACCATTCATGTTACATTCATAATAAATACAATGCTTAATCCCGAACATGTGCCCCATCTCATGAGTGAGAACCTTACAGGCTCGACGCAAGATCGCTTTTTGCCGTTCCTCTTGAGCTTCAGATACTGGCTCGAATCGCGCAAAGCTAAAGATCCCAACTCGATCCCGATAAGCCGCCTGTCCAAAAACAAAATTCCACCCCTCGCCTGGATAAAGATCCGTCATCGTAACTGCCAACAATCCATAACAATCATCAGGCAATCTCTTCTTCAACCAACTCAACACTGCTCCCGTATGCCACTGCTCTGTCCCCTGTTGCCTATTTCCTCTTTTAGCAACAGAGACTTCATCACTAGAAATTACAGGCAAAATTTTGACTTTCATAGGAGCATAATAAAGCGACATGTGCTCGCGAAGGCTATTCAAGCTTGGAGACCGCTCTTCTGGAAATTCGCCGAGCGGCAGCAGGTAAAGAGTATCACGACCTCCCCGACCGGGACGATTTGCTCCTGAAGAGAGATACTGTGAATAGGTTTGTCCTTCTTCCTTATGGGTTGCAAGCCAGTCAGAGCCTCGAGGAACTCTTTTCTCTTGAAAATACTCACCTGCCGTAAAAGCCCGACGCTCTCGCTCATCAAGACCAACAAGAGATCCAGCTGCTGCAATTCGCTCCTCTGCTTTGGGGACTCGAAAATCTGCCCAAGCCCAAGCCAGGAGAAAAAAGGGAGCCAACAACTTCCACCATTCTTTCCTTAAAAAAATTTTCACTCATGCTCTATAATCACAAACGTTCTCTCTTGCAATGAAAGAGAATAAAGCCACGAAACAACGTAGTATTCCCTACTTTACTCGGGAAACCTCTCTGGCCTCTCCCTCTCCGACAGGCTCTCTTTTCTCCGATTTCGGAGACTCCTCGGAGGCACCTGGCCCATCATCAGAGGCTGGTTCAACGACTGGAGCTGGAGGACTAGCGGGAACAAACTCTGGCACAACCATTACCTCTACCAACTCGGTACCCCGTAACAAAGAAACGGCTTCGCTCTGGCCTTCTTTGAAAAAATAAAACGAATTCAATGCTTCTGCATAATTCCGAATCCGACGCGGCCCGATTCTCAATAGAACGTCTCCTTGCTGAATTCCCGCCTTTGTGGCAGGCGATTCTTGTCGTACCCCCTGCACCACAGCCATCGGATCACTGGCAAGCAATTCCACCCCAAACCAAGTGCGACGCACCAGCTTTTCTGAATCAACTTCCGCATCTTTGAGCGACTGAACAACTTCCACCGGAAAGGCGAGCGAAGCATTTCCAAACTCCTCCACCGAGCGATAATGAATCGCTACAAGACGGCCTGCGGCATCAAAAATCGGTTGCCCAGGTTGTAACACCTCTTCCGCTTCATGATGAATTCGCAATAGCTCGAGCGGCAGGGCTTGCCCATCGTATTCACTCTCTCGACTCACAAAAACCGATTTGGAGACTTCTTTTTCCAACCTAAGAAAAAGTGGGTCTCCAGGCTTTAGAGAAATTGATTGCCCTAACTCAACCCTCTCCATCTCTTCTTCAGACTGAAAAGCAACAGGTATTCTCACTAAGCTCAGGCGGCTGACTGGGTCGTGAACAACCAAATTAAGAGCCTCCCCCTGATAAATACCGTTCCGAAAATCGGCCTTCGCCTCAGTTAAAACCAACCCAAGGCCGCTATCAACCAACGGAATCAGCTCAGAAGACAAAGAAGGACCACCATCTTGATTGGGGAAAAACACAAGCCTTCGACGAAGAATCTCTTCTGCGACGTTTTCTTCTGCAACAACAACTTCCCCGGCCTCCTCTTTTTTCTGAATCTCGGTCTCTTGACCCTGAACCGAAAGGAATGAAGAGAACCAAGCAACGAAAATAATCCTTCCACTACAGTATGAATTTTTAATCTTCACGCTCGATACGAAAAACCTTCCCAAATCTAATATTTGGAGAAAAACGCCTTTCGAACTGTAACTTCCTTTCGCCACTTTTGTATTACCTAACCCCAAACGAACCAAAGGATACCATAAATTTTCTTTTTTAGGTAAACAAATTCCTTTCTAGTTTCGTGATAGATTTCCGCCAAAAAACTGAAGCAAGAGTTCAGTTACAGGAGTAAGCGAGAATAAACCCATATCTTGTCTCTCTAATCCCCTCTTACTCATTCACCTGAATCTAACGAACATTTAATTCAGGAAACTTAATCACATTTTTTGAAAATTGCCTTCATCTCGTTGGCACAGAAAAGTAGATGCAGACGGTCTTTAGCGATGAAGCGAGACCTTCACTACGTTAAACAAATAAATAGGTCCCGACTGCAATGTCACCCCATCATCCAAGCTCTTTCTCAATTTTCGACCTTTTGCGGCAATTTGTTCGCAAACTGGGAGGAAGATTCATGCTTGGTCTTCTGGCCCTTTCTCTAGCTATTGGCTCTGCGGAAGAGGACCTTCTTCTTCCTTTCTCCGATGAAGAATCTTCCATGAAGACTCTTCGAACCCCAGTTAAACCACTACCCTTCGCTGCTCGTCGAGTCGCTACTCTTGGTCTACCTAACCTCAATAACCAATCAACTCTCGCCTTTGATCCCCATCATCCGGGACAACCTCGCCTCCACGCTTTTGTCTCTGCTCCCCGCAATTCGGTTCAAACAACACTCTATAGCGCGCCTCTCCCAGAAAAAGCCGACTCCCTCGATGTCCTTGCATTCTCGGCTTTTGCTACAGTCGAAGATCCCAACCCCAAAGCCGCGCCTCGCCGCCTCTACGGCTTAGATGGCCTCATTTACTTTTCCACCCCCACCGCCCTCACCGCTCTCTCGGATTTTAACCAAGATACCAAAATTGATTCCCGTGAGGCTGTCCCTTGCCTCACTATCGAAGCTGCTTTCCCCAACCTTCCTCACAGCGGCGAACATGCCTTGACCATGGGCCCTGACAGCCGACTCTACGGAACCTTTGGCCCTGAAGGAATGGCTAGTCCTGCTTCGATCAAAAGTGGCGGCGTCTTTCGTTGCCTTCCTGATGGTAGTGAATTCGAAATTTTTGCCCAAGGCCTCTCCGACCCCGTCGCCCTCGCCTTCAATACCAAGGGCGATCTTTTCGTCTTCGATACTGGGCTCGCCTCCAAAGGACAAACTGCGGTATTTCATCTCTACTTTGGTTTCGACGGAGGTTGGAGAACTCGTCTCCAGGTAAGAGAGCAGGCAGCTCCTGCAGATTACCCCAAGGCTCTTTTCTGGAATGATGAGCAAGAGGAGCAGAATAATCCCACTCAAATTCCAACTCTTCCCGCTTCTCCTCCACCTGTCCTCATTCTCCCCTACCGTCTCAATGAAGTCAGCACCACTGACGCTCTCGACGGATCGGAAAGCACCCACTTTTGGCTCGCCCACGATGCAGGCCTCAGTCAACTCTCCTTCTATCAACAAGGCCTTGGATACTATCTCAATCGTATCGAAGACGTCTGGACCCACGGCCCAGTCGAGACTCTGACCAGCGACGGGCAAACCTCACTCTACTTCACTTCTGAAGACGAACTCTATCGCGCAAATTTTGCTGAACCCGAATTTCCGCCTCCCTTTTCCGTTTCTGCCTATGAACAATCAGCCGAAGATTTGCTCAACCTTCTCTCCCACTCGAGCTTTACCGTTCGCCAACAGGCTCAAGCAGCATTAGTTGAACAACCCGACGTTCTCACTCATCTGAGATCTCAACTCAAGATCACCAATTTCACAATTGAGGAATCAGATTTCAGCCTCCTTCCTCCCCTTGATAATGTCTCTATCACAAAACCTACCCAATTCGCATCCGGTAGCGCTGCACAGCGCCACTCCATTTGGGCTCTCGAACAAGTCGCCCGTCGAGAAGATCATCCACACCGAAAACTTGCACGAGCAGCGCTCATTGGCCTTCTACAAGATGAGCGAACCCCTCCTGATCTGAGAGCACTGGCGATTCAAGCCCTAGCCAACAATCCCAATCCTCCGCTCGAAATCATCCAAAACCAGCTCCGCTCCCGAGCCGATCCCGTACGCGCACAAGCAGCAATCGCACTCGCTCGCAATCCCACGGAAGACGCAGTCACTGACCTACTACAAATGGCTCTCTATGCATCGGATATGCAAGATTCAATCTCGCACTCGATCGCCGTCTACGCCCTCTCGACCTGCGCGACACCCAATGACCTCGCAAGCCTCTCTGGTCATGCCGTTCCAGCCATGCGACGCGCAACCCTTGATGCTCTCGTTCGTCAAGAACATCGCCATGTTAGCCATTTTCTTTTCGATCATGAACCCTCCACCCAAGAGCACGCAGTACGCCGACTTGCAGACCTCGATATCCCTGATACCCAGCCCGCCCTAATCTCGGTCCTAGACGAATACATTGAAAAAGAAACCCTCGGAAAAATTCCCTCTCAAGTCGCCTACTCACTCATCCACACTCTTGATCGCCGAGGAGGAAAAGACTCTGCGAAGCGACTGGGAGAACTGCTAAAAAACGAAACTCTTTCTCTTCCGCTGCGCCGCGAAACTCTTCGCCTCCTCGCGGGGTGGGATCAAACTCGTCCAGTGGACCTTGCTACGGGAAGAAAGCTAGGGACCTCTGCAGGAATATGGGAAGACGTCCGCCCCTTCTTTAAAGAGGAGCTCGCTCCGTTCCTCTCCGCCGGCCACCCGCTCCGCAAGGAAGCGATGAACTGGTGTTCAGAGAAAAAATCACTTCCCAACGGGCTGAGTGATAATTTCCTTCACGCTAGTGTCTCCGATTCAACGCTTCCGGCTGAACTTCGAATCGAAGCCCTCGAACAGCTATCCCAGGCGGAGGAGAGCGAATTCCCCATTCATCCTTTGCTCCTCAAAATTCTAGAAGGCTCCTCAGAGGGAAACCCTCCCACCCTCAAACTGAAAGCCCTAGCTCTTCTTTCGAAATACGATCCAGAACACTCCTTCACTCTACTCTCACAAGCTCTCAATAGCTCCAACGCGTTTATTAGACAAGGCGCTACCCTTCAACTTGCGACCAACCCCCATCCTGAGGTCCCTCACCTTATCGTTTCTTACTTTGATCGCCTTCTTGCTGGAGACCAAGTGGACCGCGCAATTGAGCTCGAAATGACAATGGCTGCCCAACTCAATCCCCACGAGGCCGTCAAAGAAGCCCTTCATTCTTATGAGGAATACCATAACGATGATCATCTGGCTCCATTCCTAACTGCTCTCTCAGGGGGAGACTCTGAAAGAGGACGAAAAATCTTTTTCGAACACCCCGTAGCTCGCTGCACTAGCTGCCACATGTCCGATTCCAGTTCAGGTTCCACCCGCGCCTTGGCCCCTTCTCTAGAAAATGTGGCTAAAAGAGGAGCAAGGCATATTTTGGAATCCCTAGTTGATCCCTCTGCTCGCTTTCGCCCTGGTTATGCTCTCTCCACACTCACTCTGACAGATGGAGAAGAAATCACGGGCCAAGTAGTTTCCGAGAACGAACTCAATGTCACCCTCCACAAAAACGGCGAACTGCTCGAAATCCAAAAGCAATGGATTACCGAAGTGAGCGAACCTTCCTCTCCCATGCCGCCAACTCAGCACAGCCTCACCCAAGAGAAAATTCGCGACCTCCTAGCCTATCTTCTGACACTGGAGGAGACCTCCGAAGACCAGTTTTCGCTTGCTCCTTAGAACAAATAACGGCATTTGTGCGTCGAAGTTTCACAACTGAAAGCCAATGAACGAGGAAGAAAATACTGCTGAAGAGACCGAAGCCGAAGGAATTCCAGCAGGCGTCACTCCCGAGATCTGGGAGATAGGCAAAGCGCAATATCTCACCTGTGCAAGCTGCCATGGTCCTAATGGTGAAGGTGTGGAAGCCTTAAAAAGTCCTCCTCTTGCTAATTCCGAGTGGGTTAATGGACCAGCTGAAAATCTGATTCGCATCCAGCTCCGCGGCCTCACAGGACCAATTACCGTTGATGGACAGCTTTACGAACCTTTGACTCCAATGGCGGCCCTTGCCTACCAGACTGATGAGCAAATTGCCGCAGTCCTAACCTACGTCCGAAATTCGTTTGGAAACGAGGCCTCGGCAATCGATCCTGCTGAAGTGGCAAAATTCCGCGAGGTAGAGATCACGAGCCCGCCAAAATCCATGTTGACCGTCGCCGATCTAGTCGATCCGACTCAAAAAGATCCAGAGCCAGAGCCAAAGGCTCTAGTACCGAAGCCACCCGCCGAAGGATCCATTCCCAAAGCTGATTCCTATCTCTCTTTCCCCTTTGCCATTCCAGTTCTTCTCTTCCTTGTCGTCACTTTGGCCTTCTTTGGAAAAATGATCGCTTCACGCGATTGATAACGAAAGGCCTCTGCCTACAAACGAGTTCTGGATGGACTCCTAAATCAGTTAAACAAACCAAGCTCAAGAGCTTGGTTTGTTCATTTATCGCCGAGAGAGAATTTTCTAAGGGCAAGACTAAAAGGGAGTTGTTTGAGAACAATGACCGATGAGCAACGCGGCCCATCGGGAAATCCTTTCGGAGAAAACTCACTTTGGAACCTCTCCCCCAAAGCTGACTCCCCTTCGCTCCACTCAACGTCAAACGTGGCGCACCAAAAAACGGTCATCCTTTCTGTCACCATTTGATCCTAGAATCTGCAGTTGAAGAGGTTCTGAGTAGTCAGCTTGGGAGCGGTT